>JBBSNI010000241.1:0-8673 GCA_038232695.1 Cytophagales bacterium
AGTAACTGAAATACCACCAGGAACCACCGATTGCGGGTGCGGATATTTACCGCCAATGGCAACATACGCTTCTCTTGCCACACGGGTCATGCTCAAAGCTTCCAGGTATAATTTGCCCTTCAGCGGGTTGAGGTCTTTCATAATGTCCAGGATAGTCTTATAACCGTGGACGGCCTCATGTCGGGCAGCCGTATTCGCCGCTTTATCAATGAGTTCAGGATTGGTTTCTTTAACCAACTCTTCAGAATAGTCAGGCCCGGCCAGCAGGAACAAATGCAGGGGGTGGTCATAGAGGTATTCCAGTGCCAGCAAGATATTTCTCATCACAATACCTAGTGGTGGAGGCTTGATACCCAAAGCCATTTCGATGGCCAAAGCCGAACAGGTGGCGTGTACTCCGCCACAAACACCGCAGGCACGGCTGCTGATGTAGGCGGCATCTCTTGGGTCTCTGCCTTTTAGAATAACTTCATAGCCCCTGAAGAGGGTAGCCACTGAATTGGTAGACAAAACCTTTCTGTTTTTCAGGTCTACCACACTATGGAAAGCCAAAGCCCCGGCCACTCGTGTCACCGGATCATAATCCACATTGCGGATGAAGCCGTTTTTTTCCAGTAAGCTTTTCAGCTTGTCCTGCTCTACGCCCAAATCCACCACTTTGTGCTCATAGGGGTTTGCAATGCCTTCTTTCAGATAAGCGTTGCCGTCTTTGTCAAAGGCAATCGGTAGGTTTTTAAAACACATGGTTCAGTCGTTAATGTTGAGTCTTTTTCAATCTATATCAGACAAGTTTGAGCACTTTAGCAATGCCTACCAAATGATGGTCTACAGAAGACAAGCCTCCATGCAACTGCGTCAATGCACTATGGATGGTTCCCAGATGTTCTGCTAATGGCTGACTGTCATCGGCTACTTTTTGCAGTCCGCCAGCTAATTGTTCCAGGTGATCACCCGCTCTTCTCAGGGCAATGATGATCAGTATGAGGTAAATGACCAATACTAAAACCACTATCCCGGTGATGATCAGTGTGGCAGGAAAAAGAAGGGAAGTATCCATGATGATCCGTTTTTCAATTTAATGGGATAGCTCTGCCTGCGAGAGTATCTTTGATAGTTTCTGCATGTCCGTTGATATCACCTGCCACCTCCAGCATACCGGAAGCTACTGAAATCGTGTCGTGCAAAGCCTTGATATGTTCGGTATTTCCGGCAATGCCTATACCGGCTTTTCTCATATCCGAAAAATAGCGTTCAATACTGCGGGCAGCTTTCCAGGTGCTATGTAAAAGATAAACCAGGTAAGGCAGTACCAAAACCGTTACTATCAGAAGGATGGTCCAGAGGATATTGACCGTCGAGTCCATGTTTTTAATTTTTTTGTTTTAAAACCGCATCAATAGAACCCACCAGATGGTTATCCACCACTTTCAGGCCTTCGCCCGTACGGGTAAGGCTTTTGTTTAATTGGGTGACTTCCACCGGCAGGTGCCCGGTTTCGGTTTCAATAGCCCGTAATCCCAGCCTTAATTTGGCCAGGTAGCTTTGTCCGTCCCCGCCTATGCTGGTGAGCAGGGTAATGATATTTCGCAGGTATTTGACCAGCACAAAGACCAGCAGGAGAACGGCAAGGATCGTTAGAATCATTAATAAGACAGGCATGGTAGTTATATTTTAGGTTGTTGTAAAACACAATGGGGGCAACCGGGACATGCTTCCGTATGTTGCTGAATCGCTGCGGCTCCCTTGACAATATTTCCGGCAGACTGGTATATGCTGGAAACTACCCGGTTGGTGGTTGACAAAAACAAGGGGATTTGGATCGTATGATTCGCTGTCAGTTTTCCCTGCGTCCAGATTTCCCCGGCGACCCCCTGAATATCAGCAGCCGTCGTTTTAATGAGGTGAAGCAACAATGCCACGACCCCAATAACGACCAGCCCAATGACCAGTGAGATACTCCAGATAATTGTTATGTCATCCATCTTTGACCATGATTAAATGATTTGATGATTACCGTGAACTTGCCGTCCACATTTGATTACACTGATTTTTAATGTCGTTGAGCTACTTCTTTCAAGGCATTGGCGACCAGGGTTGCATGACCTTCTATTTCTCCGGCTTCCTGCAGGATTTCACCTGCCACTTCGTTGGTTTGTTGCAA
Organism: Cytophagales bacterium; assembly: GCA_038232695.1. Taxonomy (GTDB): domain Bacteria; phylum Bacteroidota; class Bacteroidia; order Cytophagales; family Cyclobacteriaceae; genus JAJNNC01. The sequence goes on from JBBSNI010000241.1 coordinate 2,162, forward strand.
GCCCCAGATGCTATGCGTATTTTCTTTGATAACGATTACGATCTGTAAGGCTGCTTTGGCCAGACGAAGAATCCTGCGGGCAGCCGTCCATACCAATACCAACAAAACAGCAGCGATCACCACGATGGCACCGGCTATGCCAAGTCCGATATACCAATGGTTATATAAGGTAGCCTCTTCCATCACCATTAATTTTCTGAACCGGGTTTATGACCGTCGCTGAATTGTAATTTCTCGTAAGCAAAGTGGACAATTTTTCCAAACAAACTTGCCTCTCCCACATGTCCCCATCCCGAGGGTACATGTCCGTCTTTAATCCATTTAGGGGTTCGGTTTTGGTAACTTTGGGTCATCTGGCGTAAATTGCGTATCACGGAACCAGACACCCTGGATACATTAGAAGATATCGCGGTGCCGGGCGGTGCTTTATAAAAAGGGGCAAAGCTATCAGGAAAGCCGGGCATGGTACAACCGATACAAGGCGCTCCCACATTCATACACCCCCCCATATGGTTCAAAGCACCCCGTTTATTGATATTGCACTGGACCACAGGGCCCCAGCATCCAACTTCTACCAAACATTCTTTACCACCAAACTCTTTGGCAAAAAGACCCTCCTCATAATAACCGCCTCTGGTACAACCTCTGTGAACGGTTTCTTTAAACTGCCACAAGGGCCTTCCCAACTCATCAAACTCAGGTAGCGGTCCCAGACCGTTCAAAAACAATAAAACGGCTGCGATGGTCTCCGTAATATTATCGCCCTGAGGCGCACAGCCCGGAATATTAATCACCGGCAAACCCAAAGCACTTCGGTACTCTTTTCCTAAAAGGTCCATGACACTGGCTGCATTCGTAGGGTTGTTGGCTGCCGCAGGAATCCCGCCCCAGGTGGCACAAGTGCCTATGGCAATGACGGCGGCGGCGTATTCAGACATGCGGGTAATCCAGCTTGCCGAAGGAATGGGCTGGGAGTCACCATTTTCGTCTTCATCAGCACCTAAGCCTGACCAGTAGCCTCCTGTGAGAGCGGCCAGGCTCTCGTCCATGATAGACCCTTCACAAAGCACGACAAAGGGAGCCCCCAATTCGCCTTTGGCCGCCAGGCGAAAGGGTTTGATAAACTCTTCCCCCACACTCACGGCCAGCACAGGGTGGTGCAAAACCACTTTGGCCACACCGGGTATGGTTCCATTGAGCAAGTCCTCTATCGAAGGACTGGAAGCGCCTACCGCTGCAATAGAGCAACCGTCGCAACTGGCGCCGGCGATCCAGAAGGCATGAACTTCTTCTATGGCAGAGGGCAAAACAGCATGGGTTCCGTTGGAAGAAGGCATCATAAGAGGTAATGATTAGATTTCAATGATTTTTTTTTAAGCTAAATTAAAAAAAAGAGAATATTGAATTTGCGATCAAAATTTTGTGGAAAACATTTTCTAACTTTTCTTATAGCCATACTTTCCGTTTGCCAACAGGCGGAGGTAGGAGGGGCAAATGTTTGTGTCTTTGTGTCCTTTGTGAGTTCCTTGTGTCTTTGTGGTTAAAAAATCCTCCTATGGAGAATAAAATGCCTGCCTCAAGCCGCAAAGCTTCACTGATTCTTATTTTACTTTCGATCACAACCAACAGTATAGACAAAAAGCCATGAGTACAGAACTACTCATGGCTTTTATTTAGTGGAGCCGGAGGGAGTCGAACCCTCGTCCAGTCATGGCGACTATCGTATCTTCTACATGCTTAGCTACGCTTTAAGTTGTCGGGTTGTTCAAGGTAGGCAGCCCACCTATAGCACAACCTTAGTTGCTTTGTTGTCACCGGCGCACCGCAACATCACGCCAGTTAGTCTTACCTGTCGACACCCTGTGGTCTGACCGGGCAAAACAGCGGTCAGCAGGATGTGGCTCGGGACTGGTCTTACCAGTCAACCGTTAAGCCCTTACTCTTAACGTATAGTTAAGATCAGGCAGCCATGGCGTAGTTATTCTCGCCAAGTGTGTTTTAGGACTATCTTTTAAGGCTCTCACCCCATGAGCCTGCATGCTTACACACGTAGTGACACACCCTGTCAAATCCGGTCGGCCCCGGTACGTGCCTCGTAATGACAAAACAAAAGTACGAAAAGTTCCTGAGAAAGCGGGAAGTTGGAAGACCGAAGACCGAAATTTATTTCTTCTTTCTTCCAGCTTCGGTCTTCCGTCTTCCCAACAAATCAAAAGCTTTGTTAGCAACTTAATAAGCGAATGGTTAGTTTTGCCGGGTTGTTTTTGAAAAAATGCTTTTCATACATTACTTATCATAATACCGCTTGACAGCAAACGACGAACCTGTAACCACTATGGAATACCTATCAGAGAGAATCCAAAGATTAGAAGAATCCGCTACGATCGCTATGGCGCAAAAGGCGCGCGAACTTAAAAGCAAGGGCGTGGATGTGATCAGCCTGAGCCTGGGCGAACCGGACTTTAAGACGCCCCGCCACATCCAGGAAGCGGCCAAACAAGCCATCGACGAAGGCAAGTATTTCACCTATTCACCGGTGCCGGGCTACTTAGACCTGCGGCAAGCCATTGCCGATAAGCTGAAAAGAGACAATCACCTAACCTATACGCCCCAGCAGATCGTCGTGTCTAACGGTGCCAAGCAGTCTATTGCCAACGTAATGATGTGCCTGCTCAACCCGGGCGATGAGGTGATCGTCTATGCGCCTTACTGGGTAAGCTATGCCGAGATGATCAAGCTGGCCGAGGGTGTGCCGGTACTCATCCACGGCAGCCTGGACAACAACTTCAAGGCAACGGCCAGCCAACTGAAAGAAGCCATCACCCCCCGCACCAAAGCAGTGATCTATTCCTCGCCCTGCAACCCTACGGGCGCTGTCTTCAGCCGCGCTGAGATGGAAGCCATGGCCAAGGTACTCTCTGCGCACAAAAACATCTTCGTCATTGCCGACGAGATCTACGAATATATCAACTTCAGCGGGGAGCATGTGAGCATGGCGGCGCTGCCCGGCATGTACGACAACACCATCACGGTCAACGGCTTCTCCAAAGGCTTCGCCATGACCGGCTGGCGACTGGGCTACGTGGCCGCCCCGCTGTGGATCACCCAGGCCTGCGACAAGATACAGGGGCAGTTTACCTCCGGCGCTAACAGCATCGCCCAGCGGGCTGCCATCGCGGCGCTGACCGGCGACATGTCGGCTACCCGGCAGATGGCAGAAGCTTACCTGCACCGCCGGGACCTGGTGCTGGAACTGCTCCGGCAAATTCCGGGCGTGAAGACCTATGTGCCCAACGGCGCTTTTTATATCTTCCCCGACATCAGCGACTATTTTGGGAAGTCAGACGGAGAGACGACGATTCATAATGCCGAAGATTTTTGTATGTATATTCTCAGCAAAGCGCATGTGTCGCTGGTGACCGGCGAAGCGTTTGGCGCACCGGAATGTGTACGCCTGTCTTTTGCTGCCTCTACCGAAGACCTTAAAGAAGCGATACGCCGCATCCGGGAAACGCTGAGCCATCTAAACTGATCGCAGGTCCGGCAACTATCTTTTGCTGTTTTATGCAATACAACAAAGCGGACGACATATTTACGGCTTTTGAGAAGCTCAAAGTACTGATCGTGGGCGACGTGATGGTAGACGCCTACATATGGGGCAAGGTAGAGCGTATCTCACCGGAAGCGCCGGTGCCGGTGGTACAGGTGCGCAAAAGAGAAGTGCGTCTGGGCGGCGCTGCCAACGTAGCGCTCAACATACAGGCGCTGGGCGCCACGCCCCTGCTCTGCGCTATCGTTGGCAAGGATGAGGCAGGGCGGCAGTTCCGGCATCTGCTCCGCCAGCAGCACATCTCTGATGCTTTTATCACCGAAAGTCCGTCGCGTATCACCACCGTTAAGGAACGCATTATGGCAGGCTCGCAGCAGATGCTCCGGGTAGATGCCGAAGACGACCGCCTGCTCGACCCAGCCGAAAGCCTGGCACTGATGCACAGCATAGAAAAAGCCGCTATCCAGGCCGATGTTATCATTTTTCAGGATTATGATAAAGGTACGCTGAACGAAGAAAGGATACAGCGCACGGTAGCATTGGCACAGCAAAAAAACATACCTACGGCGGTAGACCCCAAAAGAAGGAATTTTTTGTACTACCAAAACACCACCCTGTTCAAACCTAACCTGAAAGAACTGCTGGAAGGGCTTAAAACATTGGTAGAAACCGGCAAAACCCTGCACGAAACCGTAGCGGAAGCCTCCGCCCAGGTGAAGCAACATTTACAGGCAGCTTCCGTGCTGGTGACTTTATCAGAGCATGGCGTATACATGGACGCTCCGGACGGACGGCATCTCACGCCCGCCCATGTCAGGCAGATCGCCGATGTGTCGGGGGCGGGCGATACGGTCATCAGCATTGCAGCCCTTTGCCTGGCGCTCGGGATGCCTTCGCGCCGGCTGGCTGCCTTGTCTAACCTGGGTGGCGGTATCGTTTGTGAACATGTCGGCGTCGTTCCTATCGACAAAGCAACGTTGTTGGGAGAAGCCGGTAAATATCTTTTTGCCCCTGTATGAAAGTAAGGCGACTGACCAAAGATTTCCTTTCCGAACGGCTCAACAAGCTTCTTTACGATAGCCGCCCGGCGGTGCTGGCTGTGACCCGTGTGGTGATGACCCTGGCGACGCTCTCCGGGCTGGTATTGCTGGTGTATATGTATGGTTATAACCCACATGGCAAAAACCTGCACCACGCCCTGGCAGGCATAGACGTGATCTTCACTGTCTTTGTGGTTTCTTACCTGGTCAGGCTGCTGTACGCTTTCAGGCGTATGGAATATCTGCGCTCGACGCGCTTCGAGGCGGTGCTGATGGCGATACTGACCCTCAACGGTATCATCAACCTTTTGCTGGGCAACTTTCTGCTGGTGGCGCTCTACCGCTGGCTCGGACTGGAAAGCTACGATCTGTTTTATGAAGAACTGGTAGGTCTTGTGCTGTTTTTTATTCTGATGTTTGAACTTGGCCGGCTGGGGATTTCGCTGGTCAAAGTCAGCATAAATCCTGCGTTACTGTTTTTGCTGAGCTTTCTGCTGATCATTGGGTTGGGAACAGGATTGCTGTTGCTGCCCAGCATGACCGCCACGCCCGGCAGGATGACTTTTATAGACGCCCTTTTCACCTCCGTGAGTGCCAGTTGCGTCACCGGACTGATCGTGGTAGATACGGCTACTTACTTTACCTTTCGCGGCCAGATGGTCATTCTGATACTGATCCAGACCGGCGGCTTGGGGATTATTACTTTTGCTACTTTCTTTGCGTCTTTTCTACAGGCAGGTACCAGCTTCAGACAGAGAGACTTAGTGCCGGATTTCCTTGATACGGAAACGATTTCTTCGGCAAGGGCGCTTCTCCGCCAGATTTTCTTTCTCACCTTTTTTATAGAACTGCTTTCCTTTCTGCTGATTTATTTTACCTGGAATGGCTTTGATTTCAGAAGTACTGGGCAAAAGATTTTTTATTCGGCTTTTCATGCTATTTCTGCCTTTTGCAATGCCGGATTCAGCCTGTTTACTAACGGGCTTTATGAGCCGGGTATTCGTCAGGCCTACCTCTTGCAGATGGTCATCGCCGCTACCTTTGTGCTGAGCGCCCTGGGGTTCTCCACCATCCAGGATATGTTTTCGCCGAAAAATTTGAGAGACCGGCTGGCGCATCCCTGGAAATCCTGGCGGCTGAGTACCCGGATATCGGTGAATGTAGCAGCTTTTCTGCTGGTACTTGGCACGATAGGGTTTTACTTGCTGGAACAAAACCATGCGCTGGCCGGGCTTAACCTGTCGGAGTCGGTGGTTGCCAGCTTCTTTCAGTCGGCCACGACACGGACGGCAGGCTTCAATACGGTAGATTTTGCCGGACTGGCGACGCCTACGCTGATCATGATGATCTTCCTGATGTTTATCGGGGGCGGTTCCGGCTCACCAGCGGGGGGTATCAAGACCTCTACTTTTTATATCATTGTAGCGTCCGTACTGGCGACCAGCCGGGGAAAGGCTAAGTTGTTTGTCGGAAACCGCTTTATTCCTAACAATATGGTATACAAAGCCTTGTCTATCTTTTTCTATGGCGTAGCCGTCGTCCTGGTGGGTGTCTTCAGCCTGACGGTGACCGAGCCTGAGACCGATTCGCTGGACCTGGCTTTTGAAGTAGTGTCGGCTTTCGGCACGGTGGGGCTAAGTACAGGCGTTACCGGCACACTCTCGGCTGCCGGAAAAGTAGTGATCATCCTCTGTATGTTTCTTGGGCGGGTAGGGACGCTGACCTTTGCCGTAGCGCTAAGCCGCCGGGTAGCGAAAGAAAATTTCAAACTACCCAGAGCCAATTTGATGGTCGGGTGATTCTGGGTGCTGCTGTTGTTGCTGGATATTTTTTCCCTTGAACATTGAGCATTGAGTGTTGAATATTGAGTGTTTAAAATATTCAACCGGGCGCCGGGCGCACTCAACACTCAATATTCAATG
>JBBSNI010000242.1:0-8655 GCA_038232695.1 Cytophagales bacterium
ATATGGATAACTCTATCGCCCGGCGTCCCGGCGAGTTACCCACATTTCCACAGGGCAACAACAACAGTTTGGAAAAGTAAATCAATAAATTATATCTTTGAACTAAGCAAGTCTACTGTCCGGCAAAACTGTAACACCTCAGGATGTCAATGCAACTTTACAGCACCTTGGTTTGTCTAACCCCGCAATGGACCCGGAAATTAACCTGATCAACAAAATCCTGCACGGCGACAGGCAGGCTTTCAAAGTGCTGGTAGAACAGCATCAGAAACTTGTGCTGCACATGGCGGGGCGGATACTGGACGACCCGCAGGACCGGGAAGACGTATGCCAGGAGGTATTTCTGAAAGTACACCGGCATCTTCCGTCCTTTAATCATGCTTCCAAACTCTCTACCTGGATCGCTGCCATCGCCTACCGCACGGCGATCAACTACCGGAAGAAAAACAAGAGAGCCAGGCAGGCAATCCCTATCAAGCCTGATACAGCCGTAGATCTTTCTGCCGGGCAGCAACTGGACCGCTCGGACATACAACGCTATCTGCACCAGCAGATAGAAACCCTGCCGATACACTACAAAACCGTGCTGACGCTGTTTCACCTGGAGGAGATGAACTACGCAGAGATCGTAGCCGTTACGGGAATGCCGGAGGGCACGGTGAAGAACTACCTGTTCAGGGCAAGAAAGTTGCTAAAAGATAAATTAGAACATTTTTTTACCAAAGAAGAATGGCGATGAAAACACCCGATGACCACACCCTGCAGGAATGGCTGGAAGGCGGCAAAGCCCCCCGCGATGCGGAGCAAGACACCGCATATGTCATGTACCGGCATGTTTTTGAAGGATTAAAGACAGAACCTGCCTATACACTGCCCCCTGACTTTTCCGACCGTATGGCCAGCCTTGCAGTTAGCGCCACCGCTCGCAGACAAACCATACGTTTTTATCTGTGGGTATCTGTAGTTTCTTTGATCTCTTTGCTGTTAGGGATAAGTAGTATCGCTTTTATAGATAAACCTCTGATCGCCAGTTTGTTTGCTTTTATCTGGCAGGGGCGGTGGCTAATTATTTTCGGAGCAGCCCTGTTTTTTCTCATTCAGGCAGGCGACCATTGGATCAAAAAGCATTTGCTGCCGCATACTTATCGTTGAATATTTTTTTCGGCAAAAATTCCTTCTGCGCCTGAATGGTATGGTTTTTCCTTGTAATGTTTGATGCAAAAAAATCGATTTATTTTCCTGATGTAACCCTATTTATGCTTTATCGTTGCATTGCATATAAAGTTTATAGAAAAATATTAAAGATTTTGCAATGAACTATCTGGAACTATCACCCTCTTATACTGCTATGAAAAGAGAAAAAGCCCTGGATTCTGTTCTCAACAGCAAGAGAACCCTCCACAAAAGCTACCAGGAAGGCTGGCGCAAAGCGTTGGAAAACTACGACAGGCTGTTCAATCCCAAAAGCAAGCATTATAAGGTGCAAAGCACTTAGCGTCAGGTATCTGACAAAAAATCAGGATTGTCCTGCATCATCCTGCGAAGTTGTTCGTACAGTTTTTCTACGGGCAAGCCTACCACATTAAAATAAGACCCTTCTATGCGGGTAATCCCAATCATGCCTATCCATTCCTGGATCGCGTAGCCCCCGGCTTTGTCATACGGCCCGTACCGGCGGATGTAATAATCTATCTCCCGGTTTGTTAAGTCTCTGAAAAATACATTCGTCGTGTCTTTACAACTTATCTGGGTTTGCCGGGTCGTCAGGCACACGCCTGTGATCACCTGGTGGCTTCTTCCGGAGAGTTTTTCCAACATCTGTTTTGCCTGCTGCTCATCTGCCGGTTTGTTCAGAATTTCCGTACCTATCACTACTACCGTATCGGCGGTGATGATCAGTTCGTCTTCAGACAGGTCTGCCTGGTAGGCGATTCCTTTTTTCCTGGCAAGATATTCAGCGACGGCGCCGGGTGCCAGATCTTCCGGGTAATGCTCGTCTACCGGCTTGGTTTTTACTGTGAAACGCACACCAAGCTCCTGCAAAAGCTGCTGCCGCCGGGGCGAGTTGGAGGCAAGGATCAGTTTATAGTTCATCTTCCCGGATAGAGCCAAACAAAAAGCCGCAGATGGCTTTGGGATAAAAATAAGTAGACTTTTGCGGCATCAGCTCGCCGCTGTCGCAGGTTTGTTTTACCTGCTCAATAGATACGCCATTGGTAATCAGCGCCATCTGTGCCGATTGGGTAGTGACCTCACACAGGCATTGCGCAAAATTACGTTCGTAGCGCAACACCGGCGAACTTCTCTGTTCAACTTGCGGGATGCCTAACACCTTTTCGATAAAGAAATGATGCAGCACGACTATATCCAGTTTTTTGACAATAGGAGCCAGGTGCCAGCTTAAATCCGGAAATGCTTCTTCTTTCAAACGGATTTTATAGCTGTCTTCTTTCAGCAGCAAACCAAAAGTCCAGGAATTTCCCAGGATGATCTCAGGAATGTCGCAGGCATTGTCTACCGGCGTGATATGAAAATACCGGGCTGCTTTTTCCAGCAGTTCCTCCTGGCTGATCTCCATATCCCTGACCAGGCGGTGGGTAGGCAAAATCTGCAGGTCGTCAGATTCTGTGTTGGTCAGATAGATCAAATGGAAGTTGTAGGCTTCCTGCCCGGTAGGGTGCGGATCATTTTCTATTTGCTTCCTGCGGTAGTCCAGCGAACTTTCGTAGCGGTGGTGCCCGTCGGCCAGGATGATCTTTTTGTCGTGGAGTACTGCTACAAAACGGCGGATCATGGCTTCGTCCTCGATCACACCCAGCACGTCGCGCACGCCCTGATAGTCTTCTGCCTGGTAAACCGGCTTTTCTATCGCCTGGTCCATCCACGGCTCAAGCTGGTGCGCAGCGTCGGTATACAGCCCATGCGTCGGACTGGCGTTGAGTTGGGTAGCTTCCAGCAGTGCAAGGCGGTCATCGACCGCGCCGGGGATGGTATCTTCATGCCGCAGCACTTCTTTTTCTTCCCAGAAAGCCGCTTTAATAAAACAGATGAAACCTTTGCGGCAAAACAAGGAGACGTTGCCGCGCAGACGGAAATACTGGTAATATACATAGATACGCGGCTGGCTGTCCTGCTGCAAAATGCCTTCCTGTTTCCAGCGGTGCAGGGTTTGCGCTGCCCGGGCCGCCGGGTCTGAGCCTTCGGGCACAGAGAGGTGGATGCTGTTGTAAGGGTAACGGTACAGTGCCTGCCGCTGCTTCTCCGAGACCACATCGAAGGGAGGGGCGATCAGCTCGCCGATGTTGAGCGCAAGCTGTTCATTATATCTCCACGCCCGCAAAGGTCTGATAATGGCCATTAGGATTAACTTTTTGAAAGGCAAAAACTATTATTATCAATTGAGCATTGAATGCTCAACGGCAAAGGGATGTAGAAATAGAACTAATACAATCCGTATTATCATCTCTGAAATACTTTAAACAAAGCACCCAGGGCGCTGATGGCTTCTTCTACCACTTTATCGTCGTCTACCGGTATCTTCAGGTAAGTCTTGCCGGTTGTAGCATCCTTTTCGGTGATAGAAGATACCAGCTTCCGGGTAGTGTCTTTGTCTTTGAGCGTTTGGGTAAGCTGGCTGAAAAACTTCAAGCCGTTGGCGATCAGTTCGGGACCTTCCGCAGGTGAGGCAACTTCTTCCATGCTGGGTTTGCCATTCATGGATTCTTCTTCCATAAAAAGTTCGGCAGTAGCTTCATGCGTACTGACCGTGGCCGGTTGAGAAATCTCCTCATGCTCATTGTAAGCTTCCCGGCTCACGGCACCCATCTCGGCTACTACATCAGCAGGGGCGGCAGCATCCGGTATGACATTTTCTACCGACTTCATAAACTGCTTGAACCTATCCTCCGACATGAAGATAGCATCTTCTCCCTGGTCCAGCACACCACTGGCCATAGAAGATTTAAACTTGAGCACATCGAGCATCCTGTGTTCGATGGTGCCGGTAGAGACCAGGTTGATGATAGACACTTTGCGCTTTTGCCCCATGCGGTAGATCCGGGCGATGCGTTGCTCCAGCGTGGCCGGGTTCCAGGGAATGTCCAGGTTGATCATATAAGAAGCCGTTTGCAGATTTAATCCCAAGCCCCCGGCATCGGTAGAGAGAAATACGTGGGTATCCGGGTTGCGGTTGAAGTTGGTAAACAAATCTTTCCGCTTGACGCTGGGCACACCGCCGTGGAGGTATTCGAAGGCAATGTTTTTTCCTTCCAGTTCCTGCGCCACCAGGCGGGTCATGCGCTCCCACTGGCTGAAGATGACTACTTTTTCTTTTTGTACCAGGATGATCTCTTCCAGGATGTTCATTACCTCATCGATCTTGGTATCATGGCGCGTACGCTGGTCTATGATGTAGGTGCTGTTGCACGACATGCGCATCATGTTCAGGCTGATAAGCAGGCGTTGGCGGTCTTTTTCGGGCAGAAAGCCCAGGCGCTTCCACTTGTGTACCAGGCGGGCAACTATATCGGCATATTCCTGGTGTACCGCTAACTGCTTTTCAGTCATGGGCACAAACAGGTTTTTATCCTGCCGCTCGGGCAACTGGCGGAGTACCTTCTTCTTGGTACGCCGGATCATCACTTCCGACAGCGTTTTACCTATACTGTTGAGGTTCTGATAGCCTACCACTTTGCCGGTATCGTCGGTGACCTGATATTGGTGGAGGAAGTGAAACAGGGAGCCCAGCAGGAAGGGATCAATGAATTGTATAATAGAATAAAGTTCTTCCAGCTTATTTTCCAGGGGCGTACCTGTCAGTACAATGGCGTAGGTAGCACGTATCTTTTTGATGTTTTGCGAAATCTGCGTCTTCCAGTTTTTGATACGCTGCGCTTCGTCCAGGATGATCAGGTCAAACTCAGCGTCGTTGATGGCTTGCAGGTCGTTGCCTGCCGTATGATAGCTGACGATCTTGTAGAAGCTTTCGTCCTGGATATACTGTTGCTCGCGCGCCAGCGGGTTGCCTTCTACGACGAGGGTACTGCTGTCGGTAAATTTTTCTATTTCAGACTTCCACTGGTATTTGAGCGAAGTAGGGCAGATGATCAGCACCCGGCCGATGTTGAGTTCTTTTTTCATCAGTTCGGCAGCCGCAATCGCCTGAATGGTCTTCCCCAGTCCCATTTCGTCGGCGATCAGGCAGCGGCCCGCTTTGGCAGCAAAGTACACGCCTTCGCGCTGGTAAGGGAAAAGCTCCGCTTTGATCAGGGTAGAGAAGTACTTGCTTTTGATGTCGCCCATACGCTCGCGCATCAGTTGCTGGCGGCGGTCTTTTTCTCTTTGCTCAATGACAAATTCCAGCGCATCGTCGTAGCACCTGAAATCGGAGTGGAGCGCACGGGCTTTTTCCAGGAATTTATCAAAGCTGGCAAAAGACTTTTCTTTCAGCACAAAATCGTTGTCGAAATACTGGCTGGCCAGCCTTTCCATGGCTTCGTAGTTTTCCGTGCCCAGGCGGATCATTACTTTTCTTTCGCCTTCGTACCGGAGGTAAACTGAAGTATATCCCGGCTGGCGTTCTTCTTTAAAGTATTTTCTCAGGTGCGTATTGCGCCATAGCTTGCTCATCACCGCCTCTATATGTTTGCAGGTGCCCAGTTGGTTGGTCTTGAAGTCGTAGCACGAACAGAAGTTGTCGTTATTTCCTGCTTTTACTTGCGGCGGGCTGCTACGGATGGCTACTTTGTAGGTACTCTCTGTAACAGGATTGAAAACAGCAAAGTCGGAATACACCGGATGCTCTGTCAGGTTTCTGATGTCAAAAGCGCTGTCCTGACCAAACTGTTTTCTAAGGGCTGCCTGCCAGGCTTCCAGCGTCATGTTGTCTGGCTTTTTGTGGTAAGGAACTTTTGTTTTTTTGGTTTTTTTCCTGGTTTTACGAGTGGTTTTCATGTGTTTGGAGTATGGTTCAACAAACCTGTATCAACAAAAGGGCTTAGTCCGGCACAGCTTCCGGGGGCGTAAAGATATGAAAAATATACACAGGTTTATACTACAGATCATCTACTTCAAGGCGTTCCAGGATGTCTGCCAGGTCGTCGAAGCTTTTATAGCCGGGGCGGATTTCCTGGCTGCCTTGCAGGGCAATACCTTTGATAGAGGTACCTTCTGTGAGTGGCAGCACATTGTCCGGGGTAATGCCAAAACCCAGCAGGACAGGATACCGGCTTGCCAGCCGCAGGGCTTCGTCCAGCCAGTTTGTTTTGCCTTCTTCCCCTTTTTCCAGCAAAAAATACTGCACAAAAGGAAGCGTCTCCTGCATCACATCTACCACAGAAGCTGCATCCTGGTAATGATTTAGCTTCAGTTTGAGAATGACCGGCAGCGAGAAGCGTTCCAAGGCCGATACTTGTGCCGGGGCGGTTACCTGTAGCAGGTCTGCCGGTTCATATTGCGTCAATTGTTGTTCAATCTGCAGAGGGGTAGCGAGGTTAAACTCAGCGGCATACTGTACACCGGAAATCCATCCTGTAATAGCCGTGTACTGCTCAGGCGGTAGATGATGAGGGTCGGAAGGATCAAAACTGAATCCAAGAATATCTGCGCCCATTCCTGCACAGTAACGCGCATCGCTAAGGTTGTTGATACCACTTATTTTTACAAATGTTTTTAAAGCCATAAGAGTCAGGTTATTTTTCCTGGAGTGTGTAATAAAAGTATATTTTTATTAAACAATCGGATACTACACTACGTTTCTGTTAAAAATCGTTGATATTATATCATATTTTAATAAAATACTGTTCGTATATGGCTATAGAAGAAGCAAACGATGACAGCTTCAAAGAGATGTTAAGAAAAAATGATAAAGTAATCGTAAAGTACTACGCAAATTGGTGCGGAAGTTGCCTTTATTCAAACCCAAATATAGAAGATTATCAGAAGATGAACGCCTCCAGGATGTCCTTTTTGTAGACATCAACGCTGAGTAGAATCCGGAAGCCAGGAAAGCGGCAGGTGTTTCCGGGTTGTCCTACTTCGCTGTTTTTAAGGAGGGTACGCTCATAGATGCCGCACAGCATCTACCAAAGAAGAAGTGGTGACAGCACTCATCAAAAAGTTGAAATAGGAGTTTTCCATTATGATGAACATACCCGTTGTAAAAAGTTTAGTAGAAGTCCATACGATAGAGGATTTGCGCAAAGCGGAAGATGCCCTTATTGACGACCAGCCTTTGCCTTTTGAGGTAGCAGGAAGGGATGAGGGAGAAAAACTTACCCATCTTCTGGCAGCGATCTATATCCTGGAAAGAATGAAAACCGACGGCACCGAGTTTACAGCAGCCCTGCGCGACTATACCCGGCGGGTCAGAGAGGCTATCAGTTAGAGGTTTTTGTACCGTTTTGACGTAAGAACGCGAGAAATCCCGTTCTTTTTTTTATATCATTTATTCTATAGCTTGCCGCCCCCGGAAAGAGCGTTATGATACGTTTCTTCTGCCCGTTTCCGGCTAAAAATACCAAGTTTACCATACAATTGATCAGGATATTGCCACATAAATTTTGCCGTTACCTCGGTTGGCTGTTGGCCTTGTTATGGAGTTGCCAGAGTGAGTCTGTCGCCCCGGAAGATATTCGCCTCGGGTTTGAGTATTTTCCCCTATCGGTAGGTCAATACAGTGTATACGAGGTAGAAGACATCCGCTATATCTTTGCCAGAGACGCCGACACCAGCCGGTATCAACTCAGAGAAGTAGTCGCCGACTCTTTTCCAGGCGTTGGCGGTGAGATCGTCTACCGGCTTGAACGCTACCGGCGGACGGTTGACCAGCCCTGGCAGTTGGATTCTGTCTGGACAGCCCGCAAGAACACCCGCCAGGTGGTCGTCGTAGAAAATAATATTCCCCTGATCAAGCTCGTTTTTCCTTCCCGGACAGGCATCACCTGGGATGGCAACGCGCTGAACAGCCGCCCGGAGCAGATCTATAGCCTGGCAGCGACCAGCACAGCCCTGAAAGAAGAGATCAGCAGTCCGCTGGACTCCTTGCTGGCCCGCAGCCTGACGGTCATTCAGCAGGAAAGTCAGGATACGATCATCACCTATACGGAAGTATCGGAAACCTACGTTGAAGATATAGGGCTTTTTTACAAAAAATCCGTAAACTTACAGTATTGCGCCAGCACGCCCGAATGCGTAGGGTTAGGCATCCTGGAATCCGGCTGGCAGTATACACAGACGCTGATCGATCATGGCACCGAAGAACCCTGACTTTTTAAAATACATCTGCTTAGCCTGGCTGCTGCTTTTTTCATGGCAACTACAGGCGCAGGACAGCCGGTATATGGTGTTTTTTTCGGGCAAAGACACAGTCACCTACCGCTATGATCAACCGGAGGATTACCTGTCGGAAAGAGCTATTGCCCGGCGTCAGAAGTTTGACATTCCTTTGCAGTTTACCGATTTGCCGGTAGATTCGGCTTATCTTAAAGGGATTGCCCAGGAGGGAGGTAAAGTTTTTTATACTTCCCGTTGGTTCAATGCCGCCCTGGTCGCCTGGTTCCGTTGGCACGACCGGCCGACGCCCCGCGCCGCTGCTCTGGTCGGCCTGGTCACCGGCCTGGCGATCGGTGTCAAATATCCGGCGCTCGTCCTGGCGGG
>JBBSNI010000243.1:0-8652 GCA_038232695.1 Cytophagales bacterium
ATCTCACCTTTGGGCAGGGTCGCTACCGTGCAGAAGTTGGTCTGCGAGAGTACCGCTTTCATCTCTGTGCCTTGCTTCCAGTCGCTGGCCCAGTCGGATAAAAACTTCATTTGCCGCTTGCCCAGCAGATGGGCGTCTACCTCATAATGCGCCCTGATATTAAACTCGGGGTTCTGAATAAAGCCGTTGACCACCTTGGCTTCCTGGGGTAGCACATTCTTAGGGGCTGACTTAAACTTGCGGTCTTCCAGAATGGCAAAGCTGATACCGCCATAGTTCCAGGCGGTATAATACACGCCAATATCTTGTTTGACGGGCGTAGGATCGTATGGGTCGGGCAGGTGGCTGGTCTGGGTGCGCTGCACCATGTTGACCCACTCGGGCGGCATCTTGTAGCCTCCCTGATCCTGCGCTTCGTATCCCCAGCCCTGGTCGGTAGGCGCATCCTTGCCACCTTCTCCCCACACATTGCCATGATACACATCGTGGTCGTCCGGGATGAAGGCGGCCGGAATGTGGCGAAAGATGTCGCGGTACGACCAGCCGAACATATACCATTTGTGCAGGTAGTCCAGCGCTGCCCTTTCCAGTGGAGCTTTCTCTATGCCAAAACCGCCGGTACTTTCATAAAACTGGTCGCCCAGAAATACTGCCAAATCAGGTTGATGTTTGAGCACATGCGGGGCTACTTCGTTGTCGGGAAAACCATAATCGGCATTGCAACTGAAGACCGCCATCTTTACCTGGTCGGCCGACAAAGGTTCTTTGGCAATGGTGCCTTCATAAAAGTATTCCCGCTTGCCTTGGGGCAAAGGAAGGTTTACCCGGATACGGTAAGGCAGCTTGTCTTTATATGGCCAGTTTTCTACCTTGAACCGGGCTACCCTGCCCAGCGTATCTACCGGACTTTGCTGCACGGTGCGCCACTGTTTGCCCTCCCTGACCTGCAAAGCCACCTCATGACCGGCGATCGTTTCTATGGGCGCAAGCTGAGCGGTCAGTTTGAGGCTCCCACCATGCAAAGTATACTGGGCAAAACAAATGGGACCTAAAACCTGCTCGTCGTCCTGATGCAAAGTTCCCTGAATAGTCCAGTCTGTAAACGCAACCGAAGGATTTTCAGAAGCCTGAGCCTCAGCCACATGGGCTACGAGGGCAATATTGCCTGCCAGCCTGTCGGCGGCAGCTTCTGTCGTGAAGGACACCCGGCTTTGCTTGTTGGCCGGGTCGGTGCCGGTCAGCCGAAGCTGGTAGCCCTCTGAGGTGGGCGTTGCTTCCAACTGTAAATGAATGGGGCCTTTTGCCAGCACCGGCTCTTCATAGATTTTATCGCCGATAAAAAGCCTGCCCCCGGCGTTGACGCCAGCGTCCAGCCCTTCGCCAAAAACGGCTGCCGAACGGTAGTCCGGAAAGTGTCCTTTGGCGCCCAGCCTGAAACCGGCATAAGCACCGGCAGCGGCCTGCGGGTTGAGTGGCGTGAGGGTTACGCTGGTCTGAAAGGCAGCAGGTTTATCGGGCAACTGGGTGGTCAGGCAGTGCAGGGTGCGGTTGGGCGCGCTCACGACGCAAACAGCTTTTCCCTGCCGAACCTGCCAGTCCTGCAGGCGGTTGCCCCAGTACTCCGGACCTGTCCAGGGCATATCTGGCCAGTCTTGCCACCCACTTTTAAAAACGGACGTTTTAGCAGGTTTGCGTAGCGGCTTTGCTTGTGATAAGGTGTTGGGTAATACGGTGCCTTTCCACATCACGGTAGGAATGACAGCACTCAAAGCGATGGTTTTGATAGATTTTCTTCTGTTCATGTAGTGTAGTTTGGGTTATCCGAGCCAAAAGATACTACATATTTTGAAAGGGTCACAAAAAAAATCAGGAGCAGACAAGTTGCCTGCTCCTGACGGTTCATCGCTACGTATAAAAATTACATACACCTGTTTATCATCGTTTGAGCAAGAGCTTACCGGATTGCAGGGTGTTGCCTGTCCTGAGACGATACACATACAGTCCGTCTGGCAGATACCCTGCCTGAAACTTTACTTCGTGGTGCCCTTCGGGCTGGCGATCGTGGTATACCAGGGTTTTCACCAGGTTCCCGCGCAGGTCATAAACCGACAGTGCCACAGGCGTTTCCTGTGCCAGGTCGTAGAAAAGTGTGGTTTCCTGGGCAAAAGTATTGGGATAGCTGCCATGATTCACCCTGGCAGCAGGTACATTGCTTTTTTCAGCAGCAGCCACCGGTGCTTCCAAAGCCGCAGGCTTCTGGTCGGTAGGATACAAAGTAAGATTGTCTATGTTGGGACCGCTCTGCCCGGTGGCGGTGGCTCTGATCTTGTGTGTGCCTGCCGACAGATATACCGGCGCGCCGCCCTGATACGACCAGCTATCCCAACTGTAGCCAGGTCTGAAGGTCTGTAAACGGACAAATGCTCCATCTACCGAAATACTCAGGGTGCGCTCATCGACGCCCCCATGCGCAAACTTTATGGTAAAGTTGTACGCGCCGGAAGCCGCCACATCAACCGTCCATTTTATATAGTCGCCGCTGGGGTGGATATAATCCACAAAGCCGGTGCCCGTATAGTCCGGATGGTTGCTGGCGACCACTGCACCCGACAATACTGCATTTTCAGCCTCCAGGGTTTGATACTCAGGTTCAGGAACGACCATCACCAGGTAGCTCATGTTAGCGCCGGCTGCCAGGGTGCCGCCCAGCTTCAGGGGAAAAGGGAAACGCTGGTAATAGCCCAACACTTTGGCATAAACCTCAAAATAACTGGAACCAGGGTCGTTTGTACCAATCACATCACCCGTCTTGGTCCAGCTTTGCAGCCAGTTGGGCAGGGTCGTGGCGCGTGGGTCAAAGGCTACATAAGCGATAGCGCGTTCCTTGATATAGACTTTCATCAAATCCGGGTCGGGAGAAGTTTTGTCATCGTTGGCAGGTCTGACAAAGGAAGCGCCTTCCAGATAAGAAGGAACGGAGGTGATCGTATAAGGACGGTCCGTATACTGTTTTACGCCTACCTGGAGCTTGTCTATCTCATATGTTTTGCCGTTGGCAACCACTACCTGCTTGATCAGATCGTCTTCTTCGGGCTTTTCAGGCTGGGTTTTTTCTATGGCAGGTACGGTAGCAACAATATCATCTACATAGAAATCTTCGCCCGCTGTTTGGGTGGCAACCAGCCAGCCCAGTTTGCCCAAGGTAGGATACGTCGTGTCTATGGCTTCCAGCAGGGGCACGGTTCCGTAGCCACTTCCGTCGTTGATATAGACTTGTATCAGACCATTCCCATATTTCTCTACCCGGAATGTATAGGTAGTTGTGGTATCCAGATAGACCACCGTTTCGTCCAGGGTCTCCGGGTAAAAAAGGTTATCTTCCACACGTCCTAACACCAAACGGCCTCCATCGTAGGGGCGGTACGTTACCGTGTAGGACTGTCCTCCGGTTTGCTCCCCGAAGAGCAGGTAATATTCCCGGTAGTAGCCGTTGACAAATTTTTGCGCTTTACTTTCCAAAATATAAGAGGTCTGTGGAAAAGACTGCGTGGTGGTCAGTTCGGAGCCCGCGCCATCATAATCGTTGTAGGCCCTGCCGTTGACGATCTTCCAGGAAAAATCCGCTTCCCAGGCATCGCCCAGGGTGCTGCGCTCAAAGTCGTCGCTAAAGATCAGGCTGCTTGTCTGTGCCTGGCTCTGAAAGGCAACGGTCATAAGAACCAGCAGGGTGAGTATGATTTTTTGAGAAATACTGTAAAAATTGGTCATAGAATTTGGGGCTTATCATCAGGAGTGAGAAATGTGACAGCTATATTAAAGTTATTTTATCGAACAGAATGAGCAATTTGCTGTCTTTTGCCATGTATGGTGAAATAACTTCGTACAATTTTTGAGGAAACGCCCCCTCATATTTTGCTTTTAAACTTTATTTGTAAAATACAATTCTTCACTAAATATGATGCTTTTATGAAGTATGTATAATCATATGTTGCAAAATGCGCTACCTATAATACAGCATCCTTGCCAACAATATTACATATCACTCATACATCGGTTTCATATTTTTGCTTCTTCCCGCCCAATCCCTCCTTACCGTTCTGCCTGATTTTTTATTGGACAGTCTGTTTTAATTGTTTACTTTTCATTTTTTATTACTCAAACCAAAACTTACTAACATGAAAAACCTTTACCAAACCTTTGGGGCCAAAACGTTTTTGGCGCTTGCCCTTATGGTAAGTCTGATCTTTCAGGCAAATGCGCAGAAGATGCCAGGTTTCAGTAAGATCGACCCGCGTCTTTTGAACCTTCAACCTATGAAAACGGCTGCACCTAATGCACGTACAGCCCGCCAGGCGTCGCAACCTGCCAAAATGGCTGCACCTACCGAAAAAGAATTCAAGCCCTACAGCCCGCAGGGCAACCTGCTGGTCATCGACGGGTATGTGTCTGTTGAATTTATTGCCGTAGACAACACCCGGGAGTTGCTTAGCCAACTGGAAGCTGTCGGGCTTAAAAACGGGACAGCCTATGGCGGTATGGTTTCCGGTATGCTTCCTGTAGATGCGGTCAAAGAACTCACGGACTTGTCGCAACTGCGCTTTGCCCGGCCGGGTTATTTTAAGACTAACATCGGCGCTACTACTACACAGGGCGACCTGGCGTTGCTTTCCGACGAAGCCAGAAACCAGTTTAAGGTGACGGGCAAAGGCAACAAAGTGGGGGTACTTTCTGATAGCTACAACTCCCTGGGCGGCGCGCCCGCCGGGATAGCTTCCGGCGACCTGCCCGGCAAAGGCAACCCCAACGGATACCTGCACCCGGTGGAGGTATTGCAAGACCTGCCGAAAGATGCGGGCAGTGACGAAGGACGTGCTATGATTGAGATTGTTCATGATATAGCCCCTTCGGCAGAGATCGCCTTTCATACGGCTTTCGCCGGACAGGCCAATTTTGCACAGGGTATCATTGACCTGGCAGATACTGGTGCCAATATCATTGTAGATGACGTATTCTACTTTGCCGAACCTTTCTTTCAGGATGGTATCATTGCCCAGGCGGTCGATGAAGTATCCAAGGATGGCGTTGCCTATTTTTCTTCTGCGGGCAACTCCGACCGCGACTCGTACGAGAGCGAGTTCAGGCCGACTGCCGATACCCTTGTGTTGCCCATAGAGATCGTGACAGAAGATACTGCCTTTATAGCGCCTTCGTCGTATGTGTTCCATGATTTTGATCCGGGACCCGGCGTAGATATTTATCAGAAGATCAGTTTCGCCCAGGGTGCTAATTTGTTTCGCGCTTCCGTGCAGTGGGATGAACCTTTTGCGTCCGTCTGCGAAGGCTGCCCCGGTGCACAGTCCGACCTGGATGTATTTGTAGCCCTTAAAAAAGATACCGGAACTATTGTATACGACGCTTCCTCTTTCTTTTCCAACATTGACAGCGACCCGGTAGAAATCCCGGTGTATTCATTTACATCAGATACAGCGACCAGCATCTACCTGCTCATCGGAAAGTATGTGGATATTCCTGATACACCCGATCCCGGACTTATCAAGTATATTAGCTTTAACAGCGGTACGATCAGCGAATACGCCACTGCCTCGCCGACGGTGGTAGGTCACTCTAACGCTACCAGTACCATCTCGGTAGGCGCTTCTTTCTTTTTCCGCAACCCTCTGTTCTTTCCAGACATATATCCTACGCCCGCGATCAACAGCTATTCTTCGGCAGGAGGCGTTCCTATCCTGTTTGATACGAAAGGAAAACGGATCAAGCCTAAAGTACGGGTAAATCCCGATATTACCGGGCCGGATGCAGGCAATACGACTTTCTTTATTCCGGGGCTTTTCATTGGTTTCGAGATACCGGGCACGACCGAACCGGATGAGTTTCCACAGTTTACAGGCACCTCTGCCTCTGCCCCCCATGTAGCAGCCGTGGCGGCACTGATGAATGAGGCTGCCAATGAAACCCTGGACCCTAAGCGGATCAACGAAGTGTTGCAGGAGACGGCCACTGATATGGACGATCCTGCCACGAAGGGCTTTGACGAAGGCTATGACTTCAAAACAGGCGCCGGGTTTGTCAATGCCCAAAAAGCGGTGGCTACGGTGTTTCCCCAGCCTTCCGTAGTCTCTTTTACGCTCATCAATGCCGAGACCGATGAAGAGATCGGTCCGCTGGGCGACAGGATAGAACTTTCCCAACTACCGGGCGGCAAGTTTAACATCCGTGCCGATGTGATCGCAGGCACCTCCGAGGTAGGTAGCGTCATCCTCGAATTAGAAGGACCCGTTGACAGTACAAGAGTAGAAAACAAGGCACCCTATGCGCTGTTTGGCGACAAAGACGGAAAGGGAGATTATTACGCAGAAACACTGCCTGCCGGTGAATATACCCTGAAAGCCACCCCTTTTACCGGCGAAAAAGGGAAAGGAGACCAGGGCGTTAGCCTGGAAATCTCTTTTGAAGTAACCCGCTTCCCGGTAGCCGCTTTGGCACTGGTAGACGCTGCCACCGATTCCCTGATTGAGCCACTGGAGAATGGGGATGTGATCAACCTGGTCACCACACCCGACATCAGCATTGTCGCTTTTCCGGAGTTTGGTGATTTTACGGGAAGTATTGTGTTTTTGCTGAACGGCGAGCAGGTACAGGTAGAAAGCAAACCACCTTATGCCCTGGCCGGTGACGATGATGGCGACATACGCCCGGTTGACATTGCGCCCGGCGAGTATACGCTGACGGCCATTCCTTACAGCCAGGAAAACGGAAAGGGCACGGCAGGCAACGCGCTGACTGTCCGCTTTGAGGTGGTAGAGCGGCTCGAGGTCACCGCATTGGTGCTGGTGAATGCCGACACGGAAGAAGATGTGACCGAGTTGACCGATGGCATCACCATCCCGATTGATCAGCTACCACACTTCAATGTGAGAGCGGAAGTAAATTCTGACCAAACGGGCAGCGTGGAGTTTCAGGTCAACGGAACGCTGTTGCGGAGAGACAACAGCCAGCCCTTTACCCTGGGAGACGAGAGCAACGGTAATTACCAGGCGGTCAACCTTCCCGCAGGCAATTACACCTTAACGGCTACGCCTTTTGGCAAGAAAAACGGTCTGGGCGCGGTAGGCATTTCCCTGTCGGTGCGTGTGGTGTTGCAAAACAACCTGGCAGTCGTACAGTTTCTGCTGATTGATGCCGAAAAAGACGAAGTGATCCAGCCGCTGGCACCTGGCGATACTTTGGATTTGGACGGCTTGCCGCCGGTCAATATTCAGGCAGTCGTCAATTCGGACAATACGGAAAGCGTTGCCTTTATGCTGAACGATGAGCGCGTAGCCATTGAGAACGATGCGCCTTATGCCATCGGCGGCGACAAAAATGGTGATTTCCGTGCGTTTGACTTAGACATCGGCGCCTACATACTGACGGCTACCCCCTATAGCGCCGATGATCTGAAAGGTACCCGCGGCACTTCGCTGACCGTTGGCTTTGTGGTGATTGATGCAGACGACCAGCCTATTGTGGAAGCCTTGCGCGTGAGCGCTTATCCCAACCCGGTGGCTGAAAAACTTACCCTCACCTCCGGCCATCCAGATGAAAAAATGGTGCATTATACCATCATGGATAACCTGGGCAGAACGGTGGATGTGGTAAGCCTTGATGCACAGGAAGCTGTGGAGATCAACATCAGTCCGTATGCCAACCGGCTGCGAAAAGGCGGTCTGTTTTATGTCAAAGTGATTTCGGAGACAGGGACAAGCAAAACCTTCCGGCTCAAGCTGGAATGATGTTGTAGATTACCGTAAGCAATCTTCGAGCATTGAATATTGAGTGTTGAGTATTGAATATTTAAAACACTCAACACTCAATGCTCAAGTTTTTAATAGCGGTTGAAAGGATTCAATAGCGGCTCAGGGTGCATCCCAATGGTAAAGTACCTTGGAGAAGTCTGCTCTTTGCAAATCTTCCGGCAGTATAAAAAAGGTTTACTTGAAAAGCCCGCCCAAGGTATCTCCCAGGTTTCCTCCTTTAAAAACATCTCCCAGTCCGCCTTCCTGCCCAAGCATACCCATGATGCCGGTTTGGTCCATACCTTGCTCGTCGGCTTTACCCATCAGCTTTTTCAGGATAAAAGGAATGGCAAAGCTGGCGATGGTGCTGGCCATGTTGGGAGAAATGCCCAGCTTGGTGCCCAGATCGCCGGCGTATTTCATGATCATATTGGAGACAATAGGATTGCTCTCTACGTTTTGCTTGTTTTTGAACAGGTCCATGATGCCGCCGATGTTGCCCCGCTGGGCTTCGTCTTTGACGGAGTCGACCATGTTGTCTTTGGCAAGCCTGACGGCATCGTCTACCTTGTGTTCCGGAATGCTCTGTTCGCCGCCGGTGAATTTCTGCATGAGTTCCCCTTTGAGGGAAGATATAATTTGTTCTAACATAAGTTGGGTCGTCTTAGACTATGATGAAATGATTTTATGATTTGCATGATGAGGTATAAAGTAACACGGCTTTTTCATAAAAAAGAGAGTTTATCAAAGAGGTGTTAATTTTAATTATTCACCATCAAAATAACAACTTATGATAAGCTCTCAAAAAAAACGAATTTAAGTTCTACTATGCCTATATGCAAGCAAATCTGATAGA
>JBBSNI010000244.1:0-8617 GCA_038232695.1 Cytophagales bacterium
CGCAGTTCAATGGATACGATCAAGCAGCATATACCAAAATAGAAAACTTGAAAAAATAATATGTCTATCGCTTGCTTTGATCTTAGAATTCGGGCGATCATTCTCTACCTTCAGGCGCCCAATCTCCTCATAGAGTTTGGTAGACTCTACTGCTTCTGTATTTTTCTTTTTCCCTTTGGTGAATACGTCAGAAGCATTTTTTATAAATTCCTGTTTCCAAGCAGATATTTGATTAGGGTGCACCTCGTACTTCTGAGCTAGCTCTTGCAGTGTTTGCTGCTCTTTTAGGGCTTCTAAAGCTACTTTGGCTTTAAAATCTGCGGATATTTTTTTTCTCTTTTGCATAGGATAACAATTTAATCATTTACACAGCGCGGCTGCCGCTTAAATCGCTGTCCTACTTTTGGGGTCCATTATACTCATCGGAGTATGGATACCTTTTTTTCGGAGTGGGGGAAAAGCCCCGTTTTGAGAGTACTATTCTGAGTGCCATGACCACCGGGTATCGTCCGCCCCTGGTCGTGGTCGATATTGTTTGTGATGTAAAGGGAAGAGGGAGTTATGAAGTTCGGCAGCGTCTTTTGGGTTTGGCGAAACCCGGGCATTACGAGCCGCCCGTATATCATATGCGCACCGATTCCGGGGGCATTGTTCGGTACTCCTATTGCACACCTGATTTTATGATGGGTACGGCTATGGTAGAGGCGCGGCCTAAAAGCGATTGGGCGATGATCAGTTCACAGAATCGTTCTCACGGCGTCATCTTTGCCGGGAATCCGGTCGCCGGGATCCTTCCCCAGTGTGTAAAGACTAGTAATAACCGAGCTTACAACACACAATGGTCGGTGCAGAAAAAGGGTACGCTGATCTGCCAGAAATTGAAATACGGCACCGGGGCCGGCCCGATGCGGGTTTGGTTTGCCGGTGATGGACTGAGTGAGCCCGTAGAAGAAAAAAATTGGGTATTCGCTGAATCAGAAGGGGCGTATGCGGCGGTACGTATTGTAGCGGGTGGTCATCATTGGGAAAACTCCACCTCCGAAGATAGAGGGAAGGGGAAGTGGTTGTATTGCGACAACGAATATTCTCCGGTAATCCTTGAAGTTGATCAGAAATCAAAATACAAGTCCTATGACGATTTCCGGGCAAAAGTAATTGAAAATGCATTCGCTTATGATAACCACGTCTTGCAATACACCGGGATTTATGGGGATGCGTTTACTTTTTATGCCGATTATTCAACTGTTCCTCAAATAAACAAATCATCAGTGAACTATGCTCCGAATATGGCTTTTGACAGCCCTTTTTTAAAGTCAACATGGAACAGTGGCTTAATACATATTCAAAAAGGAACAAGATCGTTGACACTGGATTTTAACTAAAGTAGAGCCCCGAGGAGTTCTCTCGATTAAACTATTTTGATATTTTGTATATGAACATGACCTGGAGACAGCACTCATTACTTTGTATCTGGCTATCGTTTGTTTTATAGATAAACAAAGCCAACCTCTTCAGCCAGCTCATCTGGTTAAAGGACAGAGAAGTAACCCGTGGCCCTGACCTGCTCACTGTTTAACTTCCAGTGCAACGGAGGATTTTTTACAGTCAATAACTTTATAAAGGGTACCATTACTCTTGGTGAAGAGGTAAAGCTCGCCTGCACTATCGGTGCCGAAACGAAGATCGACACGCTTGTGACCCGTAAAAGTTTCCAGATCCGTTTTCTGTCCGTGGTATTCCAGGTTCAACTCATAAATGGGAGCCTGTTGTCCGAGCTTCATGGCTGTAACCTCTGCGTAAAACAGTTTGCCCCGGGGAATATCTCCAAAAATATACTTGCCATGCAGCAAAGGGACTTGCTTTCCCCCATAAGCAAATCCACCCGAAATGGCATTACCTTCATCATGATCGTACTGCGCTACCGGATAGGTATAGCCAGTGTCATCCGCTGGTAGCGGATAGACCAGCTCGGGATTGGCATCCACGTCGAATAGGAAAGTGCCTTCTCGCTCAGGCCAGCCGTAGTGGGCTCCTGCTACGCCCAGATTCACTTCTTCCACGCTGTGCTGTCCAATACTGGTAATAAACATCTTGCCCGATCCGCTCCTGTCCCAACAGATCCGGTGGGGATTGCGGAAGCCGAGAGCCCAGACCTCTCCCAGCGCATTGGGCTGGTTGGCAAACGGATTGTCTTTGGGAATGCCGTACTTACCGTTGGCACTGTTCCTACCTGCCGGATCAATGTGGATGACAGTACCCCATATCTTTCCCATATTGTCACACAAGAACGGGTAGCCAGCTAAGGCGGCAGTTCCGTCGCCAATACCAAGGTAGAGCAGTCCATAGTCCGGATCTCCGGATTTAGCCAACGGGTTGAAAGTAAGCTCTTGAAAGCCGTGAGCGCTACCTACCATATCAGCCCGCAACAATTCCCGGTGGGTGCCGGAAAAGCTGTTTGCTTTTGGATCATCTGCCTTCCACTCGACAAGTACCCATTGTAAGGTAGTGCGAATGCTATCGTCGATGGCGAAGTCGGCGGGAGCGCTACGCTCCGGCTCGGTGTGTGTCGTATAAAATAAACCGTTCTTCTCAAAATCAGGATGAAAGGCAAAACTGCCAAAACCAGTAGCATAGCCGGGGTGATCGATGAAGTTTGGGTATTCGGACACCATATCCAGGTACACCCAGGTTGTACTGTCTTTGATTTCGTAGAGTTTTCCCCGAAGGTCATGGATGAATAGCCGCTCACCCTGACGGTTTTCTATGGCCAGCATCTTATTGATACGTGCTACCGGGGGCGTTTCGGCACTGGGCGGTACGGTAAGAACCTTCTCCACCACCAAAGAGAGGTCAGACATAGAAATTTTCTCAGCCAATGGATTGAGCAGTCCGCCCGGGCGGTTGCTGCGGTTTTTCTTTTCTCCCTCAGAGAATTTGTGGATAAAACCCAGTATGTGTTCAATCTCCTCTCCTTCCAGCATGTCAAAGACAGGCATGTATTGCTTGTACTTTTGGTACAACTCAGTAGCGCGTGCATCACCGCTATCAATCATAGCAGGCGCATTATGGATAAAGGATACCAACCATTCTCTATCAACTTTATTGGTCACGCCACTAAGGTTTGGCCCAATCATATTTTCCTGAAAGCTATGGCAACCGGCACAATACTGATTGAAAAGTTCCTGCCCGTGTTGTACCGATAACTCGTCTCGTACAAAGGAAACTTCTTCTTCTTTCCCTTCTTTTCTTGATCCTTCTTCCAACTGAGTTTGATGGCAGGCGAAAAAAAAAGAAAAAAATATAACAAGCAGGACAAGAGAAAGGGCTATTTTCTTGAGCATAATCTTTTCATAGGGTTGTCAGGTAATATTTTAAAAGTTCTGTTATCTTAATTATCCGCAACTTGGGTTAAATAACAAGCCCAATTTCCAATTTCTCCTGAATATGCATACATTCTTCAAAAAGATCATCCATGTTTCTTTGTACTTCTGCATTAAACTTCTCATCATTTCCCCGAATCGTAAATGAAGTACTTTACCTTTCCGGTTTATGATGATATATACAAACATATACTGGGCAGACGAAGCTTTATTGTATCTTTTTTTCTATGTATTGTATCATCTTACCTAAGAGCGGGTCAGTGCGTAAACTTTAGGTTCACCAAAAACCAAAGTTTATGCAAACCGGGCCACGGTGGCTCAATATGAGAGCTCACTGACCCGCACAGGATCGCCTGCCGATGGGAAATTATGAAAGAATATTTGCCCAATTCTCATAAGTCAGCACCAAAGCATCGTTGACTTGTCGCTGCTCATTTTCTTGATGGTGGATGCCTTGCAGAATATCATCTAAAATTACATAAATTGCGATTGTGTTGTCGTTAAGCATAAGAAAGTCTGTTTTGAAGTGTGGGAACCTCAAAATTACTAAATTGTGCCATATGACAACACTTCTTACCTTTTGCATAGGTAGCAACTTGAATTAATTAAATATTTTACTTAAAAAAATTTCAGATCGAATTATTGATAAGGCTTATAATTCTCCTGCTCATGGTGGAATTGATGCCCTTCAAAAACTAAAACTTATCCTTCATTATGAAACCTATTGTTCAAATTTCTCTTGATCTAACCAATATTGAAGAAGCCCTCGAGACCGCCACACTGGCCATGCGTGCTGGTGTTGACTGGCTAGAAGCTGGAACCCCGCTGATCCTAGCGGAAGGTTTGCATGGAGTGCGGAAGTTACGCGAAGTCTTCCCGAACATTCCCATCGTAGCCGATCTTAAAACAATGGATGGAGGTTATCTTGAAGTTGAAATGATGGCCAAAGCAGGTGCAACACATGTTGTGGTCATGGCCAGGGCACATGAGGAAACCATCAAGTGTGTAGTCAATGCAGGTCGCGATTTTGGCGTAAAGGTCATGGGTGACAACATGGTCTGTCCTGACATGATCGGCGGAGCTAAGTGGCTCGAAGACTTGGGCTGTGATTACATCATTCATCATATTGGCTATGACGAACGTCGTGGTATTGCTGCACAAGGTAAGCGCATGCCAAGCCCTCTGGATCAGCTTCACGAAGTGGCTCAAGCCGTGAGTATTCCTGTGCAAGCCGTCGGAGGACTCACTTTGGAACAGGCGATCCGCTGTCCTGAGTATGGAGCCCCCCTGGTTGTGCTCGGCGCTCCGCTGACCATTGATGCAGATGCATTCAAAACAGCAGATGGTGATCTGGAAAGTTCACTGCGTTTGATTTGCGAGAAAATTCATGCCTATGGAGACGTTCCCGTGGGTAAAGCCTAAATTATTAACAACTGAAAAATAATAACATTTATGAAATCAGCCGCCGTCGTTAATTATGCTCCTGAGAAAGGTTCCGTAGAAATTCGTAATATCCCTAGTCCCATAATTGGTGAGGAGGATGTGCTGCTTGAAGTCGCCAATGTCGGTGTCTGCGGCAGTGATCTCCACCAGTGGACCGCTGATCATAGCTGGCCCGTAAACTATCCTGTCGTGCTGGGCCATGAGTTTGGCGGCCACATTATTGAGATAGGCAGCCGCGTTGTAGGATGGAAGGAAGGCGACCGGGTGGTTAGCGAAACTGCTGCGGTCATTGATTCCAATAATCCTATGTGCAGGCGTGGTCTCTACAACCTTGACCCCACGCGTAAAGGCTTTGGCTACGGCGTAGATGGCGCAATGACCCGTTTCGTACGAGTGCCTGCACGCTGTTTGCATCATGTGCCTGATCAACTTGCTTTTGAGCAAGCCTGCCTCACCGAACCTTGCAGTGTGGCCTTCAATGCCGTCGTTGAGAATACACACATCAAACCTGGGGACCGCGTCATTGTGTTAGGCCCTGGCACCATTGGTATCTTATGTGCTGCGGTTGCCAGGTTGTGCGGAGCCGAAGTCGCCATTGTTGGTTTGGAAGTGGACAGACACCGCCTCAGTATAGCTAAACAATATGGTTGCGAAACCATCATTGGTGATGCTACTGAATGGGCCAAGCAGCGGGATGGACTTGGCGCCGATTGCATTATTGATGCTGCGGGCGTGAGCATTACACTGAAAATTGCGATGCAATTGGTACGCCCTAATGGCCAGGTAACCAAGGTGGGATGGGGACCGCAGCCGCTTGGTTTCTCTCTTGACCCTCTGGTACAAAAGAACGTTACGCTGCAAGGCAGCTTCAGCCATAATTGGCCTGTATGGGAGCGTGTCATCGCATTGCTCGCAAGTGGCCAGTTGGATGTTAAGCCTATTATAGGTGGCGTATGGTCCATTACAGAATGGCAAGAAGCTTTTGAAAAGATGCATAAGGGAGAAGTGGTAAAAAGCGTTCTTAAACCTGTTTAAGTCATGCGTCTGCAAAACAAAGTCATCATTGTCACCGGAAGTTGCACAGGCATTGGTAAGGCTATTGCGAAGCGATGTGTCGCGGAGGGCGCCCGTGTTATCATTCACGGGCTGGAGCAAGATCTTGGTGCAGCTGTTGTGGCAGCGCTAGGCAAAGACAAAGCTTTGCTGCACATTGAAGACATCACCGCAGAAGGTGCGCCACAGCATCTAGTAGAAGCGGCGTTGAAAGTCTTCGGTAGGCTTGATGCAATAGTAAATAACGCGGCAATGATTGTGGCGTCAAACATTTATACCACAGACCTTTCTTTCATGCGGAAGATGCTGGAGGTGAACACCATAGCCCCTTTTGCCCTTATCAAAGCAGCATTACAACATCTTCGAAAGACCAGTGGTTGTGTGCTGAATATCGGATCAGTCAATGCTTGGAGTGGCGAGCCAGATCTTTTGAGCTACAGCGTTTCGAAAGGCGCACTCATGACCTTAACACGCAATCTTGGTGACACGCTCCATCGCGAATATGGTGTGCGTGTAAATCAAATTAACCCAGGCTGGGTGCTCACGGAGAAGGAAATCCAGCTTAAACGCGAGCAAGGTCTGGTAGATGACTGGTATAAAGAGATTCCACGTGTATTTGCGCCTTCAGGCCGTATCTTATGGCCCTCGGAGATCGCTGCCGCAGCCGTCTATTGGCTTGCTAATGAAAGTGGCCCCATCAGTGGTCAGGTTGTAGACCTGGAGCAGTATCCGTTTATCGGACGCAATCCCCCAAGAGATGTTTCAACCATTCCAAAGTAATCAAAAAAATTATTTAACAAACGTTAAGCTTTATGCCTAAATTAGCCGCTTTCCCAAAAGCCTTTATGCCAGCTCTTTGCAAAGATGGTAGCATGAAAGTTTCCGAATGGATAGAACTAGCCGCAAAGCTTGATATTGACGGGCTGGAATGGTATGCAGGATTCCTTGAAATGAAAGATGAAGCCAATTGGCCTCTATTCCGCCAGCAGGTAGAAGACTATGGAAAAGTAATTCCGATGTTATGCTGTTCCCCAGATTTTACACATCCTGATATTAAGTTTCGTGAGAAAGAAATTTCTAAGCAGAAAAGGTGGATAGATATGGCTTATGCTCTTGGAGCTTCATATTGCAGGGTCCTCTCCGGACAGCGGCGGCCTGAAATTTCTATTGAGGAAGGGGTAAAATTAGCCGCGGATTGTATTGAACAGTGCCTACTTTATGCGCAGGAACGTGATACTACCCTTATTATTGAGAACCATTACAAGGACGACTTCTGGGAATATCCTGAGTTTGCCCAGAAGATGGATGTGTTTTGTAAGCTTGTAAACAGCATTAATCATTCACATTTCGGCGTAAACTTTGATCCAAGTAATACTTATCTTGCAGGTGAAGATCCATTAGAATTGCTTAAGCGGGTTTCACATCGTGTAGTGACCATGCATGCAAGTGACCGCTATTTAATTGAAGGCACCATTGATGATCTTCGGAGGGAAGAAGGTGGGGCTGCAGGCTATGCAAAACGACTCAGCCATGGTGAAATCGGCAAAGGACTCAATGATTATGATGCTATATTTACTGAATTAAAACGTGTAGGTTTTAATGGTTGGATCAGTATTGAGGACGGTGTGGAAGGTATGGACCAACTGGAGAGAAGTGTCTCCTTCCTAAGACGAAAGATAATACAATACTGGCCTGTGTAGTGATAAACATCCTTCTTAAATATAATTATCTTCTTATATTTTTTGTGGTACTAAATTTCTTAACATGAAAATTTACTATCTCTTGCTGCAATAATACCTTTTTGAGCAATGTTGAGTAGCAATTAAAATTATATAGCAAAAATTTGTCTTAACCTTAGAATTCACGGTGGCCTATATCTGGACCAGAGAGGGATGGCTAACTGTATTGCTAGATTAATTTTCTCTCCGAGTAGTGGGATGATCTGTTTTACCTACATTAAGCCGAGAACATTCCTTACTTCAGATGGTTTTATGAACCCATAAGCCCTCTAAGGATTGCTACATCACAGTGATCGTGGCTGTCAATATGCAAGTGCTGATTATCAACAGATCCTTGAAAATAAGAGTATCCTTCAGTATGAGCCGAAAGGGCAACTGTTGGGACAATGCGGTAGCTGAAAGTTTCCGCGCCGCGTCGGCTTCAAAACCCTTAAGGCCGAACTAATATATATTGCTGAACCTACCACAATAGTGAAGACGAAAGTCGTGGTGTTTGAGTTCATAGAAATCTGGTATAACAGGCAGAGAATACATGCTTCTCTTGGCTACATGACACCTGATGAATACGGAATGAAAATAAATCAACATCAAAATGCCGCTTAACTTTTTGTCCACTTTTTTATTGCAAGTTCACTTCGGGGATAACCAAGAGTTCCGGGCGGAAACTAAGGAGGAACAGGAAGTGGTAGCTGGATGCAATCGGATCGCCGAAGCGACAACTGATTCAAAACGCGATCGTGCTCTGGAACTATCTTTTCCTGTCTGACAAATTGGCTAAGACGTCTGACTTAGGAAATGCGTCAAAATAAGTTTTAGAAAATCAGTATTTTTGCTTCATGGAAAATAAGGTATCAAAACTTACAGAAATTCGGACCAAATATAATCATCTTTGTAAGTACTTGAATGAAAAAAGCAAACGCTTATGGGCTGCCACAGAGGTTAATGCCCTTGGTTGGGGAGGAATTGGACTTGTTTCACAGGCAACAGGATTATCTTATCCGA
>JBBSNI010000245.1:0-8585 GCA_038232695.1 Cytophagales bacterium
ACCTGCGTAAATGTGAATCCCAGAATAATCATTAACTTTGGTTCTCATAAGTCCTTACTCCTTTCTTTTTAGTGAATACTTCCAAACCCTAAGTTAGAAGGTTAGTTGGTAAGGACTTATGCTTTTACATAGGGGCTAATAGCTGTTGTAGTGTAAAATGCCATCAAGATAGTTGTTTTTAAATACTTCATTTTTCTTCTCTTACTGTTTTTATTATTGCAGCAAATATTTCTTCACTAAATCTAAAAAAACGTAAACAAATCCAAATATAATTTTCATAAAACTTAAAGCCAAAGATTTACCATGAACGACATGAACGAAGAGAAATCACTCAAAGTCTACAACATAGACGAAATTCCCGAAAACTGGAAAGAACATCTGGTTAAACTGGAAGAGTAAAATTCAAAGAGGTAAAAACAAAAAGCCTTGCTTCATCGGCAAGGCTTTTTGTTTTTATGTGCATGAACAAGATTTATATCACATCTTTCCCACCTTGGCGATCAGGTCGGCCGTACGGGCAGAGTAGCCGGCTTCGTTGTCGTACCAGCCTATAATTTTGACCATATTGCCATTTACGTTGGTAGACTGGGCATCAAAGATGCAGGAATACCGGCTGCCAATGATGTCGGAGGAAACCAGCATATCTTCGTTGTACTCCAAAATACCTTTGAGCGAACTGTCAGCGGCTTCTTTCATTGCAGCGTTCACCTCCTCTATAGTTACCTCCCGGCTTACTATGCAGGTAAGGTCCGTCAACGAACCGGTAATAACTGGCACGCGGATGGCGTTGCCGTCGAGTTTGCCTTTCAGGTCGGGCAAGACCAATCCTACGGCTTTGGCTGCGCCGGTCGTAGTGGGTACGATATTGATAGCGGCTGCCCGTGCTCTTCTCAAATCTTTATGAGGCGCATCCTGCAGGTTCTGATCGGCTGTGTAGGCATGGATGGTGGTGATAAAGCCTTTCTGTATCGTAAACTTCTCGTGCAGCACTTTGGCCATAGGCGCCAGGCAGTTGGTGGTACAGGAAGCGTTGGAAAGAATTTTCTCGTCGCCGGTGAGTGTATCTTCGTTGACGCCCAGCACGACGGTAGGGATATTGCTGCCTTTGGCGGGTGCCGAGATGACTACCTTTTTGGCGCCAGCCTGCAAATGCAAGCCTGCGCCTTCGGCGTCTACGAACCTGCCGGTAGATTCCAGCACCACATCGATGCCATGTTCGCCCCAGGGCAGGGCTTTGGGGTCTTTCTGCGCCAGCACTTTGATCTTCTTGCCGTTGACCACCAGGTTATCTCCGTCCAGACTGATCTCACCGGGAAAGCGGCCATGCGCTGAGTCGTATTTGAGCAGGTGGGCCAAGGTGTCGTTGTCGGTCAGGTCGTTAATAGCGACTATTTCAATGTTTTCGTTTTGGAGCATGTTTCTGAAGGTAAGCCTTCCGATCCTGCCAAAACCGTTGATAGCAACTTTCATCTGTTTAGCGTTTAGTTTTTAATGAATAATGGTGCAATAATACAATGATTGGCATTAGTATACAAAACAGCCAATGCCAGAGTTTTACATAGCGTTTATACTATACTAATACTGTATTCTGTTGAACTTGTTACTGTTTTTTGAAGTAATCGGTGATAAGCTTAGGGAAATCAGAAAATATTTTGGCAAAATAATCTTCGCCTGCTATATTTGCAGTCTCAAAAAACGAGGTCTACGAGATCAGGTCCGTTCGTCTAGGGGTTAGGACGCCAGGTTTTCATCCTGGTAACAGGGGTTCGATTCCCCTACGGACTACTATTAGGGACAGCAGTAGGGACAGCTGTCCCTACTGCTTTGCAGCAACGGTCTGCGAGACCCGGTCCGTTCGTCTAGGGGTTAGGACGCCAGGTTTTCATCCTGGTAACAGGGGTTCGATTCCCCTACGGACTATTTTTAACTATCTCTCTCGGCATCTTTTTGCGCCTTCATCTCCGTGAGCAGTTCATCAAGATACCTGGCATCTTGTTCCTTCCAGCCGACTTTTACAAACACACGGATCAGCCTTTCATGATATTCTGCTTCTGTAGTGGTCAAGACGCCTTTGATACAGATGACAATTTCTTCAGCATTTTCCTTTCCGTAATGTTCTTTGAAGATA
Organism: Cytophagales bacterium; assembly: GCA_038232695.1. Classification (GTDB taxonomy): domain Bacteria; phylum Bacteroidota; class Bacteroidia; order Cytophagales; family Cyclobacteriaceae; genus JAJNNC01. The sequence continues at coordinate 2,129 of JBBSNI010000245.1, forward strand.
CGGTATAGGGTAATTTCCGGGGTGCTATCCATAAATTCCTGCAGGTTAGTAAAGGCAAATCATACCGGGATGAAGACGATTTGAGGTCCTGTATCATTTGGCTACTTTGTTTTTGATTTTCTAAAATTAGAAATTTTCTTTCATTTACGTAAACAGTCAGGGAAACCTTAAAAGAAATTAAGCGTATGCAAAACATACCAACCAGTATGTATGTTATGAATAACACACGGGAAAAAATATTGGACAGCGTATTTCAGGATATGCTCGTGCACGGTTTTCAGGGCTTGCGTACCGATAAGGTGATCCGGGACATGGAAGTGACCAAAGGGGCTTTGTACCATTATTTTCCTAACAAACTGTCTATTGGCTACTCTATCGTAGAAGAAATTCTAACACCTATGTATCTGAGTACCTGGCAGCGGCTCGCTACTTTTGAGGGAAATCCTGTGCCTTATATCAAAGAGTGTTTGCAAACTTTGAAGGTGCGCTACAGCGAAGAAAATGTAGTCATAGGCTGTCCGCTCAACAACCTGATCCAGGAGATGTCGCCGATTGACGAGGGGTTCAGAGTGCGCCTCGAAAAGATCGTAAATGGGATGCAGCGGCTCATTGCCGGAGCTTTGCGGCAGGGGCAGACAGCAGGCCATATCCGGCAACAGGTGCAGGCAGAACAAGTTGCTTACTTTATCCTGGCAGGTATTGAAGGAAGCTACAGCATGGCAAAAGTGAAGAAAAACAGCCAGGTATTTCATGACAACATCAACCACCTAAAAGCTTATTTAGATACGCTGGTGGTCAGAGATTAGGTTTTGGTGTGTCTTACAAATTATTTTATGGAAAGACCGAAAATAGTATACGTTTATGACCCGCTCTGCGGCTGGTGTTATGGGTTTAGCCAGGTAATCCGGCAGTTGAAAGATCAGTACGAAAGTCAGCTTGATTTTCAGGTATATAGCGGCGGCATGGCGGTCGGGCAGCGGGCAGTACCGATCAAACAAGCCTATGGCTATATTAAAAACGCTTTGGGCGTGGTAGAACAAACCACAGGCGTACGTTTTGGCAGCAACTTCAAAGCATTGCTGGAAGATGGTGAGTATGTCTATAACTCTATACCGCCTTGTCTTGCCCTGACTGTCTTCAAAGACCTTTCTGCGCAAAGCCCTGTAGACTTTGCCCACGATCTGCAACATGCCTTTTTCTACGAAGGCAAAAGCCTCAACGACCCGGCTACTTTTCAGTCGTTGGCTGAAAGGTATGGCATAGCTCCCGGAGATTTTGCGCAGGCGTATCAGGATGAAAGCTACCGGCAGATGATGTATGAGGAGTTCCGTTACTGCCAGCAGTTGGGTGTTACAGGTTTTCCTACGCTTATTTTTCAACACGCAGACCAGCGCAACATATTGAGCCGCGGCTATCAATCGTATGATACTTTGCAGGCTGTGGTAGAAGAAATACTTACTACTTATGCCTCATAAAATACTGGTCACCGGCCCTACCGGCAACGTAGGCTGCGAGGTTGTAAAAAACCTCCTAAATACCGGTATGCCTGTAGTGGCAGGTATGAGGCATATAGAAAATATCGCATCTTTATGGAGCAAAGAAGTAGACACAGTACGGTTGGAGTTTGGCCGTCCGGCTACCTACGCACCGGCATTGCAAGGTATACAGAAAATGTTTTTGATGCGTCCTCCGGCTATTGCGGATGTAGACACTTACCTGAAACCTTTTATAGAAGTAGCCGGCCAAAAAGGGGTGGAGCATGTTGTCTTTCTTTCTGTATTAGGTGCGGAGAAAAATAAGTTCGTACCACATTATGCCATCGAGCAGCTTATCAAAGCCTCTGGTATGACTTATACGTTTTTGCGGGCAAGCTTTTTTATGCAAAATCTGAATACTACGCACCGTGATGACATCCGCTATCACGATGAAATTTTCCTTCCAGCCGGAAAAGGAAAAACCAGCTTTATTGATGTCAGAGATATTGCCGCCGTAGCTGCACAAGCTTTGTTGGATGAAAACCATAAAAACCAAGCCTACGACCTGACCGGCAACGAAGCGCTGGACTATCAGGAGGTAGCTGATTTGTTCACAGAAGTGCTTGGACGGAAAATTACTTGTGTCAACCCGGGCATCCTACGGTTCTGGAGGCGAATGAAAAAGGCTGGCTATACGAACGCCTTTGTTCTGACCATGATCGGCATTTATACTACCGTTCGCCTGGGTTTAGCCAAAAAAGTAACCGGAGATACAGAAAATTTGCTAAAAAGAAAGCCGGTCAGTGTCCGGCAATACATACAGGATTATCAACAGTATTGGAAACAAACGTAACATGATGGAAACTACACAATCTATTGCCGTCTTTGGCGGCACAGGCATGTTGGGCAAACCCGTTGTACGGGAATTAATTAAAGCAGGCTTCGCTGTAACAGTAGTGGCACGGAATGCTGACAAGGCCAAAGAAGTGTTGCCGCCGCAAGCCAATGTGATAGAAGGGAACGTGGAGAACGTGGCTTTTCTAAAACAGGTATTGCAGGGAAAAGATGCCGTGTACATCAGCCTGAACGTAGACCCCGGCGAAAAGCAGGAAGACTTTCATCCCGAACTCGATGGCATCCGCAACATTCTGGAAGCGGCTAAAGCCGGCCAGGTAAAACGGGTCGCTTACCTTTCTTCCCTCATCAAAAACTATAAAGGTTTCGACTGGTGGGTCTTCGATATAAAAAATAAAGCGGTGGAAACGATCAAAGCAGCAGGCATTCCTTACACCATCTTTTATCCCACCGCCTTTATGGAGACGCTCACCGAGCGGCAGGTACAGGGCAGCCGCATCAATGTAGCAGGCATGCAGAAGATCCGTATGTATTGGATCGCCGGGCAGGATTACGGACAGCAGTTCGCCCAGTCGTACAAGACAATGGATGGTGAGAACAAAGACTTTGTGGTACAAGGACCTGAGCCTTTGAATACCGGCGAGGCAGCCCAGACGTATGCCGATCACTACAAACATAAAAAGCTGAAAGTAGGTAAAGCGCCCCTGGGATTGCTCAAATTTTTAGGATGGTTTTCACCACAAATGAAATACGCCGCGAAAATCACCGAAGCACTCAACAACAACCCGGAGACTTTTCAGTCGCAAAACACCTGGGACGAATTGGGCAAACCCCAGACAACGATGGCGCAGTATGCCAGTGGGGTGCTCATCCATAGTTAGTAGTCCTTTACCTGGCAGCGATTTAAAGTTTTGATTAGGTAGTATGTTTTGACTCATCCTATCGATAGGCAGAATATTTATTCTTCACGAAAAATTTTTGCAGGGCTAACCAGGCTTAATTTGATCATCTGTATGGAAATGGTCGTAAGGGCAACGATGAACAAAATGAACGAGGGAATCAGCATATGTCTGACACCCATTGAGATTCTATAGCTATACTCATGTAACCAGACGTCCATAATATAATACGAAATGGGTGCTCCGATGGCAGTAGCGATTAGCAATAAGAGCAAGTATTTTTTTAAAACCAAAACTAAAATGGCATAAGAGGATGCACCGAATGCTTTTCTTATACCAACCTCTAATTTACGGTTTGATGCCTCAAACAGCGCCAATCCGATAAGCCCAAGGCAGGCTAAGAATACCGAGATAAAGGTGAAAACCCTGAAAACTTTGCGGAAGAAGTTTTCTGCGTCATATTGTGCATCATATTGATCTGTCAAAAAAAAGTATTCAAAAGGCTGATCCTTATACACGCTTTGCCATACTTCTTTTAGTTCCGAAATCTTATCACTCAAGGAGTAAGCTGCATCTGAAGTCAAATTCAAGGTGATATAGCCACGTATAGGATTGTATTTGAGGATCATTGGCTCGATGTTCTCTTTTAGCGAAGTCTTATGATAATTTTCAACCACGCCAATAATCGTATAAGTCTCTCCTTCTTCCTGGTCTACTAACGCTCTATGAATAGCATCATCAGGACTCAAACCTAAAGCACGCGCTGAAACTTCATTGATGATTGCTTTATGCTCATTGGTATAGGCCCCGCCAGTGTTGGAAAAGTCCGTTCCCGCCAAGAACTTTATCCCGTAAGCGCTGGCAAAACTGGTGTCTACCGCATTAACATACAAAAGCGGTTTTTTGTCGGAGCCTTTAAGTGAGAAATACACCTCTTGCCGGTAGGATTGACCGGGAATTGTCGATGATGTGGTGATGCGCTCTATCCATGAGCGTTTAGCCAATTCTCTTTTGATGGCAAACATCCTCTTTCCCTTGCCTTTTTGTTGATCTTTTGGCGGTTTTATAATGAGCTTATTGGTCGGGTTAAACCCCAAATCCTTGCTCATCATATAATCCATCTGGGATGAAATCACAAAAGTGCCAATGATCATCACAGACGAAATAGCAAACTGCGCTACTACCAATCCTTTTCGCAAGCCTTTTTGGTCCGTCATTTTACTTACTTTGGATAACCCGCTCATCTTTTTGGAGACCACAAAAAGAGATGGATACACCGAGGTGAGGATGGATCCTATGATAAAAGAAACAAAGAACAGCGTATTGATGTGAAGACTATTGTCAAACAGGGGTAGGAGATGATTTCCGGTAAGCTCTACGAAATAATCATATGACAATATCAATAACAAAATCGTTATCAGCAACGCAATACAATTCGTGAACAGGGACTCAAATACGAATTGTTCTACAAGCTGTTTATTGGTCGATCCAAATACCTTTCTAATGACTACCTCACCGAATCTATTCAGGGATTGGGCAATGGAAAGATTAATGAAATTGATCCAGGATAACATTAATATAAACAAGCCTATAAGAGCTAACATAAGCTCAAAAGTTGTCAGAGTGGGGGTCAATGGGATTAATTTAACAGAAATCTTCCTTCCTTGATCTTTAAAAATGGGCAGGTTTGAGATATAATCGGAGATTTTCCGGGAAAACTCACGAGAATTAGAGGTAGTAGTCGTTTGGATAAATTGGTTATAAACGGGGCTTTCCCATAGGTTATCGTATTCAGGGGGGGCAAAGACCAATATTTCAAACTGAAGGCTTGAGTTTCGGGGAGGGTCCTCCAAGACACACGTAACGGTCCAATTTTGTTCCTCTCCCCAGGAGACCTTGGTGGTGATGGTCTGACCGATAGGGTTTTTGTCGCCAAAATATTTTTGGGCAATAGCATTCGTGATGACGGCAGAATAAGGACTGGACAAGGCATTTTTCTGACTACCGCGCAACGCTTTAAATGTGAAAATTTGCAAGAAAGAAGAGTCCACCCCGAAGATACCATGCTCGTTGTAGCTTATCATTTCATCCTTCTCATTAGAAGCCATCACCAGTGTTTCCACGCCCTGGTTAAAGGTGGTGTAATTGACAATTTCGGGGATTGTCTGTTGAGAAGATACGGGAATTCCCCGGTACGTTAAATCTCCGGCATTTTCTCTATTTCCATGCTTCGTCTCTACCTGACGAAGGCGAAATATATGCTGTTGGTTTTGGTGGAAATTATCAAACGTTAAGGAATAACCTACATATTTGGCAATGACGATGGCTGATGTCATTCCAACCAACAAGCCAAGAATATTGATGCTGTTGGGAATTTTATTTTTCCACAAAACCTTGAAAAAAATTCTTGTATAGTGAGAAAGCATTGTTGTCATAGTAATCTTGATGAAATGAAATCTGAAAATTTAGCAAATCAATGAATTTTAACTCTCATCGCCATGGGCAACATGAGCAGAAAGTCCAGGCAAAGGTCATAGTCAAGCTGTTTGTAGTTGATTCCCAGGTTGATGTTGCGGTAATAGGCTGGTCTTTTGAGTTGATAGTAATATTCAGAAGGAATGAACCAGGCTTTGTCCCCTAATTTGCAGGCTAAAAACCATTTTTCTATCAACCGTGCCATCCTGCCATTGCCATCCGCAAAGGGATGAATATGGGCAAAGCGCAGGTGTATCATAGCTGCATAATAGAATACTTCATCTATGGACAGGTCTTCAGATAGTAAAGCTTTTACTTCTTTAAAGAAAGCAGCGGTTTCTTCCCTGACAATACTTTTGCCGGCTGCCAGGTAAATTCTTTCCTGGCCGCTGTATACGCCCACGTCGCCTGTCCTGATCTTACCCTTATGCGCTTTATCTTCCAGCAAATGCTTGCTCATGCGCTGGTGGGCATACAAAGCATTGCGCAGGTTCAGTTCATGGGTTTGGGCAAAGCCATAGGCGCTAATCAAATCCTGAATTTCCTGAAAAGATTTGCTTTGCAGATTGATCTTAAAGTCTTTGTATTTGTAATAGGAATCCAGGTCAATAGGGTTGCCTTCGATCTGGGAAGAATAGACGGCTGAACTGGTGAAGTAGAAAGCAAAGTTTTGCTGGTTGCCGCTGATCTTTTTGATCCTGTCAAAGTGTTTGGACAAGGTATAGCGTTGCTTTTTCTGGTAGTATGAAAAGT
>JBBSNI010000246.1:0-8552 GCA_038232695.1 Cytophagales bacterium
CTGGCAAAAAAGTTAAAGAAATATCAATGGTATCCTCAGACAGACCTACATTCCTCAAATACTCCATCCCACCCTGCAAAGAGACGGCGTTCTCTAATCCATGTTCCTGAATGTCTTTCAGGAACTTCAAGGCTTGTAGAAAATTAGATTTTCCTGAGGCGTTGGCACCTACCAGTACGTTGAAATCGTTTAGTTCTACTTCTACTTCGTCAAAGGATTTGAAGTTAGAGAGCTTTATTTTTTTGATCAGCATAACTTTTTAATATCAGCGTGAATACCCGGCAGCATCCGGTTTCCTGTGTCCCTAAAGATAATCAATCCCATCAGAATATTTCCATTTGGAGAAAGAACGTGGTAAAATCTTGAGCGGTGTTTGAAACAATTTCGGAGGATGGCAGATGCCGTGTGTTTTGCGGCAGAGGTAAGGATAACGGAGGGTACGAAAAGTAGGAAAAAACCCAGCTTGAGCCTGAAGGTTTTACTAAACCCCAAAAGACAAGTTTTGGGCTGCTCTTCCTTCGCAACTATCCACTGTTAACTCCGGCTTGCGCCGAAGATCCCGATTATCTCGGGATTGAGGTCCAGTTTTGAAAGCAAGCTTCACCCGGTATTGAATTAAATGTTGGATTTAGAAAACAGGTCCGGGCCCAAGTGGGTATTCTTCTATATCTTTCGCAAAGAACGTTGCCTTGTCAAAGCATTACAAAAATCAAGACTACTTTGTTCGCATAAGCAGCCATTTTGTTGAAGGCAAATATAAAGTTTGTTGGGTTAAACCAAAAGTAAAAGCATACACACTTCTGTTTTTTCTAAACCCTAAACCCCAGGTCTGCAAACCCCAGGTCTGCAAACCCCAGGTCTCTCCAAACCCCAGGTCTGTGTCCCACCTAAAGTATATACACAAATGGTAAATCTTCAAAATGTGCCTTCTGTGCGTACGATTCATCCCCCTGCCCCCTTCAAAGGGGGACACTGCGTGGCTACTGTCCCCCTTTGGAAGGGGGTAGGGGGATGAATAGCCACTCTCGTAGGACTTGTGTATATACTCTAGGTGTCCCACAGACCTGTACAGAATCTGTATAGTTATTGCGGCTGCACCACTTCCACCCATTCCCCGCCGGTGCTGGCATTGATCGTATGAACATACATAGCCTCGCATTGGATGGCAGGTTGGTAAAACCGCCCGGCATAGGTAGCGTTGAGCAATACTTTAAACGTTTTGCGCTCGTTAGCCGCCAAATCAAAGTATGTATACACCCGGTCGTCGCGGATGTCCTGGTAGTCGGGTATGTCCTGGGCGTAGAACTGATCCAGGTTTTGCAAACGGGTATTGATGATCTCCCAGCCGGAAGGTATGATGTGGGTCAATGCCAACTGCCGGTAGTCGCCTTGCAAGCCCGGATTATATACGGTTACTTCTGCCACAAAATCAGTTCCCTGCGCCAGTCTATTTGGGTCTACGGCTTCTCCGTCAGTACCTTTGTAGGTGACTTGCAGGCGCAGCCCATTTGTCCCGGCTTTCTCCTGTCCCATCTCCGGTGTGCCGCGCATGACGATACGGGCGTATAGTTCACCCTTGCCCTGGTTGACGACCTGTACAGCTTGTGTACCATTGCCCGCCAGCGGGATGTCGCGCTGTATGATAGATACATCTGACTGTAGGTTCGTCATTGCCTGTTTGCCTGTCGCATAAGCCGCGTTGATCTGCCCGCTCAGCGACTGGTCTTTGACAAACTGCGTGGCAGCGACGAGGCAGTAAGCGGTCGTCTGGGTACTCATCCACCGGTTTTCGTCGCTTAGCGCTGCCGAGATCTTTTGAAATAAGGGGAGCCCTTGTTCACGTTTTTTCAGCAGCGATAGCGTTTCCAGGATCATGGCTTCGTCCCGGAGCGCGGAGCCGTAGGTGCCGTACATTTCGCGGTAAGCGGGTATATCTTCCCCCAGGTTGTTGATCATCTCTTCTGCTACTTGCTGCCGGTTGAGCAGTACATACGCGGCTGCCAGGCGCCATTTTGCCTGCACGGTGAGCCCGGACTGTTCGCGCATACGGTTCATGGCGCCCTGCTGGGCGTTGCCTGCCAGCGCCAGGGTATACAGGCGGTAGGCCTGGATCAGGTCGTCTTTGGCGTATCCGGTGCTTTGTCCCCACTGGCTGGCTCGCCGCTGCTGGTAGGTAGACCAGGCGTTGAGTAAGCCTGCTGGCACGTTGTAGCCTTTGTCTTTGGCTTCCAGCAGGAAATGACCGGCATAGCTGGTCGCCCACTCGTCGGCATCGTTGCTGCCCGGCCAGTAGGCGAAGGCGCCTTCGTTGGTCTGGAAAGTGCTTAGTTTCTGCAAGGCTGCTTTCACATTCGTTTCTATCTTTTTCTGCTCTGCTTCGGTAATCGCCTCTATATTTTGCAGAAAAAGCTGGGGGAAAGCTGCCGAGACGATCTGTTCCACACACCCATGCGGATAGTTGATCAGTTCGCTTAGCCTTTCGCTGACGTTGAGCGGCGGCACGCTGGATATTTCCAGCACCGCGCTGCGGGTACCCGCCATGCCTATGGGAATAAATGACGTATTCCAGCTTTTGCCCGGCTCAATGAGCGTGCTGATGGCTTTTGTGGCAGGTGGATTGGGGTTTCTGATGTCAATTTCCGTCTTATACGTCGCCTGTAGCGGACCGGCTACCGCCTGTATCTGTACCTCGCCGATACCCGTGCGGTCAGGTACCTGCATGGCAAAGTCAACCACCTGATCACCTTTTGTCTTGAAGATTAGCTTTTTACTTGCCTCACCGGTGATGTTGAGCAAGTTATTCGTACTTACGTTTACGTTGACATTTTTTACCGAATTTTCCATGGCAAACACATTGACCGGCAGTTGCAGGCTCTCGCGGGGGCGCAACACCCGGGGCAGCGTACCCAGCACCATCAGCGGCTTGCTGACGGGCGTGGTCATGTCGGCATGTCCATACGCTCCTTCATACGCGGCAACGACCATCGTACGTACCGAGCCTACATAGTTGGGCATCATAAAGGTGTGCGTATTTTCTTTGCCCGTTTCCAATAAGAAAGGCCCGAAAAACCGCACAACCGGCACAAAACGGTTGGCTTTTCTGGCACCGGCATTCACACCGGCCTCACCACCACCCACCGGGAGGATACGCTCCAGCCGCCCACCGTAATCGCCAATGACTGCATCGTATAAGTCCCAGGTTTTGACGCCCAGCGCCTCGCGGGCATAAAAATAGTCATGAGGCTCCGGCGTCTTAAAGTTGGTGATGTCCAGCAAGCCATCATCTACCACCGCCAGGGTATACGCCATCGGCTTTTTGTTTTTCTCCGATACCTTGATGCTTACCTTCGTTTCCGGCTCCAGCTTTTCGGGCATGGTAATGACAGGCTCCAGGTAAGTCTGCGGGGCTTCTACGGGGATGGGAATCACGCCATACAGCCGTATGGGCAGGTCGTTGACCGTCTGGGCATGGGGTTGCAGCAAAGACACATGCGCGTAGATATTGGGTGCCATCGCTTCGGTCACTGTAAAGGTGAAGGCAGTTTCTTCCGCTTCGCTGAGGTTTACCCAATGGTTTTCCAGCACCCGGCTGCCATCTTCCAGGCTTACCAAAGCGCGTCCCTGCCTGCCGCCCGGTATACGGATGGTGGCTTCATCGCCTACCTGGTACTGTTGCTTGTCAGCAGAAAAGCGAAGCATGGCGGCTGCTTTAGGACTGCCCTGGTCGTCCCGGCCTGCATAGCCTGGCCAATCCAGGTAGACCGTCTGACCGGCGCAGTGCCCGGAAGCCGGGTCGCAGGCGCGCAGGTAGTAACGCCCCCACTCCTTTTCTGCTACAGAAAATGTCCATTGCCCTTTGCCATTGGATAACGCTATCTCCTCATTAGACACCGGCTGGCGGTCTTCGTTGGACAGATAGTTGGCAATGTCGTTGTCCGACTGGTCGTACCACCAGCGCCAGTCCAGTTTATAGAGGGCTACTTCTACCGTTTGTCCGGACACAGGTTTGCCGTCGGCATTTACCGTAATGAGATTGACCGTATGCGGTTCGTCTGTGAGCAATGCATCCTGCATATCATTGCTGCTTTTCGGCATCTGCAAGCCTACGAAGGTAGCGTATGGATAGTACGGCAGGCTTACCTGGTCTATGCTGAAGTTGCCGCCCTCTTCAAACACCTTGCCCGTAAAGGTAGCCGTCAGCACACCAGGTACAGGCGTTTCCAAGTTCAGGTCAGCTTCTATCAGGGCTTTTCCTTCTTCGTTTAATTGTCCTTCAAACACCTGCTTTTGGTCTGCCTGGAAGGTGCGGGCTTCGTCTTCAAATATATAGTCAGGGTAATCTTCAAAAGTAGTACGGGCTTTGGTGAGAAGCAGGTCGTAGGTAGCTTTCAAGCTGTGGGCGGTCGCGCCACTGAGCCAGCTTACGTTCAGTTGACCGGCAACAGATGTATTACTGGCGGTGAATTTATCTACGCCAAAGTCCAGGTCTATCTTCAGGCGGTTGGGTTTGATGGTTTCTATGGGGATGTTCTTAGAGAAACTGGCGTCTCCTACCTGTACCTGGGCGGTCCAGTTGCCGGTGATGGCATCGTCGGGTGTCGCTGTGCTAAAGTTGTAGAGGGTGCCTACCGGGTTGTTTCTGACGATACGTTGCACAGTTTGTCCGCGTGGGTTTTTTAGCTCAAAAATGACCGGGTACTGTTTGGGCAAAGACGCTGCCCTGTCTTCCAGCACAAAGTTAAGATGCAGGGAATCGCCCGGACGCCAGACGCCCCGGTCGCCATAGAGGAATCCTTTCAGCCCGCTTTGCCGCTGCTGTCCGGACACGTCGAACTGGCTGATAGGTAGGGCATTGCCATCATCCAGCCGCAGGTAGCCGCGCTGCTTCTTATCTTTGGCGACAAGCAGAAAAGGATTGTGTGGCAGCTTCAAGGCAGCTTTTCCATCGCTGTCGGTCGTGCCCTTAGCGATTTCCTGTTGCTGTACATCCAGTACGCTGACTTCCACGCCGAACTTGGGGCGTGTGGTTAGTATGTCGGTGACAAACACGGTGAGCGTGTCATTTTCTCCGCGCTTGGCGATGATGCCCAGGTCGGAAGCCATCAGGTTTTTCTGTACGCTCCGCCGGTAGCCGTAGTAAGAAGCATGGCAGGGATTGTCGCGCTCTTTCCAGTTAAAGTTGGGCGCATAATAACTTTCGTTGTAACCCTCCCAGTAGAGTTTAGCAGGGTCGTTCCAGTCATCGGCTTTTGCAAAAGTGTCTGTACTACCAGGCTCGTCTGAGACCTCCGTAGGGCTGCAAGTATACAGCGACTGACTTTGGCGGAAGCTGATGTTTACCTGGTACAGCGCGCCCGGGTCGGTGTTGATGATCGTACTCAGGTCCAGCGTAAAACGGTTCCATTTTCCCAGGTCTGTCACGCCGGAAGCGTTGAGCGGCAAGGTCTGCCGGGCTACCGGACGGCCAACCCGCCGCAGTTCCTGTGATTCTCCAAGGTGGTTGACTTGAAAGAACTGGGCGAGGTTGTCTTCAAACACTTTTACGACCGTCACATCTACTTCCTTGAGATTGACCGCCTCAAAAGGCAGTACCAGCCCATCGGTAGCCGATGCGTCCGTACCAGGCAGGATAACGCCCTCGCTGATCATCCTGACGGCAGGTTTAAGCGGCTCAAAGTGAAAGTCTACTTCTGTTTTTTCTTTTAGCTTTTTACCCTGAGTACTGCTGATGCCCGGGTATACGGTCAGGGTCTGCGGACCTTCCAGCCGGCTGCCGGGATAGACACGCACGATGTTGTTTTCTATCATAAAGCGCAGCTTCTCCTGCTGACCTACCCGGATCAGCCCTTGCAGCGACTGGTTCTTCTGCAAAGGCTCTGAAAAGCGAAGCGTCATGTATTGCTCCGGCTCTTCTACCACTTCAGAGCGCATGAGTGAAAACACGCCCCGCGCCGGAATATGGATGGTATCATCCTGGGATTTGCTGACTTCAATAGGCACCCCGGTGCTGGTAAGTACGACCTGCGCAGCACTGTCTTTTCGGGCGATGTCTTCTACAGTGAAATGATGGGTACGGCTGTCCTCATGGCTCCAGCGGACAGGCAACGCACTGTCTGCCTGTACTGCCCGGAGCATACGCTCTACAGAAACAGCCTCAGCAGCATCCGCAGTAAGCAGTGTGCCGGACAGGGTTTGGCGGGTAGTGTCTGTTTCTTCATTAATAGTCAGCCCATCAATCTTCATATCGTAGTTTTGCATCATGGTACGCAGGGCAAAGGTGAAGTCGGCGAGGCTATCGGGCACCTGGGCTACCTGGTTTAAGGCAAAGCGCACCTGGTAGTTTTCGCCAGGGTCAAGCTTTTGGGCTGGCAGGAAGGTCAGCGTGCGGGTATCCTGCCAGTAGGCTCTGCCAGCTACGTGGGGGCTGAAGGCAAATAGATTGTCCTCCACTTCTTTGCCTATAGCGGACGTATCGATGCCGGGCTGGGCAAGTCTGAGCTGTATGGAAGAGGCGGTAGAGACTACGCCCGATGTGTACGCTGAAATGTAGGCTTCGTAGGCCGGGTTAATTTCTTTGGCAACATAGAAGGGCGGCTCTTCTACCAACTGTACAGAAAGCCAGACGATAGCGGCTACGCCGACCACCGTACCGCCGATCATAAACCACTCCTTACGGCTGAGTTGTTGCAGGGCGCGGGAGAGATCAGCGAAAACTCTGGAGAAAAAAGCCTTGATCTTGTTCATAACTACCGGATGTTGCTGCCAAATAAATTAAAATTTAGCAGAGAAGAAAGAGCAGGGCTTTGTCTGGTTAAGAAACTTTGTTGAAGTTGGAAGACGGATGTAGGATGTACAAGGTTACTACATCCTACTTCCTACATACATCCTCCAAAGAAAGTATAATACTTTTCGTTATTAGCCATCCGCTGTACATACAGGGCTGCCTCGCGGGCGTGGTAGTCGCCCCACATGCTGGACTCTCCGTGCGGGATGCGGCTGCCTTCCGGGATGTAATCCCAGCCGTTAGGGCGGTGGTAGATAGAGTGCAGGATCAGGCCCTGGTGGTTGGCTTCGGTGCTAAGGTAAGGCTCTTCCAGCAGGGTATCCAATACGGTCAGGCCGGCCTGGAAGTATTTTTTGCCGGCTTCGTCTGGGCGGCACTCCGCTTTTCCTTGGTTTTGAAGGTATTGGCCTAAGCGTAACAGTCCCTGGGCGCCAATGGCTGCTGCCGAACTGTCTATGGGTTCTTACTCGTTAAAAGGGTCGGAAGGGTTTTCTAAGTATTTACCTAACTTATATAAGTTTGGTGCGCCGGTGTCCCAGTAAGGGATGCCATCTACGGGCGTGTTTTCCAGGTAAAAGTGGCAGGTAGCTTGTGCTGCTTTCAGCATGAAATTAGTGATTTCTTCTCTGGCGCCATATACACTGGTTTCTTCATCGCTTAGGGTGTCTAGAAACTCTAATTGCTCGGCAAAGCCGCACATCGCCCAGGCCAGTCCGCGCGTCCAGGTAGAAAAGCCGGTGTAGCCTTGCTGGGCGTTGGGGCAGCGGTATTGCCCGTCTTTGGTATTGAAGACACCTTCATGGGCGGTACGCCCCCTGACGTCATAGATGTCGCGTCCTTCGCCGTAGTAGATGCAGTAGTCGGCAGTGGCTTTCATATGCAGCAACGCCCGGTGGAGCAGGTTGATGCGCTGGTCGTTTTCTGCCTGTAGCACATGCCCCAGCGCATAAGAGACCATCAGCGAGCGGCAGGAGCGGATCGTATCTACAAACAGCGAATGCGGTCCGTTAAAAGAGTGAATGAAACCCCCTTTTTTGATAGGGGTCCAGCGGGTGGCCTGTACGGCGCCGGACACTTTCAGGGCCATCTCGTAGAAATGCTGCTCCCAGTCATTTTGCGGAATTTTGCCCTCTTTCATCAGGCGCAGCAGGTTGCCGTAGGTGCTGACATTGTTAAACCCATGATCGTGTACGCCGATATGGCTCACGTGTGGGGCCATGGCTTCCAGGGTATGCTTTCTGCCTATCTCGAGAAACTGCTCATCGCCGGTGGCGTCAAATTGCAGGATGGCGGAGCCGTACTGAAAACCCTGCGTCCATTCTGTCCAGCCGCGGGTGGTGTATTTGCCTTTGACAGTAAACACGGGCGAGCCTTTCGAGGCGTCGTAGTGTTTGTCTAAGTGCAGTATCTTCCGGGCAGACAATTCCCATAGACGCTTGATTTTTTCGCTAAGGCTGGCCGGTGTGAGTTGCGTATTGATCTTTAGCATAGGTTCAAAAAGGGTATTTATTGGCTACTTTAGAATCTGGATGTTAGTCTTGATGGCTTGTTCACTGTTCAATACGCTCGACAGCATCAATACGCCGTGTTCAGTAAAGACACTCGGCAGCTTTCTTCTTCCTCCCCAACTTCTGGTCGGCACCCCGATTGAAGTCGCATTTTGCGACTTCAAGTTTTGCCATTCTTCCGTCGTCAGGGTAAACATAAAGTCGTCCGGAAAACGGTCTTGGTTTCGCTTAATCTGTTCGTTGAGTCGTTTGGTTTCTAC
>JBBSNI010000247.1:0-8504 GCA_038232695.1 Cytophagales bacterium
GCCTAAATAGTAAGTATCTACGCCTGCCCCGCCGGTCAGGTCAATGAGACGGTCACCGGAGACAAGGCTGCTTTTGAACGTGGCAGCCGCCTGGGAAGAACACTGCTCCAGAGAAAGCAAAGCAGGAAAGATCATGCCTTCTGCCTGATACCATTCGGGAAGTTTGTGCCTGGCTTTCTGGCGGGCACGGATCTGGCCGGCAATGGCCTGGATGGGCAGATCCGGATACCGGTGCGCCTCTAAAACCAGTTGAAAAGGATCATCCTGTTCATGCGCCCGGATAAATCCCTGAATGTGCTTTTGAAGCAGTAGGTGTAAATCTATCAAAAGAGGATTTGTTACAGACGGCTGACAGGGCATGAAAGCCCTAATGCACCAGTTTTCTCTCTACCAGGTACTCGGCGATCTGTACCGCATTGGTAGCGGCACCTTTGCGCAGGTTGTCGGCTACAATCCACATATTGAGCGTTTTAGGCTGGGTTTCGTCCCTTCTTAACCGCCCTACAAATACTTCGTCTTTACGATGCGCGGTGATAGGCATAGGATACAGGTTGTTTTTCACATCGTCCTGCACGACCACGCCAGGCGTATCGGAAAGCACCCTGCGTACATCTTCCAGTTCGAACTCATGTGCAAACTCAACGTTGACAGCCTCTGAATGTCCGCCGATGGCAGGTATCCTTACCGCCGTGGCCGTGACCCGGATGCTGTCGTCGCCAAAGATTTTTTTGGTTTCGTTGACCATTTTCATTTCCTCCTTGGTATAGCCGTTGTCGAAGAAGACATCAATGTGTGGCAGCACATTCATATCGATGGGGTGGGGATACACTTTAGGACCTTCTTTGCCTTCTCGCTCGTGCATCAACTGGTCTACAGCGGCTTTGCCCGTGCCGGTCACCGACTGATACGTTGACACTACGACTCTCTTGATTTTGTATTTTTGGTGCAAAGGATGTAGGGCGACGACCATCTGAATGGTAGAACAGTTGGGGTTGGCAATGATCTTGTCGCTGTCTTCCAGCACATGGGCGTTGATCTCCGGCACAATAAGCTTATGGTTAGGATTCATGCGCCAGGCAGAAGAGTTGTCTACCACGGTCGTTCCGACGGCGGCAAACTGGGGCGCATAGGTCAGGGAGGTGGAGCCGCCGGCTGAGAAGATAGCGATGTCAGGTTTGGCAGCAATACCCTCTTCCATGCTGATCACCTTATAGGATTTGCCTCTGAAAGTGATTTCTTTGCCTACCGACCGGGCTGAGGCCACCGGCAGGAGTTCTTCTACTGGAAAGTTTCTTGTTTCCAGAACGTTCAAAATTTCACCACCGACCAGGCCGGTAGCGCCTACCACTGCTAACTTCATATCATTTTATTTGCGGATGAAAAGCGGCAAAGATAGGCAGATAATATATTTTTTCCACTAAATTTTCTTAACTCCTTCTTTTTCTATAACAAAATAAAGGGAATTTATGATAACCAAACGCCAGCCAAAGCGTTATGATGGAGTAATAAATATTTTTTTTAACCTAACCACTAAATAAATTTTTTTATGGAAAATGCAAAAACTTCCCACGACAAAGCTGGGATCGTAACAGGCGTCTTCAATGATAAAGATGATGCTGAGAAAGCTTACCGCACCTTGATTGAAAAAGGATACACCAAAGATGAAATTACTGTCTTGATGTCTAAAGATACCCGCGACACGCATTTCAAAGACGAAGAACATCATTCTGATTTGGGCAACAAAGCGATGGAGGGTGCTGGTGTAGGTTCCGCTATTGGCGGTACGGCAGGTGCTATTATCGGTGCTATTGCTGCGGTAGGAACTTCGGTTGCTTTGCCTGGTTTAGGGCTGGTGCTGGCGGGTCCGTTAGTTGCTGCTCTGACCGGTGCCGGTGCCGGTGGATTAACCGGAGGACTGGTAGGCGCGCTGGTAGGTTCCGGTATGCCTAAAGAACGCGCCGAAGAATACAAAACAAGCATTGAAGAAGGTGGCATTGTGATAGGTGTCACGCCACGCTCAGACAAAGATGCTACTGCGATCCGGGACGAGTGGAAAACATACCGTGGTGAAAATATTCACCATTAGAATTTTTTATCAAAGACCTGCCTTTTTACATCAAGGCAGGTCTTTTCTTTTTCCCAAATGACCGTGTCTCTGGCATGTCAGGTTTGTTATAGACTCCACCGGAGAAAAAATAAGAATGGCTTTGGAAACGCTGGAAAGCCAGTTTGGCAGACAAATCCGGTTTTCCGAACGTCCTGCTATTGATCAGTTGGTCGCCACCATCCTTTCGCAGCGTACCAACTATGCAAACGAGCGCAAAGCCTTTGACCGCATGTGGGAACGCTTCGGCTCCTGGGAAGACATCATGAACGCCCCTACTGACGAGCTTACCGATGCTATTGCCTCATCCAATTATCCTGAGATTAAAGCCCCACGTATTCAGCAGGTATTGCGGCGAATTAAAGCGGAGTGCCGCCCAGCGGAATGCCGCCCAGAAGAACATGGTAATTTTGACCTGTGGTTCTTAGCAGATATACCTGTAGAACAAGCGATTGCCTGGCTGATGGATTTGTCAGGGGTAGGGCACAAAACCGCTACTTTCCTCATGTTGTTTACCTTTCATAAACCGGTATTGCCGGTAGATACACATGTACACCGCGTCTCCCAGCGACTGGGAATTATTGACAAAAAAACCAACCAGGCATAGGAATCATGGATACCTTTGTAATCATCACGCCCGCCGAGATTGAACACGAAGAATACGGCATTATCCAGGTCGACATCATCCACACCTACCGGGCAGCGGATGTGGAAGAACTGGCTGTTGAAAAACTCAACGATGAATGGGAACACGAAACCTTCTACGCCGAAGACCACGGCTACCTGGATGAAGACGACGTCAACCGCATCATCAAGCGGGGAGACTTCGATGTGTACCGCCTGGAAGACGAGGAAGAAGTAGAACTGTCTGCTGAGGAATGGCAGCTATTCTATGAGGTGCTGGAGGAAAATGAGGATTAGGCGACCATATCCTGCACCGCTACTATAATGCCTGCTACTGCGACAGAGCTGTCTTTTTTGTACTGCTTTTTTTCCAGGTATTTGTCACCCGACGGATGGGTGTATGCCTCGACACATGCTTGGGCAAGGTTTACAATCCAGACTTCCACGATACCAGCTTCGGCATAAAGAGGCAGTTTCACCTCACGGTCATACGGCAGGGTAGTCTCTGAAACCTCTATGATGAGCAGCGTATCCTGCGGGGTAGGGTGCTGCTGTGCGTAGAAATCCGCACGAGGCTTCAGTACTGCAATGTCTGGTTCGGGTTCGGAGTATTCGCCAATATGAAGAGGATCTTGTACACTGATAATAGCGATCTGTTGCAATTTAGAATTCAGTAAAGCATTGATCCGTTTTACGCAAGATGCATGACGACTACCTATGGGGCTCATGGTTATGATTTCACCGTTGATTAGTTCAACCCTATCATTTTCCGTAAGAATATCGGATGCTGCCATCTGATGATACTCCTTTACTGTAAAATGGCGTTTGACCACTGGTACTTCCATAGGACTGCTGGTTTTATGATAAAGATAAAAAAATAAACCAAAACAGGCGAAAAAGATTTTCCGCCAGGCAACAAGGAGGCTCATACTTTCCCAAACAATGGAATTTTTACACAATCCGGGAAAGGCAGTTACCGCTTAACGATCAGGAGCATTGGAGAAAGAGATGGCTGGAAGGGCAAATAGACTGTTCAACAACAACAGCATTGCATCAATGAGAAGCATCATTATTGCCAACCGGGATACGATGACCGCTACCTTTAGATAAAAAAGCGTTTTCTTTTTCGTCTTGGGTGATATTTTGCGCTGATCTTTCGTCCTCACAGGAGAGCATACACACGAAAAGTATCATATAGAAGACGAAAGCAGTGAGCAGAGAGAATAAGTTTTGATAGATTCTGCTGGCAAGAGTGTCAATATTTTTCATGAGAACTTCCGAAGGTAAAACCGCGTGCATCGCTACCTTCGTAAAAGTCAACTTCTATACCAAGCAGGTACATCATATCTTTCTTCTCTATGTACACAGGTATGCCTTGTATGTCAAAAGACATATCCTTGTCGCTTTTTTGGTCAAAACCTAAGATGTACGAAACCCCGGCACAGCCGCTGCCCCGTACGCCAACCCTGATGCCATAGCCCGCAGGAATGTTTTTAGCGGCAATGGTTGCCTGTATTTCCTGTATCGCCCGTTGTGAAAAAGTAACTGGTATCATTCCGTGAATCTGTCAGTACATTGTAAGGTATTTGACATACTTACGCGTCGTATCGTTTTTTGAGACGCTAAATTATTTAAATTTGAAACGTCAGGAACCACAAAATAATTTTTTCGGAAAAACAAGGGTTGTTATTTATGGAAATTGTCATTGAGTTTGCCAAACTTATCTTACCCGCAGCAGCCGTTCTTTATGCCATGTATCTCACTGTCAAATCTTTCCTGGATAAAGACATCGCAGAAAAATTAACAGCCATCAAAACCCAGAATGCATCCGTCGTCACACCCATCCGCTTACAGGCGTACGAACGTCTGTGCCTGCTGCTGGAGCGCATTACGCCTAACAACCTGATCCTGCGGCTCAACGATAGCGCCTACAACCACCATGAATTTCAGCAGGTGCTGGTTACCGGCGTGCGCGAAGAGTTCAACCACAACCTTTCGCAGCAGGTCTATGTGAGCGACGAAGTATGGGAAATGGTCAGGAATGCCGTAGAAGAGATCATCATGACCATCAACCAGGCCGCCCGGGAACTGCCCGAGGAGTCGCAGAGCATAGATTTGGCCAAAAAGATATTTGACCTGCAGGTAGAAAAGAATACGAATGCTACCGGTGCCGCGCTGTCGGTATTGAAGCAGGAGATACGGCTCAATTTTTAACCGGGTGGGTGACGGTTCAAACGATTTAGCCCTATCTGTAGTTAGTATTATAATTTTATAAAATTTACGCCACTGAACTATGAACTATAGAAAAGCAAACCGGAGAGCCGCCAGCATTCTGCAAGACCCAGAAAGGCTTCAGAAACTACTGGCATCTTCTATCAAGAAAATTCGCCAGCTTCGCAAAGATACCGAGGGTGCCGACAGTCTGAAGCATACGGTGAGTACACTGAACAGAATGGTCAGAGCTTATATCAATGGAGAATACAGCAAGGTACCCTGGAAAAGCCTGCTGCTCATCACGACCGGCATTCTGTACTTTGTCTCGCCGCTGGACCTGATCCCTGATTTTATTCCGGTACTAGGTTATCTCGATGATATTACCATCCTGATATGGATTTTTAAATCACTGAAAAGTGAAATAGAATCGTTTGAAGAGTGGGAAGCCACCTTCGCCAAACCTATAGATTAAGCCACCCGCAAAAGTATGAGCCAGACCATCACTGCCCGGCATATTCAGGAAAGTATGTCTTATGAGCAGTATAAAGCCCTGACAGACAAACTGCTGTTGCAAAACAAGACAACAGGCGACAACCACAGCCCGGATATGATCGCTTATACCCAGCTCAACATGACCCGGATGCGCCGCCTGGATAAGACCGTCCATTTGCAGGAAGCGTTGGTAACAGCCATCAACCAAGTATCAAAACCCTGGTTTTGGGTGGTGCTGACGGAAGCCTGGTGCGGCGATGCTGCCCAGAACCTGCCTGTGATAGCAAAAATGGCGGCACAGTCTCCGCACATCACGCTCCGCCTGCTGCTCCGCGATGAACACCCGGAAGTGATGGACGCCTACCTGACAGAGGGCAGCCGGTCTATTCCCAAGCTGGTCTGCCTGGATGAGCATTTGCAAGAGATTGGTACATGGGGTCCCAGACCGGCGCCTGCCCGGCAAATGGTCAGAGACTTTAAAGCCCGGCCGGATGGAAGTTACTCTGATTTTGTTGCCCGTGTGCAAAGCTGGTATGCAAAAGATAAAACACAAACGATGCAACAGGAATTTATTCAGATCGTCAAAGCCTGGAACCGTGAAAATCAATCTGCTCACCTATAAATTTTTCCTATGGAAGAGAATTCAGCGCTGATTGCAGGCGCCACCGGGCTAATCGGCCGCCACCTGTTGGAAAAACTGCTGGAAGATGATCATTACCAAACCCTTTATGTGCTTACCAGAAAGCCTTTATCTCATGCTAACCCAAAGATAAAAGAGTTGGTCGTCGATTTTGATACATTCAGTGAAGACGATCTGCCAGCGGTAGACGATGTATATTGCTGCCTGGGAACGACTATGAAAAAAGCCGGTTCAAAAAATGCTTTTCGCAAAGTAGACTATCATTATCCCCTCAAAATCGCGCAAATAGCGCGGCAGAAAGGAGCGCGGCAGTACCTGCTGGTCTCCTCTATGGGCGCCGACAAGCGATCACGTTTTTTTTACAACCAGGTAAAAGGCGAAGTGGAAGAAGCTGTGGCCGTTGTAGGTTTTGAAACTTTGCATATCTTCCAGCCCTCTATCCTGCTGGGAGAAAGAACAGAGAAACGCCTGGGCGAACGCATAGGTCAGATTAGTATGCAAGTCATTGCCCCGCTGCTTTTGGGAAGGCTGAGAAAATACCGTCCGATCCGTGCAAGTATGGTCGCGGAAGCCATGCAGAAAGCGGCTGAAAAAAATCTGACAGGACCTCACTTGTTTGAGTCTGATAAGATCAAGATACTGGCGGCCAGCTTATAAGCCAGCGAAGTTTTAGATAACATCTTCATGATAGCCGTTATACAAAGAGTATCCCAAGCTTCTGTTACGATCGAAGAAACTATCAAAGGAGCCATAGGCAGTGGACTGCTGGTGTTGTTGGGAATAGAAGAGGCTGATACGGAAGAAGATATTGCCTGGCTGAGCAAAAAGATCGTAAACCTGAGAATCTTCAATGATAATCAGGGTGTGATGAATCTGAGCGTACAGGAAATAGAAGGGGAACTACTGATCATCAGCCAGTTTACGCTGCAAGCCAGCACCAAAAAAGGCAACCGTCCGTCTTATATCAAAGCCGCCAAACCGGAGATAGCCGTTCCCTTGTACGAAGCCTTTGTCAAAGCCTGTCGGCAGCAACTAAACAAACCCGTACAAACGGGCGTTTTCGGTGCCGACATGAAAGTAAGTCTAACCAACGACGGACCAGTCACTATCATTATAGATACAAAAGACAAAAAATGACGATAGAAGAAGCCCAAAAACTCGTAGACGATTGGATTCACACTCACGGCGTACGTTACTTCAGCGAGCTGACGAACATGGCCATTCTCACCGAAGAGGTAGGCGAAGTAGCCCGGCTCATCGCCCGGCAGTACGGCGAACAATCCTTCAAAGCGACGGACAAAGACAAAAACCTGGCCGATGAAATGGCGGATGTATTATGGGTGCTGCTTTGCCTGGCCAACCAGACCGGGATTAATCTGACAGAAGCTTTTCAGAAAAACATAGAAAAGAAGACAAGCCGCGACAGCCAGCGCCACCGGCAGAATGAGAAGCTGAAGTGATTCAGATTGGCTTTAATTTTTTTTAAAGGTTTCTTCGTGCACTTTATTTCCCTTTACATCAAAATGTTGAAATTTCAGGGTTGGAATACCATTTTCCCGAAATACACGCCCTCTTAAAAAGCCGCCTTTTACGCTGAGAAATCGGTGTTCCGGCAATTTATTCTCCTCACTCCAGCCGCCTGCATGTTCATCAGAACCGGGTCCGCAACCAAACTCCCAAAGATTGGTGTTTTCCCAATGAGTTACATATTGCCAGTGCCTGTCGCCATTACAGATAAATAGGTTGTCATACTGATTGATAAAATCACGAATTTGATCCCCTTCATGATCAAAATTATCATTGGCGTAATTATCATGTTTGTTTTCCCGGTCAGGCCCTAATATAGGGGTGGGTGAAATTAATACTTTGAACGTTGCATCCGACTCCTTCATGGTTTTGAAAAACCACCCTTTTTGTTCTTCCCCCCAAATGGTTTTATCAGGTCCATCCGGAACAGTATTTTTACTTCTGTAATTACGACCTTCCACCAACCATATTTGCAGGTCCTTACCCCAGCGAATGGTTTTATAGGGTTTTTCGTTAGATGGAAATTGTTCTTTGTCAAAGATTTCAAGTCCTCGCTCAAAAGAAACCGTACCGTAGGTCATTCCTGCATAAGCATCATCACGTAAAGTGTCATGATCATCTTTCATGAAATAAGTGGTAACCTGATTAAAAAAATTCCTCTGATAAGGCAGCGCAAAGAGTCGATCCCACTTGAATCGCATCAGTTCTTCCGTAAGTGCATATGGTGCTTTTTTATCATAGTACTCCACATCGCCGGTATGTACATAAAAGTCAGGGGCCATATCTAACATCACCGGATAAATCTGATGTCCTTTTGAAGTATCCCGCCGTAAATAATCATGACAGGTGACTATACAGAAATCAATATCCTTACTGTTTTCCGCCGGGGGAGGAGTGAGAAAA
>JBBSNI010000248.1:0-8492 GCA_038232695.1 Cytophagales bacterium
GCTACCCCTTCTTTCTCCGGACTGATGTTGGCAGTGTTTTTCAGCAAGTCAAAGTCCAGGAATACATCTTTACCCGCCAAAGCCGGTTTTTTTGCATTAGAAGATTTGATCTCAAAATCAGCATGGTGGGCAGAGAACTCATTTTGCTCAAAGGTCATTTCCTTTGAAATCGCTTCTGAGCCCCGGGTAAACAAGGTTCCTTTACCCAACAAGCCCTGGCTGGTCAGGATGGTCTGTCCTTTGAGCGAAGCGGTGCTTTCATATAGTTGAAAAGGTTCTTTTTTATTAGTGAGGAACATACTGTCTATCTGCGGCAGCCATTTCATTGTATAATCAGCGACATACATCTGCGGGAAGGTAGCCTGCCCGGCTTTGCCTGCTTTGACATCTACCTCGGTTCCTTTGGTCATGACAGAGTCCATGTAAAAGATGAAGTCCTGCGATGCCAGCGTGGTGGTCAGGTAGTTGATCGTACCGTTGCCGCGCAGTCCGTTGCCATCCAGGCGCAGTATGTTGTTGTAGGTAGCGGTGCCTCCGTACAGGGCATAGCCTTTAGCCGGTGCTTTATGCTCAAATCCCATAGAGTTGTCCGGCATCACGCGCAGCGTCTCGTCAATAGGCGGCAGCATATTGCTATACAGCGTACCCTTGAACCCTATGGAAGATGGGTCTGCATTGTTCAGACTGTCGATAGCAAACGGTGGAATGACAAAATAGAGAGATTTATCGTAAGCGCGGTTCAGCACACTCTTTTTGTCGAAATACACCACCGCACCTGTCGAGGCATTGAAATTAGGATATTGGGGATAATCTTGGCGCGCCGATTTATTGTCGGGTTTGTTGATATACAGTGTGCCCGATGTTTGTTTAAGGCTCATGGCTTCGCCTGATGCTCCGTCTTCTCCTGAGCTTTGCAGGCTGTTGTTTACCTTTTTGCGTTTTCCTTTTTCATCAGCCAGGTAGAAACTGATAGAATCTATTTTCGGAAGATTAACCAGGAAGCTGTCGTAATTAAACGTGAAGTTGTGTCCTACAAATTCAAAATTGCCGGAGTAGAGTGTGCCGTCAAAGCGGAAGTTACGGTTGCCCAGCAGGGTCACTTCTTTGTTGCTGGGTTTGATAAATACATTCAACTGGTCGCTGATATAAAACTGGTCGATACCGCGTACGATGAGTTCCTTGTCCTTGAGTTTTAGCGTAGCATTAGGCAGCCTGGCTTCTACCGAAGGCATGAAGAGATCGTCAAAATCCACCCGTTTGGCCTTAGAAAGTACGCTGTGATACGCTTTTCTTTTTACCGTCACCTCGCCCGACTGGGGTTCGTAGACAATCAGTCCACGCTCCATCAGGTCCTGCATGGCTGCCCGGATCACTTTTTCGCTTTGCCCTGTGCTTTTTGCCAGGTCTTCGGCATAGAAGGTAGAGGTATTGGTTTTTCTGGCATACCCTACCGCCATGATCAGCGGATGGAAATTATACATCTTCGACAAGTCGTCGAACGAACCTTCGTCAAAATAATCATGCGATTCAAAAGAGACAGGTACTTTGTCGCGGGCTGCCAGGGAGGCTATATCGATGCTGTCGGTGCGCAAATCCCAGCGCATCATATCCGCCCGTATATCCATATTGATATAAGACGATACGAACGGTGTTTTTTTGAAGCTGCCATCGCGTAGCAACACCGTCAGTTTGGAAGAATCCAGCACGTAGGTAAGCTCTACAGCCGGGTGGTAAATAGAATCGGATTGCTGGTAAATGACGATAGAGGATTTCCGGCTGGTAATGAGCGAATCCTGTATATTAAACCTGCGGGATACGGCCTTGAATTTTTTCTGCGACGCATCCTTTACTTCAATGACAGTCTCATCTTCCAGGAAAGAGTCGCTGCTGATCCGGCTGCCTTCCAGCGAAAATCCACCTTTGTAGGAGACAAGATTAGGATTGACGTTTTTGTTGTTAAAGATATTGACTTTGATATTGCTGTTATAAGATTTGAAGCGGGGATAGCGGGCATCCTGCCGGTTGGCATGGCGCTGGCTGGCAAACTGAAAGACACCTTTGACCGGCTTGTCTATCTTGCCTTTGTACGTCATTTCTACGTTTTCGGCACTCAGCTTGGGCGCTCTGATATCAAAGTTGTATTTCCCCAGCATACAAAACACCGTGTCCGGGCTTAGGCCTGCCATCGTCCAGTCGAACTTTCCCCCTTCACCCACAAAGGTATGGTTGAGGAGCATCAGCGCACCCTGCGTACCTGTCAGGTTGGCCGAATCGAAGGTGGTGGTAAACACCAGGTCCGTTTTGCTGAAGCGGATGATAGGGCCTTCCAAAGCCGGTTGCTCCGGTTCTTCGGCAATGTATTCTATGATGCTGGGTTTTTTTTCTTCTGAAGCTTTTGCTGTTTCTTCTTCCTCGCCCCAACCGTCACTCCAGGCAGTATCCTGGCTCAGGTTGTCCCAGCTACTGCTTTCCTCAGGAGTACCCCAACTATCTGCCGGTAACTCCTCTGCAACTGCTTCCTGCACAGGTGCTTGTTGTGGAGGGGCAATAAATTCAAAAGAAAAGTTTTTGCTGTTGGCATACACCCGGTTATAGCTGGCATAATACATAGCACCCTGCTGCAAAAAAGGGTAAAGATTGCTTAGCGCATTATTAAACTGGCTCCGGTCGTAATGCTTTACGGTTTGGGCAAGCATAGACAGCATATCATCCATCGCTTTGCCGGAAAGCCTGGCAGAATCTACAGCGTAAAGAATAGTTTTGTAAAAGTCAGACAGGTAAGGCTGAAAGTTGTAATTTTTTACCTGCATCTCTTTGGTAACTGCCATGATGGCTTTCTTCTGCGCGTCTGAAAGTCCTGTACCATACCATAGCCCGGCAAACTGGCTGCCTGTTCTGACAGATGTAGTGTCTGTCGTTTTGGAAAATGCAGTTTTTACGGCATCTCCGTAAGTGGCAACACTGTCGGAAAGCTGGTGCCGCTGCGCCCATGCGTACTGGCTTAACAATGTGAATGTCAATAAAATATACCCTGTTTTCAAGAATTTTAGCATAGCAAATACACCTGTTTAGTGCATAACGTTTTTAGACAGAAAAAATTTAGCTCCTATCAAAAATATGTCCGTCTGAATGACAGGCAGGAAGGGTGTTTGTAAGGTTTGTGGGCTAATCCAAGATTTGCAGGTATTATCGCCTGTTAAATAGTAAGGCTACCCAATCGTTCTTTTCTTTTCTGCCTGACAGTGTTAGGTGTTGCCGGGCGGCGGCTTCTGTGATCAGGGCGGCGTCCTGCTCATAAAAACCGCTGAGCAGCAGTTGCCCGTCTGGTGCGAGCCTTTCGGCATACAAAGGCATTTCGTCCAGCAGTATATTTCGGTTGATATTGGCTACCATAAGGTGGTATGGATGTGCAGGCTTTACATCCGCTACCGTTCCCAAAAAACAGGAAATGCGGGAGCAGTCGTTGAGGGCAAAGTTTTCACGGCTGTTTTCTATTGCCCATTCGTCGTTGTCAAAAGCCAGCACAGAGGCAGCGCCCCGCAGGCAGGCCATGACGGAGAGGATGCCGGTGCCGCAGCCTGCATCCATGACATTTTTGTTATGATGATCCAGTTCCAGTTGCCATTGCAGCATCAGGTAGGTTGTAGCATGGTGGCCGGTGCCGAAAGACATTTTAGGATTTATGACGATCTGGTAAGGGTAATGCTTTTCTGCGTGGTGGAAGCTTGCCCGTACCAGGCATTGCTCTTCTACGATGATAGGCTCAAAATGTGTTTCCCACTCCGTATTCCAGTTTTTTTCTGCTACCTGCCGGAAGGTATACGCGATTTTATGAGATGCTTTGTAGTGATCAAGTATCTCCTGTAGGGTTTCTTCTTCAAAATCCTGCCCGGCGATATAGGCTTCAAAACCGGTCTCCTGTTCCCAGAAAGCCTCATAGCCTGCGACTGACAAAGCGGCTATCAACACATCGGCGGCTTCCGGCGGGCATTGTACCTCTACGCTGATGTATAGGCTGCGCATACCCTCAGAACGACTTGGCAATATCTACAAAATCGCGCGCCTTGAGCGAAGCGCCGCCTACCAGCCCGCCGTCTACGTCCAGGCAGGCAAAGAGTTCGCGGGCATTGTCCGGCTTCACGCTGCCGCCGTAGAGAATAGGAATGTTGTTGGCGATGGCCTCGCCGTACTTTTCTGTAAGCTGTTTGCGGATGGTTGCGTGCATCTCCTGCGCCTGATCGGTACTGGCTGTCTTGCCCGTCCCGATAGCCCAGATGGGTTCATAGGCAATGACGATGCGCGAAAGATCTTCGGCAGAGAGGTGAAAAAGGCTGGACTGTACCTGCTTCTGCACATATTCTTTCTGCATATCTTTCTCCCGGATTTGCAGCGGCTCGCCGCAGCAGAAGATGGGCGTGAGTTCGTTTTCCAGCGCAGCGTTGATCTTTTTAGCCAGCAGATCGTTGCTTTCGCTGAAATATTCTCTTCTTTCGCTGTGCCCCAGTATCACGTATTGCACACCTATGGATTGTAGCATAACGGCAGACACTTCGCCGGTATAGGCGCCAGAGGCATGTTCGCTACAGTTTTGCGCCCCCAGACTGATCGTATCGTGGTCTTTGAGTATTCCCCGGAGTACAGGCAAATGGATAAAAGGCGGACACAACACAATCTTGGCCTTGTTGCGAAGCTCATCTGCTACCATATGCATAATTTCAGAAGTCAGGGCTTGCCCTTCTTCCAGGTTTTTGTTCATTTTCCAGTTGCCGGCTACTATTTTTTTCCGCATCGTTGAAAGTCCTCATAGTTGATTCGGCGACAAAATAGTAAAGCTTTGTTAAACTTGCGCTGCTTACCGGGTAAAAGTTTGAGAGAAATTAGGGTGTAGGATTTTTAAGTACATGTCTACAGTCTCCCTGATTTCTGTTTGATCGCACAGTGGTATGATCATAGTTTTTACAGTGATTCAACTACATAATGAAAGCTATAAACAGATGCATGGGAGGGAAAAAAACCTTTGCAGCGCACAATCTTCTGTGATTTTTTGTTATATACACGAAGCCTCCCTTGCTTTAAAGGGCACTTTGCCCGTCGGGCTTTGTATTTTAAACAAGAACATATACAACCATGAAAAATATAATCATCATTTTATCCATTATTGCAGGCATGGCTTTCACGGCTATGCCCGTCCAGGCGCAATCTAATCGCCAACTGAGAAAAGCCGAAAGAGCAGAGCGCAAGCAGCAGGAAGCCAGGCAGCGCGAAAAGGCTCACCAGCAGATCCTGTCGCTGATCAAAGACAAAAATTTTGTGCTGGAAGCCCATACGGTGTACGACAGAAGACAAAACACCTACTCGGTATCGCCTCAGCTTAATTTTGTAGCATTGAACGGCAATAAAGCAACCATACAATTAGGCAACGCTGGCGGCGTTGGAAGCAACGGCGTAGGCGGCATCACCATCGACGGAAGCGTGGCAAGCTACGAAGTTCGGGACAGAAAGGGATCGGTTTCTTTGATCGCCCAGATCTCTTCGGCGGCCCTGGGCAATGCGACTCTCACGATGAACGTGTTTGGTGACGGAATGGCCCGGGCCCGTGTGCGCGGAAGCTTCGGCTCCGAAGTCACCTTTGCCGGCAACCTGGCAGACCCAGCCAACAGCCTGGTATACAAAGGTGCGCCGGTGTTTTGATATTCCTTTGTTCTTTAAGCATTTCTACTTGAGCGTTTTAAACGCTCAATTTATTATATTTAGAAATATTTAAACAAAGATTATGTTCAAGGAAAACAGTATTTTGGATAATGACACTATTTTTGTCTTTGGGCTGGTTTTCCTTTCAAGTCTGGAGTATGTAAGCCCCTGGATCACATTAGCTGCCAGTATAGTAGCTATTCTTTTAGCGATATACAAAATTGTTGAGAGCCGTAATAAGATCAAAGAAAGCCGGTTGCAGCAAGAAAAAACACGCCTGGAAATCCAACAATTGCAGCAAAAAGAGAAAGACTACGATCGCTCACATCCCTCTGCAAATCCTGACATTGCTAAAGCTCCAGAACAGGAGCCTCCAGGTAAGCCAAACGTTTGAGTGACTGGAAAAACCTTTCAATAAGACAAGAACCTCCACACCTGCTCCGGCGTCACGCAAAAGTCAAGGCGGATGTCCAGCGGGTGGATGTCTTCAATGGTATCGACAGGCGGCTCTAATGACAAGCCGATCTTTTGCGTATCAGGGCGGCATTGGCTCAGGAAGCGGTCATAGTAGCCTTTGCCGTAACCTACACGGTTTCCTTGCCGGTCAAAGGCTAACAAGGGTACTAGTACCCTATCGATTTTCTCTACAGGAAAAAGTAAGGTGCTTTCTGTCGGCTCCGGTACGCCCCAACGGTTGGGTTGCAGCCTGGTTTCAGGCGTATACAGATAGTGCGACAGGCTTTGGTCTGATGGGTTGCTTTTGGAAATGACCAAAGTGACGCCTTGCTGCCACAAACGCTCTATGATAGGCTGCGTATCAGGCTCCTGCTTGTGTGGGATAGGCAAAAAGGTGTGTACCGTGCCGGAAGGATGGAAAGAAAAGTAGCGGAAGAACTGCGCTGTTAGCTGCCCATTACGCTGCCGGTACTCCTGCGGCGACAGGCTGGCTCTCCGGGCAAGATAGGTCTTTCTTATCGCTGTTTTCCTCAAGGTCAGGCGGATTCGTACAATACATGAAAGCGGAAGTCCAGCGGGTCCAGGTGCGTCAGCAACTCGTCGATAAACTTCGGATTGTTGATGTAAAAGTTCAGAAAGTTCTCTTTCCGTTCCTGCAAGATTCCTTCCGGAAATAGTTTATTCTTGATAGACTCGAGTTGTTTAACGGTTGTTTCCTGGTTGTTTTCTTCTGCTTTCTTCAGGCGTTTCTCGATGTTCGACAGGCTTTTCAAAGCCTTGTTGGTCTCGGCGCCTATAAAACCTTCCAGGCTTTTGTCTACCGCCAGGGCTTTTTCCCGCACAGCCTCGTATACCTTTTGAAGTGACTCCTTTTCTGCTTCCAGCGTAAGCGTACTGTCTGCATGTTCTTCTACAAATTTTTTGACCAGCGTCTGTGTATCCAGGAACAGGTCGGCAGCATCTACCGGCGTTTTTTGCAATTTCTTCTGGTTGATCTTATTGATGATCAGCGCAAAGTTGCGGGGAATCAGGATAGGGAAAGTCGTCTGGTAATGATCAAACATGGGTTTAAGCTGTAGCCAGTAGGCAACTTCGGCAGGGCCGCCCACATATGCCAGGTTAGGCAGCACCCACTCCTGGTACAAAGGGCGAAGGATCACATTGGGGCTGAAATTTTCAGGGTGCTGTTCCAGTTCTTCCAGCAGCGCTTCCTTCGAGAAAGTAATATCCGTGTTATTGACCTGGTATTGCCCGTCTTCCAGGACCATGCGCTCCCGCAGCGATTCTTTCAGGTAAAACAGGTTGATCTCACGGGGAAACACCTGGGTTTTGTAGCCTGCCTGCTCTATCTTTTCTGTGGCTTCGTCAGCCCGTTGCTTAGCCGTATGCGCTAACAGGTCGTCTTTCATTACCTCGCGGAAAGATGCTTTTAAGGCGGCATCGTCGGCGTCCAGCACCACCAGTCCTGCTTTGCCAAACAACGCGTTGACATAATAGCGGGTAGCGGCTGCCAGCGTTTCACAGGAGCGGTAGGCCTGCTCAAAGACAGGCACAGGTTCCGGCAGGCTTTCCAGCACCTCCCGGATGCCATCAGTCTGAAACCTGCCGACGGCACCCTGCTGGCTGGTCTGCCAGACGTATTTTTTGCCAAACAGCAGGAAGTGGTTGATCTCCTCAAAGTCGTGGTCTTCGGAAGCCATCCAGTAGACCGGCACAAAACGGTAGCCGGGGTAAGCCTCGCTGAGTTTTTTACACAAATTTAGCGTCGTTATTAGCTTATAGATAAAGTAAAGCGGGCCGGTAAAAATATTAAGCTGGTGCCCCGTGGTGACCGTAAACGTACGGCTGTCTTGCAGACTTTTGATGTTTTCGGTTACTACTTCAGGAGTTTTTACCTGGCTGTACTGCTTTTGCAAGGCTTCTGTAAGTAGTACTCTTTGCGAGGCATCCATCTGTTTCTCTTCGATCTGCTCACGAAAGCTTTCCAGGCGTGGCGGGCGATGATACCAATCCTTCAGGGCAGGTTTTTCTTCAAGGTAATCCAAAAATAAAGAAGAGAACTGTTGGGTGTCGGAAAGATTGACTTGGGTAAGCGTCATGGTAAGCTGTGTTAGGTTTTTCTTATAAACGCTATCAACGGGATAAAGATATGAGGATTTTAGGAATTGTAAGTAAATAACATGAGATTTTAATGATAAATATCAGCATTTATGCTTATCATTGTGCATGGATAAGATCATATTATCTGCTGAGCAAATTGATGAGTTTTCTCAAGCAATATTGCCCTATTTAAACGCAAAGCAGAAACGTATATTTGTAGGCACACTATGCAATGTCATTGGTTA
>JBBSNI010000249.1:0-8484 GCA_038232695.1 Cytophagales bacterium
ATGGCAGTGAATTACAATCCGACGCCTTTCATAGACTATCTGATCCACTCTCAGATCAGAAATCTATAGCAACTGCTCAAAAAATATACGCTCATTCATAACTCAAATTTACCCCTTTCTGCCAAAATTGTCAGAGAACCATCTCTCACTACTGCAAAAATACGTAAGACAAGCTTGTTTCTCACTGCATTGATCACTGTCATTTTGTTCTTATCCCGGCGGGGAACCGCTTCAGCTACTTTCCGCTGGTAGTAATCACGTAGTTCTTCACAGTTACGGATAGCCGATAAAGCAGACATATGTAATAGAGTTTTGACGGTTTTGTTGGCTAAATGAGATACTCTTGACTTGCCGCGAATGCTTGTTCCTGATTGATGCTGGAAAGGCACTACACCCGCATAACAAGCATATTTCTTAGCTTCTGTAAATCTCTATCTAAGAACTCCTTGCCTTCTTGTAATGAAGACTTAAACGGTCCGCCGTGCGGCTGCTTTTTAGCATTGATCAATCTGGTACGTAATGCTGTCAATGTTTTTAACTCTTTGATTACCTGCCTAGCAGGCTGCCAAAGCTTTACATTATCCTGGTTTCTAAAAGCATAGAAGGCAATGCGCTCAGCCGCGCCAGGGAGGCGTCAATTTTATCGTTTTTTCCACGTCGCAGCCCAGAAGATTGCTTAATATGTAGTGCTGATCGCCCGGCGACCCGGTCTAACCAGATAGAAACTTGCTTTTCAGACAAGTAATCAAGCAAAGGATAGTTGTAAATCCCCGCGCCCGGCGCCCGGTATGCTCCATGCAAAACAAGCTTTCTTCAAGTTTGAGATCAATCGGATCGCCGAGCGACTGCTTCTTGCTTTGTCTAATGAAGTCTTGGATGCCCTTGCTATTGTTTTCCGTCTGTAGATGAAACAAAACCTTTCCTACTTTTAGCAAACAGAAATCCAGAGTCTTTTTGGATACATCAATGCCGCTCCACGGGGGACGATAAAATACTTAAAATTCATAGCTTTACGGTTAAAGTGTTAAAATGTAGAGTCAATGAACTTGTCCATATTCAATACCTTGCTAATAGGTTTATACCTAAATTTCTATTTGAAGTGTAAGGACAAGCAATCCAGCAGAGGATTCACCGGGTCGCCGGGCGATCGAACCATAGGCTTGGTAACCTGGCCGCTGCGATAAAGTGTCCCGGCGGGGAACCGCTCTGCTGGTATTGGCTCTCTTTCAAGGGTGCAAATATGCATAACTCTAGCGAGTTACCGCGCCACGGAGGCACACATTTACACACTGTAATAGCAATAGTTGCTTTCTTGATTTATTTATATGATGCTAATCTAAAGGCCACTGCGGTGCTGATGTATTGCTGGTTACTTTTTCACTTGAGCATTGAGTGTTGATTATTGAGTGCGCCCGGTTGAGTGTTTAAAATATTCAGTAATCAACCGGGCGCCGGGCGCACTCAATAATCAATTTTCAAGTAAAAACATGTCAAAGTAATCAACTCCTGATGCCAGGGCATCGTTTCATCTTACCCGAACACCTGAACACTTAAACCCTAACTCTCGTTTACCCTGTAGATCATTAAAACCTAACGTATATGGAGACTTATCAGGAAAAAACACAGCAAAGAAGAGTACACATTTACCTGGAATCAAATCCTAATCCTAATTCCCTGAAGTTTGTCGTCAACTTTATGCTACTGCCCGAAGGAGAAAGCTACGACTTTCCGGATGCCGCCAGCGCTGAGGATGCGCCGCTGGCACAAGAGCTTTTTGGCTTTGCACATGTGAGAAGGGTTTTTTATATGGGCAACTTTATTACTGTCACCAAAGACGATGCCGCTGCCTGGGCTGACATACAGGAAGACCTCAAGCAACATATCAAACAATGCCTGGAAGCAGGCAAACCTATTCTCATAGACGAATCCTTTGCCCAGGGAAGCGCCATCAACGAAGAAGACAGCGAAACGGTGAAAAAGATCAAAGGTATCCTGGAAGAATACATCCGTCCGGCCGTTGAGCAGGACGGCGGCGCCATCAGTTTCCACTCTTACCACGAGGGCGTGGTCAAGGTGTTGCTGCAAGGCTCATGCAGTGGCTGCCCATCTTCTACCGTTACGCTGAAAGCAGGCATTGAAAACCTGCTCAAAACCATGCTGCCCGAAATCAAAACCGTAGAAGCCGAAGGGGTGTGAGGGAGATAGGAGCCCGAAGCGGGAAGACGGAAGACAGAAGTTGGGACTAACACTTCTTCCTTCCAGCTTCAGGCTTACGTTCTTCAAATCATTTCTACACAAATTACGCTGCCCGTTAACAATTTCATAATACACGCATAACACATTCTTAATGTCATAGCGCAATAAAAATGTCCTAAGATTCATAGGTTTGTTAGTCTGCTCTTATTTCACACCTAACTTACCAAACCTATGAATCTATTAGCTACTGTTTGCAAGCCCAAAACGCCGCTTTTCTTATTATTACTTCTGGCAGCAAATCTGACCGCTTACGCGCAAGATCTCAACCTGCTGGGCACTTATCAGACCGGCATCTTTGACGATGGCGGCGCGGAAATCCCAGCTTACGACACAGCCAGTCAACGGCTGTTTGTTACCAATGCTGCCAACGGCGTCATAGACGTGCTGGACATCAGCAACCCTGCCCAGCCTGCTCTTTTGTTTTCCTTTGACGTAGCCGGTGTGCTGCCCGGTGCAGACATTACCAGCGTGGCTACTGGAAACGGGCTGGTCGCTGTGACGGCAGAAAACGAGAACGGACAGGGAAGAGTAATCTTCTTCGATGCAGCCTTACCTGCTGCTCCTGCCCAGGCCAAAGCCATCGTGCCCGTCGGCTCTCTGCCCGATATGCTGATCTTTACGCCGGACGGCTCCAAAGTATTAGTCGCTAACGAAGGCGAGCCGGACGATGATGGTACCGACCCCGAAGGCTCCGTCAGCATCATCAACACCAGCGATTTTAGTGTTACAACAGCCGACTTTAAAGCCTTCAACGGACGCGAAGCCGAGCTACGTGCCAAAGGTGTCCGCATCTTTCAATATGCCGAAAGTGTCGCACAGGACCTGGAGCCGGAAGGTATCGCCATTGCCCCGGACGGCACGACCGCCTGGGTCGCTTTGCAGGAAAACAATGCCTTTGGGGTATTAGACATTCCTACGGCTACCTTTAAAGATATTGTGCCTGCCGGGTACAAAGACCACAGCAAAAGCCAGCCAGCCCTTGATCTGTTTACCTTTGATGAGCCGCCCCTGGATGCCGGACAAAACATTCTGTTTGGGGGCTTGTCCGGCTTGTTCTTCGAAGGTATGACCAGCGAGGGTCTCTACTCTTTCGTGACCGTACCTGACCGGGGGCCTAACGGCGAACCTGTCGAGGTAAGAAAGACCGGTACAGATCAGATTCTGACGGTACGTCCTTTCCTCATTCCTGACTACCAGGCGCAGGTGATCCGCTTTACGCTGGATAAGCAAAGTGGTCAGATTAACATCACTGAAAAACTTAACCTGACCCGTCAGGATGGCATCACACCTATCAGCGGGTTGCCTAACATTCCTGGCATAGATGAAATACCCGCGCAGCCGGTGGCAGCCGCTGCTGACCTTGTAGATGAAACGGGACAACATTATAAAGCCCTTTCCTATGATGCTTTCGGTGCCGACCTGGAAGGAATTGTCATCAACCCTGCCGATGAAACGTTCTGGATGGTAGATGAATACCGCCCTGCCATTTACCATTTCTTGCCTGACGGTCAGTTGGCGCACCGCTACGTACCCGAAGGGACGGCTGCCCTGGCCGGAGAAGATGCCGGAACTTTTGGTAGCGAAACGCTGCCACAGGTCTACAACAACCGCCGGGCCAACCGGGGCTTTGAAGCCGTCGCGCTGGATACCGACGCAGGCATTCTGTACGCAGTTGGATTAGGAGTCACGAGGTTTGCGCCGAAACGCCGGAAGAGTATGTCTGACCGGCTTTTCCAATGCCAGTTGGATTGGTTCGTAATGTCCCGGGCCCTGTGATGTGTGCCCAATTTTTCGTTCGTTAGCGCGTTCTTGTGAGCACTCGCCCTCATGCTCACCGAAGGCGATGCGCTGACCCAATAGTTCTGTTGCTTTTTCCTTTTTCATTGTAACTGGTACTTTCTGTTTGTTTGTTTCACTCCGAATAAAGTCTTGTGATTGCTATTTGTTGGCAATCTTTTTTGGCGGGGAGGCTACGGAATCGCCTAACGACACAGCTCACCCGCCACCGGAAGCAGAGCGAGGCACGAGCGGAGCTGTAGGCGGTCGGGTGCAGCGCCTTGTTGGGCTGAATGTTGAACACTTTCAAGCCTGCTCTTCTGAGTTGCCGAGAAAATACAAATCCAAGTCAACATATAACCCTAAAACTGCGATGCGCTTGGTGATGTCCTGTGATAAGTGAATGCCAGGTGTGAAATCCTCATAATAAATTGCACAGTTGATGCCTACTTGCGCCTGATGAACTTGTGCTAATGTTGAAATTGCATCAGAGCGCGGTTCAAGCAGGGAAAGCAATGCTTCGATGTGTTCCTCAACGTGTGCTGATATTGGCAGCGGACTATTCAATTGCCACACATTGGCGCGGCTAACCATCTTTGGAACCTTTGGCTTTGGTTGACCCACGACTAAGACTTGAGTTGGCTGCAACTGCATCAACTCGGTTATGACAGAAGGTTCGACCGTGTAATCATAAGCGGCAAAACAAACGTGTGTTCTATCTTCCATACTTCATAATCATAACGCTTTGGCACCCGAAACGCCGCGCGCATTCAGCCCAACGGTTGAGTTGACGTGGGGCGAAACCAGCCACACGCAACGTAAAAGTAACCACGCAAGATTTTAAAGAGAAGCTGTTTCGCCCTCACGTCAATGATTTGT
Source organism: Cytophagales bacterium (assembly GCA_038232695.1). Classification (GTDB taxonomy): domain Bacteria; phylum Bacteroidota; class Bacteroidia; order Cytophagales; family Cyclobacteriaceae; genus JAJNNC01. Next base: position 4,912 of record JBBSNI010000249.1, read on the forward strand.
TGGGTGCGTGTTAATTTTTCAAAAGCCTTCTGACAATCAGAAAAGCCGGATAAATCAAAAGCAAGATGCCAATTGAATAAAGACTATTTACCGTATTGCTAACTAAGTATCCGATTAAAATAATCCACGCTCCAATTACTACAATTGCAGGCAATACGGGATAACCAAAAGCGCGAAACGGACGTGGCAAATCCGGTTCTTTACGGCGCAGGATGAAAAGCGCGAGATAAACAACGCTGTCGCCAGCCACACCCAAAAACGCCGCAATTGCCAGAAGCGTCTCGAAAGTTCCGCTGAGAGCGAAAATTATCACCAGCGAAATGGTTGCAAGCAGCGCGATAATCGGAGTTCCGCCCGCATTGACCTTTGCGGCTTGCGGCGGCAGAAAACCATCGCGGCTCATCGCAAATAATATGCGCGGAATGTATAAAACCATCGCATTGAGAATACCGAGAATTGAGGCGAGCGCGAGCGCGGTAATGATTTTTCCGCCGATGTCTCCGAAAATCAGTTGCGCGGCATCGGCGGCGGGAAGTTTCGAGGCGGCGATTTGCGAAACGGGCAGAGCGTAGAGTAAAGCCGCGTTGACCAAAACATAAATCGTCATTACAACAATGACACCGCCGAACAGCGCACGCGGAATCGTTTGTCCCGGGTTCGTGTTTTCTTCCGAGAAATAAGCTATCGAGTTCCAGCCCGCGTAAGTTTCCATAACCGCTTGCAGAGACAGCATCATTGCCGCGAAAAGCGCGAGCGGATTGGCAAATGCAACCGTTGATTCTTGCGGCACTGTGGCGGTATCGTTTCCGCCGAAAATAAAACAGGCGATGATGAGAACAAAAAATGCCGCGACTTTGACCAGACTTGTTACCTGTTGTGCTAAATTGCCCGCCCGCAGACCTATCCAATGCAACAGAGCCAACGCAAGCAGAGTCGTAACGGCGATTATATTTTCGCTTCCGGCAAAAGCGGGAAAAAGCGCAGCGAGATATTCGCCGAAGACAATGGAAACATAAGCCGCTCCGCAGCAACTCAGGATAAAATCATTGATACCGCCCGCAAAGCCGAAAAAATCGCCGTAAGCCCGCCTGATATAAACATAGCCGCCGCCTGCTTTCGGCAGCATCGTCGCTAATTCGGCATAAGTATTCGCGCTCATCAAAGCGTAAACGCCGCCCAAAATCCAGATGCCGATGATGAGCCAAACACTACCGAGATTGGCAGCAACCATTCCGGGTGTGCGAAGAATTCCAACTCCAATCGTCGCCCCGATGACAATCGCCAGCCCAAAACCGATGCCAAGAATTCTCAGCAGTTTGTTTTTCTGCACAGTCGACAATTCGGCTTTTAGTGGAACAGATTTCATACGATATTCACCTGCAACTACCGCAAACTATCACGAAGCACCCAACGGTTGAGTTGACGCGGGGCGAAACCAGCCACAGACAACTCCGAGTTTACCAAAATAGATTATAAAGAGAAGTCGTTTCGCCCTCACGTCCAATGATTTGTTCGGCGGCGCGTTATTATAAAGCAAGTTCTACCAAAAACTATGTGCCGTCAAAATCCGATGACTCAGTTATCGCGGGTCGAGAAAACTGGACGGTTGTGAAACGAATCGTGTGCTTCGTTGGACGGATCGTTCCACTCCGGGAAACACCTTGAGTAATGTCCTTGTCGTGTTGACTATCACCTTGTGGGTCGGCTGACCCACTCCATACGAATAGGTATATATGCGAGTTATATTTAATACAATTGAAAATGCGCCGAATTTGACCACGTTTGGCAGCCGACGAACCTCCTCGTCAATGTTGACCACCTTCATTACTTGAGACACAAAGATCGGACGGGTCTGTTTCGACTGAACTATCCCGTCGTCGAAATCGCTCCCCTCAATCGGATTTCTGAGCATTCGCGGAAAATCTTTGGATGCTGCAAATAGCACTTCGCCAAGGGCATCCCCAAATCCCCCTTCGGGGTCACGCGCAGGTCTGTTGATAAATCTTTCTTCAAATGTTTTTTTGAATACAAGCCGCTCTTCAGTTGCGTCCGGTTTTACCGGAGGCACGACGGGCGGTAACGTCGGCTTCTTACGCTTGACCTGCTCATCAAGGGCAGCAATCGTCAGTTTACCGACAATGTTATCCGGTGTTGTCTGGCGAAGGGCTTTGTTGAGAATCGGCGGATTTTGCATTGCCTTGAACTGCCGTACAACTTCAGCCGTCTTCGGACCATACGTTTCCGTCGCTTCCTCAAGTCCGAATGAAACATTAGGCATAATCTGGCGAAGTGCCTTGTGTATTAGAGCAACGTGTTCGCCACGATCATTTACACCTCTGCGTACAGGAGGTTCGTTTGCTACGATATGTGCAGAGTCCCGTTCTGAGCAATCTTGTAGCTGCTTATTATTTTTGAATAGTTCCGAAGTAAGTACCATAAATCAACTCCTTGTAAGCGAGAGTTCGTGCCAGTTCACTAAGGAAAAATTGCTGGCTCGCTCCGGCGACTGACCCGCAAAGTCCGCATAACTATATATTAGGCTGCAAAATTGCAGTCTATCACTCGTTAGATTTTTATAAAACTTATTGAAAACTAATGTATTGTAAATACATCAATTTTAACAAATACTGCAAATAAAAAAATAGATAATTTTGGATCAACATTAAAGTAGCACGAAATAAATCAATAAGATATGGCAAAATCTAAATTACTGGAAAAAGTAAGTGAGCAGATAAAAATAAGGCACTACAGCAGAAGAACTGAAAAAACTTATCTGACCTGGATAAAAAAATATATCTATTATCACCAGAAAAGGCATCCTGCTACGATGGGAAGTCATGAAATAAACCAATTTTTATCTTTTTTGGCTTGCGAAAAGAAAGTGGCTGCTTCTACTCAAAACCAGGCTCTAAATGCCATTCTCTTTTTATATCGTTATGTGCTGGATATGGAAATTGAGATAGGAGATAAATTTGTTCGAGCAAAGAAAACGAAACATATTCCAGCGGTATTCACCAAACAAGAAACTGAAGATGTTTTGTCTAATTTAAAAAGCACTTATTGGTTAGTGGCAAATTTATTATATGGATCAGGTTTAAGACTTTTGGAATGCTTAAGATTAAGAGTAAAGGATATTGATTTTAATTACAATCAGATTGTTGTCAGAAATGGTAAAGGTGAAAAAGATAGGATAACCATATTACCAACTGCTATTAAAGAATATCTTGAAAATCATGTAAGAGAAGTAAAGGTATTACATGACCATGACCTTGAAAAAGGATATGGAAAAGTAGTGCTACCTTATGCCTTGCAAAGGGAATATCCTAATGCTGAGAAAGAATGGATATGGCAGTGGGTTTTCCCAGCGTCAAGAAGATTTTATGATCAAGCAATAAATTCGGAAAGAAGGCATCATTTACACGAAAGTGCTGTTCAGAGGGAAGTCAAGAAAGCAATTAAAAGATCAAACATTTTAAAACAAGCCAGTTGTCACACTTTCAGGCATAGCTTTGCTACACATTTATTGGAAAATGGCTATGATATTAGAACAGTACAAGAATTATTGGGACATAA
>JBBSNI010000250.1:0-8478 GCA_038232695.1 Cytophagales bacterium
AAATGCAGCAGCGAGAAAAGCATCTTATCAGAAGCCAACAACTTCCTAAATGGGATGTCTGGATCAAGCCTTCCTATTATATGGGTAGGTTATTTCTTCAATGATCCCTTAATTACTTCATCAGTCACATTACCGCCTACCACCACCAGCCCCAATCCACCGGGTTGCTTGGCATTTTTAAATTCAATGATAGGATCAATCAGCGGATCGCCTGTGGCTGCATCCACCTCAGGGCAATCTGTCGGTAGATTCTCAGAGGCTGTTTTAAAACTATGTTAAGCATTCAATTATTCGTGAAAAACGTTTGGGTAAACCGTGATTCTACTACTGAATGGCTATTGCATATATGATCAGAACAGTTTGAACGTAGCCTTTATGAGGTTTTAAAACAGCTTCTCAGGATTAGCGGCATCGAAGCAATGCGTACCTTCTTTTACATTCCAACCATAATTACCTCCTTTTTCTACCATACTTATCTCTTCCCACAACTCTTGCCCAGCATCCCCTACAAATAAGCTGTGATACCCTCCCATATCAAAAGAAAAACGGTAAGGATTACGGAAACCATAGGCATAGATTTCATCCAGCCCGTCTTTTCCCACAAAAGGGTTATCAGCCGGGATACCATAAGGCTCACCACCATCCACATCAATCCGCAATATGCTACCCAGCAGGTTTTGTGTAATATCCTGTCCGTTGCCACCGGCATTCTTATCGTACCAATCATCCACATGGCCGATGCCTTCATCATCACGGTTACCGCCATCTCCTAAAGAAATATAGAGATTATCATCCATAGGACCAAAGGCAAGCGTACCGACGTTATGATTGGTATAAGGTTCGTCCACATATAATAAATTTTCTCCGAACTTTTATCTGCCATCAGAGGATTGCCTGCCATCACTTTGAATTCAGCAATATGGCTGGTATGGTTAAAATCATCAGGTGCTTCCGGCCGCAGTGGCGCACTGTAATAAACAAAGAACCTGCCGTTGCTGGCATAATCCGGGTGAAAGACCAACCCTAAGAGCCCTCTTTCATCATAATGTTCCTTGAGTGGTACAATTTTATCCTTCAGATCCAAAAACGGTTCTTCCTGCATTTCCCCGTCCGGGGTAACCACCTTGATCACACCTACCTGATCGACAATGAAAAGGTTGCCGCTTCCATCCGGGGCCTCCGCCATAGCTACCGGGGAGGTAAGCCCTTCTGCAATCAAATCCAGACTTGCTTTGTTTGACTGTTTCTTTGGTTCGCTGTCAAGGTCTTTGAGGATGTCTTCAAGTCTGTCACAACTGGAAAATAAGAGGAAATAAAGTGAAAATTGTTAAAAGCTTAAAGGTAAGCCAGGCGCGTGGGGGAAGGGCACTGCTTTTTAGCATCCCCTTCATTGTGGATGTAGTTTTCATAAGTATAAAAAATTTATTAGGTTAAAAAAAACGCCCACTTAGCGTGAGCGCTAATGTGAGAGGAGCCTCACTGTTATGATTGACGGGGTTAACTAGTAATCTTCTTCTTCGTCCTCCATCATGATCATGCCGCAGGCAACGGGCAGTGATGCCACATACTTTCCGTCTACCGTCATGCCATGTAGTACGATGACGCGGTTTTCAAGCGACTTAAGGTCTTCATAAGCAATAGTCTCGCCCTCGCCTAAGGCAAAAGTCTGCTCATAATGGATTTTACCCTGTTTCGAGGCATGAGGGAAAGGCATGAGCGGAAGTAAAACAGATCCATAAAAAGGTATCCCTTCGCCAATTTCAACAAGTCCGTTTCCGTCCTTGTCGGCTGAGGCAGGCGGGCAGCTTGCCATTTCGTTGTTTTCAAGCCCGTGAATATGCTGTGGATGAAGAGAATCTGCCTCTAATCCTTCGGCCTTGATCTTAACGGTTAGTTTGTTGCCTTTCAAGGTCAGGGTAACATGCCCCATAACCCCTGAGTCGTTCAGGGCGTCCAACTCGGCCATAAATACTTCTTTGTCATCCTTGTCCTTGTCTTTTTCCAGCAGATCGTCCAGAACATCGGCATATTGACAAGCGGAGACGAAAGAAAAGAGGCCGAAAAGGACAAAAAGCTTGACCATTAGCCATGATAGGTGGTGTGTTTTGTTTTTCATGATAATCAGTTGTTAGGTTATAAAAAAGTGTAAGGAATGACAACAAAATATAGCCAGATGTTAAATACCGGGCAGGTAAAAATAAAAAGTTGTTCTCTCAAGACGGGATCATAGGCCAGCAGGCGAAGGCTTGTCACGAATGCTTTAAACTTGCCTGCGTGTTTTTTTAATAACTTACTCTTTCCTGATTTTGTTTTCTATTGTCTTTAAACTTTTTCCTCCCCTTGAAATGTGCAAAGCTGCCATTTCAAAGGGAGGAAAAAGTTCTGTTTTGAAAGCACTCAAAACATTAAAGAAGAATTTCATACAAAATAACCGGAATTTCGTACATTTTTCGGGGCGTAATGACAAACACAAGCTGCTATATACTACTTTTTAGAAGTATGTGTCATCATTAATTTTTAAACTTATGAAAACTTTTTTACACTACACGCTTAGCTTCTTTCTTACTGCTTTCCTTGTTTGCCCCTTAGCTTTTGCCCAGGAAAAAACCCGGGGCAACGAAACGGCTGCTGTCAGAGAAGTACATCAGGACAGCCGTCGCAAAGTGGATTCCGCTGCCATCCATATGCCCGAGAATTTGCAGATTGAGGCTCTGACCAGCGGGCTTAGCTATCCGGTAGACATCACCTTTGATGATCAGGGCAACAAGTACATCGCGGAAGCGGGCGGCCATACCTACGGCACCAAACCCGCCCAGGCGCCCCCGGCACGCATCCTACGCCTGAAACCCGACGGCACTACCGAGGTTTTGTATGATAAGGTAGTGGCGATGAAAGACATCAAAAAAAGTGCTTCCTCCGCTGACATGCCCGAAGGGCTCATTCCACCACTGACCGGCGTTACTTTCCACAAGGGTAAACTCTACATTTCACACCGCTCGCGCTACTCTACGTATGACCTGGCCAGCGGCGAGTTCAAAACAATCATCAACGGACTACCCTCCTGGGGAGAATTTTTGAATGCCAAGCCTATCTTCAAAGATGATAAAATGTATTTCTTTCTTTCTACCCAGGGCAACTCTGGCGTCATCGAAAAGCATTGGATCAAAGTGATTGATATGTTCAACAAGCCTGAGGCACATGAGGTGCCGGGCGAAGATGTCACCCTTACCGGAAAGAATTTCTGGGTATCGACCGAAAAAGTAAAAATTGCAGAGGCTGATTCGGTAGAAACCGGCGTCTATGTTCCTTTAGGAGAAAAAACGCAAGCCGGACAAGTCATCAAGGGGCAGGAAATCTGTAACGGCGCTTTCTTTCGCTGTAATACGGATGGTACCGGCATAGAACGTATTGCCTGGGGGCTGCGTTCCAGCTTGGGCTATCGCTTCTCACCGGAAGGCAAGCTGGTCGCTACCATGAACAGTGCCAACCCGATGCCTCCCCGGGGCTTATACTTTGACTATGAACCCGTGTACGAGATTAAAGAAGGTGAGTGGTACGGCTGGCCCGACTACTATAGCGGCATCCCCATCACCGATGAACGCTTTGGTGTGAAAAAAGAGGAACGCAACTTCGTGCTTACCGAAGAAACGCACCGTAAACTGCTCAAAGGAAAAGAGAAGCCCCGACAGCCCGTAGCTCGCCTTTCGGTCCATAGCGCTGCCCAGGGCATGGTCTTTGGCCGGGAGGACTTTGGCGTAGCTGAAGACAATATCCTGGTCGCCGAGTTTGGTGTTATTGTTCCTTTCTTTAAGGGTCAGGCTTACCATCCTAAACTGCCCAAAGGCGTACCCGAAGAAAAAAATGCACCGGATGGCGTAAAATATGACTGGCCGGGCTTTAAAGTACAGCAGGTAGATCTGAGTACCGGGGAAGCGGAAGACTTCATTTATAACAAAGACCACCTGCCTGCTTCCGTCAATAAGACCGGCGGACTGGAACGCCCTATTCAGCTAAGTTGGGATAAAGACGGTAATTTGTACATCGTGGATTTTGGTGTCGTAGAGTTTGAAGACTCCGGCATGACCGCTCATCCTTATACAGGGGTCGTGTGGAAAGTGAGCAGTCAACGGGAAGATGCTCAGGTGCAGGAAAAATAAAAATTTTACTTATGAAATGGCCTTATTTTTCATTGGCTGCCGCAGTCATCCTTATTTTAGGCTTCGGTCTGACTAATCATATCAAAGAAGACCTTGAAGTAGCTACCTGGGCCAAAAAAGGGGCAACGGAAGGGCGGCTGACCGCACATACCAAAAATGTGACCCGAATACTATAATCTGATCCTGGAGCTTTGCATCAGTATTTGAAAAAAGTGATCAATTACCAGGGTGTCACAGTAGCGCAAGATGCGCCCACAGAAGAGAACTGGATGCGTTTTGTGCGAGAAAGCATCTCAGTGAATCCTCAAGCCCGGCACGTGTTGATTTTGCCAGCAGGAAGCCAGGAAGCGCTGCAATGGGCATTGCCTGCGCTGTATTATGCATATTATTACGGTTCACCCATCATCTTTGTCACCAATGGGCAAGTTCCGGAGAGTGACATACAACCTTATCAAAACCTGACGGCTTACCTCATTGGGCCGGCATCACTTGTTCCGTCTACGGCAGGAAATCCATTTTCAGAAGCTGAACGCCTCAGCGGGCGCAACCCGGCCGATCACGCGGTGCGCCTTGCCGAGTACCGCGATGAGGCTACCGAGTTTGGATGGGGAAGAAAGCACGACCGGCAAAACGGATACTTCCACTACGTGGTGACTACACCCAAAGATGCGTTAATGGGGTTAGCAGCATTGCCATTCGCACGAAGCAACAACGCTTCTCTGCTATATGCCGGCGACGATGGCAGCCTACCTGCCAGCACCGACCGCTATGCCTGGACGCAACGATCTGACTGGTTTGTTTCTCCCTCCGAAGGACCGTTCCGTCACTTTTGGGTAGTCAGCCCTATGGTCAGCTACGCTGCGCAGAGCCGGATGGATTTTTCGGTTGAAAAGGCTGAATATGCCAGTTTGGGCGCTGTTGCGCTTGGCTATATGGAAGGGTTGATGATCATGTTCATTACCCTGGGCATTGCTTCATCCATCTTTGTGGGCGTCCATGCCGCCAACACCCTGCCGATGGTCCATGTGCCGATGAAGATTGCCTGGACGCTGGGTTCGTTACTGCTACCGATCATTGGTCCTCTGCTGTACCTCACTGCATATCGTCGTCCGGCTTACAAAAGCGCTGATGGAACGTGGCACTGGCTGCGCCCGCAGAATATTCAAAGTGCGGCTGCTACCATGATGGGTTTTGGGTATGGTGCCCCTTTGATGGTGGCGATTGGGTTTCTGTTTGTCTGGTTTGGGTTTCCTCTTATCTATGACGAATGGCTGAGCGACTTTGTGTACTGGCTGGGTGCTGGTATGCCTATCATGATGATCGGTATGTTTGTATTAAGCGTGCTCACTGCCTGGTTGCTGGCACAGTATCCAATGAAAAAAATGATGATGGATATGCCAGAGAAGCAGGTAGCCTGGATGTCTTTCAAAACGACCCTGCTCAGTATGGCAGCCGTCAGCCTGGGCATGATGTCCCTGACCTGGTGGATGCTGATGAACCACATCCCAATGATGCCCAAGGAAGACGATATTTTGTGGTTTGGCAGCTTGTGGGTCGCCTCTTTTTTAGGCTTTCTGGTTGCCTGGCCTTTTAACTGGTTCATGATCCGTAGTCACCTTAAACCTGGAAACACATGATCCGCTATCGTATTATTTTTATAGTAGTTGAGCTTATGTTGTCTGCCTGCGGCACCACTGAAGGCCCTCCTGTCGGTGGTTTACCCCTTCAGGATCAAGCTAACTTTACAGCTAACACCGTACGCCTGCCTGGCAGTACGCCGGAAGAACAAGCCATTTTACTGACTCAAACCGTTTACCCGGCGACACGGGAAGATAATGCGGTAGGTGCTATCCTGCTGTGTCCGCAGGATGAGAAGATCGCTTTTACGGCGATGAGCCGTATCACCCATATGCCTGTCAATGCACCTATGCTATACCTGACAGAGGATGGGCATATCTCTGAGGCTACGCTGCGTGAAATGCGCCGGTTACGACCCGATGGTGTATTACAAGACGAACGAACGGATGTGTATGCGGTCAATGTGCCGGAAGAAGAAATCAAGAAGATAAAAGAAACCCTGGATTACCGGGTGCGCTCTTTTAATGAGAAAGACCCTATACTCCTGGCAGAACTCCTGGATCGCTGGCAAGCTACGCTCAAGTCAGATTATCCCGATGAAATGGTCATCTCCGCCATTGATCATCCCGATGGCATGAAGCACGGCATGGGCGCTATGGGTTGGAATGCACATATGGGCAAGGGCTTTGCCTGGGTATATCAGGACTCTATTCCTGCCGCTACGATCAAAATGCTTAATCGCCGTTTCTGGGATTACGATTCGTACATCTATCTCACGGGTGGCCCCGAAGTGATTTCTGATAAAGTAGCACGGCAATTAGCGCAGTACGGACTTACCCGAAGAATTTTTGGTGATAATGTGTACGCATCCAATACGGTGAACGCCGGATACAAAGATTATGGACGCAACCTTGGTTGGTGGTGGGGATGGAAGCCGCGTAGCTTTGGTTGGGGCATCGCCCAGGCTGGGCATAACTTTATCATTGGCAACGCTGATCATATACTGGAAATGATTCCTGCCGCTGTGTTAGGACATATGGGAAAACACGGTCCGATCTTGCTAGTAAAACAGGATAGCGTTCCCAAAGCAGTGCACGACTACTTGACCATGGTTAAGCCTTTTGCTACCGGACCGCAGGAAACAATTCTTAATTTTGGCTGGATCATTGGCAATGAAGACCAGGTAACAAACAAAGTTCAGCAGGACATTGACCTGCTCCTGTCTCCTTTTGCCCAACGGCAACCCGTAACCAGCAACACCGTAAAAATTGATACCCTACCATCGCTATGAATCAAAATACTGTTAAAACTGACGAAGACTTGATCGTAGGCAACACCAACTACGACCCGGAAGGCAACCTGGTATATGACCCCATCATTGGCAAGCTGGCGATTTGGGCAGGCATAGCCACGGCGCTGTTGCTAGGTATCTTATCGTATCTTGTTGCTACAGGCATCTGGCCTATTCAGGGTTTTGGTCAGTTTGCAGCCGCAGGACCTGCCGTAGCCGTATTCACCGGCACCAGTGTGGGTTTAGCCTTGGGAGGATTAACGGGTGCTCTGATAGGACTTAGCAAAATGATAAAGAAGAACAAACGGAAAGTGGGCCAGCAGGAGCAGGCGTATACCCAATAAGAAGTGGATATTTTGCCGCCTATCTACTGACATTTTTAACGATCTGTAATCAATTTTTTTATGGCAAAAGACAAGCAAGATAAGCACAACAGCAGCATGGGTTCCCGTGGCGTAGTCCGCCCGATGGACATGCACCAAAATGGCGACAAAGAGCATCAAGAGGAATCGCATGAGCAGGATGCCGGCGGAGAGTCGCATCACAAAATGGATCAGGAGCAACGCGAGCAGATGCTGCACATGCACCATATGCAAACGCTTTGGATCTACTGGCTGCTCATCATCCTGGGCTTCTGGTTGGTCTTGTCTCCCCTCACTTTCAGTTACGGCGTAGGAACGGTAGAACCTAGCGGCGGCAGGGAAGTATGGCTCACCTTACAGCAAAGAATAGCTGCCATGACCTGGAGCGACATCATCAGCGGGCTGCTGCTGATCTTCTTCGGCTGGCGTTCGCTCACACCCAACCGGCCCGTAAGCCTGTGGATCGCCTGCTTCGTGGGCGTATGGCTCAACATTGCCCCGGTGTTGTTCTGGGCGCCTACATCGGTAGCCTACCTCAACGATACGCTTGTAGGCGCTTTGGTCATTGCCCTGACCATCCTGATTCCGGGGATGCCCAATATGATCATGTATATGAAGATGGGTTCGGAAGTGCCGCCCGGCTGGAGCTACAACCCTTCGAGCTGGCCCCAGCGCTGGATCATGATCGTGCTGGGCTTTGCCGGATGGGTGGTATCGCGCTACTTAGGCGCTTTTCAGTTAGGATTCATTGAGCAGGCCTGGGATCCTTTCTTCGGAGAGGGAAGCCGCCTGGTGCTCAACTCCAATATGTCGCATTCGCTGCCCGTGTCCGATGGAATGCTGGGGTCGCTGGCCTACACCTTTGAATTCCTGATGGGCTGGATGGGCAGCCCTTCGCGCTGGCGCACCATGCCCTGGATGGTCGCTTTGTTTGGTATTCTGGTCATCCCCTTAGCTCGACTTTAGCCTTTTATGAGTAGGGTAAAAACCTTTAAATCAACTCACTGGAGGATCTTTTTTAATTTTTAACCTCCCCAATCCAGCAGGATGTTAAAAATTAAATGTAGAAATATCCCTTATTTCCTCAGGG
>JBBSNI010000251.1:0-8478 GCA_038232695.1 Cytophagales bacterium
TGTATTCCCCTGGATTTTAACAACTTTGACGCACCTGCTATCGCCCGGCAAATGGTTGAGCGGAAATTTTACCGCTATGGTCAGCCTGATGATATTTATTGGGAGTCGGAGGAAAAAAAGCTATTGGCTGCCTTGGATGCTGTGTTCGAGAGAGGTTAGAAGTCGTTGAGCGGCCATTCATTGAGCAAACTGATGGCATGATGGGCTGTCATGTCATATTGAATAGGAACCATAGACACATAATTGTTGGCAATGGCCCACTCGTCGTTGTCTTCACCTTTGTCAAAGTTAACGAAGTTGCCAGCCAGCCAGAAATACGGCCGTCCGTTGGGGTCTATACGCTGGTCGAACTCCTCCTGCCACTTGGCATGAGCCTGACGGCAAACCTTGATGCCTTTGATCTTCTCTTTTTGCCTGGCAGGAAAGTTAACATTCAGGGCAATCCCTTTGGGCATACCCTGCTCCAACACACAACGGGCAATCCGGGAGACATAGGCTTCTACATGAGAAAAGTCCGCTTCGCTGTCGTAGTCGCAGAGCGAAAAACCAATAGAAGGATACCCTTCTAAGGCGCCTTCCACTGCTGCCGACATAGTGCCCGAATACAAAACACTGATGGAAGTATTACTGCCATGATTGATGCCGCTAACAACCAGGTCCGGTCTTTGCCCTTTCAACACATAGTGTTTACCTAATTTAACACAATCCGCCGGTGTACCCGAGCATTTATACGCTCTGATGTTCTCAAACAGATCGGTCTCATACAAGCGAATAGTATTACCAATGGTGATCGCATGACCCATACCGGATTGCGGGCTATCGGGCGCTACGACGACCACCTCTCCGATTTCCTGCATCAAATGAACCAGCAAACGAATACCGGGCGCGGTGATGCCATCGTCATTAGACACCAGGATCAAAGGTTTTGCCATGAAAGATTAAGCATTGATCAGTGAATTATAGTAGGCAACAATACGCACTAAATCTCTTTGCCGGTCTACTTTGAGTTTGTTTTTTTTGATATATTTTTCCAGGGCTTGTTGATTAGCCGCTGACGGACGGGAAAGTCCTTGGGTAAGTGCCCCATGCAAATCGTCCTTTTTCTGGCTGTAAGAAGCAATTCCGCCCTGTTGGTTCAGAAAATAATAATCATATTCTAAGCGGTAGCGTGTGGCAAAGCGGTTGCCATAGTTATAATAGCTATAGTAATTATATTGAGGTACATTATCCTGCACAACAGACTCCCGGGCAAGCAGGGTAACTGTATTTTCGTGCAGCACCTCAAACAAAATCGGAACCCGGTAGCCTGGCCGGACATCGTAGGGAAGGGCATAAAACTGGCGGTAGCGCGAAGCTGTTTCATCAAATATTTCAAAAAAGAGCAATTTGCGGGCACTATAGGTCTGAATCGTGTTGTTGACATTGACCTGTACCAGGTCGCCTTCCAGATTATACTTAACCTGTCCCCGGATTTCTTCCCCGGAAAGCAAAGTAACCTTACCGTCGTGCCACACCTCAGAAGGAAAATACTGTGAAAGTGCTGGCAGGGCATAGAAAAGTAAAAAAACCAGGAAAAAAGCTTTTAGGGTTTGCATAAGCGATATAGCCTTGATTCTCATGTAATAATAACACCAGATTTGAAAAAAAAGTATCAGGAAGCGGGCTGGATAGGTAGATAATCTACAATTTCGAGCCCATAACCCTGCAACCCTACCCTTTTTTTAGGATGATTGGTAATGAGTCTGAGCTTCCGGGCGCCCAGGTCCCTTAATATTTGGGCGCCCACCCCGTAATCACGCTGGTCCATGTTCACATCAGCGCGCACCTCCTGCTGGTACTGTTTGATCCTGTGCAGGAATCCCTGGCCCATACTCTCCTGGTTCATGTATAAGATAATACCTTTGCCGTAGGAAGTCACCATTTGCATCGTCTCCTGAAAAGCATTCGGATGCCCAACCTGCACTACGGCTCCAAATATGTCTTCCAGCAGATTGGAGGAATGTACCCGCACGGCAATAGCTTCCTGTTCTGTCCACGATCCTTTGACCAGCGCCAGGTGATAGTTTTCGGTATTAACCTGCTGATAGACATGCAGATCAAAATTGCCATGCGTGGTGGTAATCGGCATGGAAAGCTCTTTTCTGATCAGGCTTTCATTAGCAAGGCGGTATTCTATCAAGTCTTGAATAGAAACCAGCTTGAGTTGAAAGCGGTCAGCTACTTTACGCAAGTCGGGCAGTCGCGCCATAGTACCATCTTCATTCATGATCTCGACAAGCACACCGGCAGGTCTCAAACCCGCCAGTCGTGGAAAGTCAATAGCCGCTTCGGTATGTCCGCTTCTGCGCAGTACGCCGCCCGTTTTGGCTTTGAGCGGAAAAATATGACCAGGCTTGCCCAGTTCGTCAGGTTTGGTTTCGGGGTCTACGAGTGCCCGTATCGTTTTTGAGCGGTCAGAAGCCGATATTCCTGTCGTACATCCATGCCCTTTAAGGTCTACGGAAACGGTAAAAGGCGTTTCGTAGTTGGAAGTATTTTTTCCCACCATCAGGCTGAGTTCAAGTTCTTCGCAGCGTTCTTCGGTCAGCGGAGTACAGATCAGCCCCCGTCCGTAGGTAGCCATAAAGTTGACAATTTCGGGAGTTATGTATTCAGCCGCACAGATAAAGTCCCCTTCGTTCTCGCGGTTTTCGTCATCTACGACAATAACGATCTTACCATCGGCTATATCCTGTATAGCACCTTCTATCCTATCAAGCATAATATAAAGTTTGCTGCAATATAGATATTTCTTTTATGAGGTGGATGAATATTTATTTAACATAATTTTAGTTACTAAACAAATCTTAAAAAATTTCCTCGTTTATTCAATTTCAATGTTCGGTGAAAGTAATCCTGACGAAATCTGTTACTGCTTTACGCTGCTGAAAACTTTTCTGATGATCTCTTTGGATTGGGCTAAGGGGTCTCTGCGTATTTTTTTTTCTTCCACGGCTACCAGTTGAAACAATCCCTGTATCGCTTTGTCGGTGGCGTAGTCTTCCAACACCGGTAATTGGTTTACATTGACGTTGATCTTACTGACCAGAGGCGTTTTGTTATAGGTACTCACAGCCTCCTGCAGGGCATCATAATAGCGGGTAGCGCCCACATCATTCAAGGCGTTGCGGATGATAGGTTTGAACTTATCAGCCAACTGCGATGAGGTAGCCCCTTTGAGATAAGTGGTCGCCGCGGTGCTATCCCCTTTCAGAACGCCTACCGCATCGTTGATCGTCATAGAAGTAATGGCGTTGACAAAGATGGGGGCGGCTTCTTTAGCGGCTTTCTCTGCTCCCCGGTTCATGGCTTCTACAAAATCGTCTACTACCTGGTCGCCTACGAGAGGAATCTTTCTGATGTTTTTTTCTACCTTTTGCAATTCGGCAGGCATCAGGATGCGGATGTCCGTGATCGGGTTTTTTAAAAATCCATTGGTTTGGGAAGCATTATTAGCAGCAAACTGGGCACCTTCTTTCAGGGCTTCTTTCAGTCCTGATACAATTTCTGCCTGGGTAAGGCCGCCTGCGCCTGCATAATCGTCAAGCACTTGGTTTAAAGTATTGCAGGAGGTAAACAAAAAGAAGGGCAAAAAAGATAATATAAGCAGTGCTTTGCTTCTTGCTGTGGTAGAAATAAAGTTAAGTTTATTCATTTTGATGTTGCTATTTTTCAGAATACTTTAGTTAAACGACATACCCCATGAAAAAAGTGTTAGCAGAGGTGATCACCATTGGCGATGAGATACTGTACGGACAGACATTGGATACCAATACGCAATGGATGGGAGAAAGGTTAAGCGAATTAGGCATCCGCATCATCCGTAAGGTATCGGTCGGCGACCTGCGGGAAGAAATCCTCAAAGCCCTGGAGGAAGCCTCCGGCCGGGCTGACTTAGTGCTGATCACCGGGGGGTTGGGCCCTACCAAAGATGATATTACCAAGCAAACCCTGGCAGCGTATTTTGATACGCCGTTGGTCATGAACCCCCAGGCTTTGCAGGAAGTCACCGCCTTGTTTGCGATGCGAAACCGTCCGATGACGCCTACCAACGAAAAACAGGCAGAGCTTCCCGAAAAATGCACCATGATCAGCAACAGCATGGGCACCGCACCCGGCATGTGGTTCGAGGAGCAGGGCAAGGTGTTTGTCTCAATGCCTGGCATCCCTTATGAAATGAAGGCGATGATGATAGCGTCTGTCATCCCGAAGATCAAAGAGCGGTTTACGCTGCCTGTGATCTATCACCGGATGATACAAACGGTCGGCATTGGGGAATCCTGGCTGGCCGATAAGATTGACGCTTGGGAAACCAGCCTGCCCTCACATATCAAACTGGCTTACCTGCCCCATTTTGGCAAGATCCGGCTACGCCTGACCGCCTTTGGCGACGAGCTGACCCAACTGGAACAGGAAGTCGACCAGCAGGTAGAGCAGGTATTACCTTTGATCAGAAAATATGTGTATGGTTATGGCGATATTTCGCTGGAAGAAGCTGTAGGACAGCTACTTATGAAGCAATATAAAACCATATCTTTAGCAGAAAGTTGTACTGGCGGACACGTGGCGCACATCCTGACATCGGTGCCTGGCAGTTCGAGATACTTTCAGGGAGCTATGGTTCCTTATCACAACGATCTGAAAGTGGGTATCCTGGGCGTAAGTCAGGATACCCTTGCCACATATGGGGCGGTCAGTGAACAAACGGTGAGAGAGATGGCGCAGCAGGTCAGAAAAAAATGTAGCACGGATGTAGGCCTCGCCAGCAGCGGCATAGCCGGACCTGAGGGTGGCACCGAGGAAAAACCCGTTGGCACGGTATGGATCGCTGTAGCAGATGGAGAACAGACCCACGCCCGCAAACTCACCCTTACCAAAGACAGAATGCTGAACATACAATTCTCTACCGTTGCTCTGCTCAACTTATTAAGGCTAACTTTGACCGGAATGGTGGATATGGAGGATTAATCTTTTATTTTTGAAAAATGGTGTTACAGTGTTAATGTGCTAAGGTGTTAAGGTGTTATGGTACTTTAACACTTTCGCACTGTAACCCCGAACACCTTAAAACATTAACACCTAAATTATGACAACCGTAGAAATGGTGATGCCCCGCATGGGGGAAAGTATCATGGAAGGAACCATTCTGAAATGGCTCAAACAGGAAGGCGACGCCATTGAACAGGACGAATCGGTGCTGGAGATTGCAACGGACAAAGTAGATACGGAAGTGCCAGCTACGCACAGCGGTGTACTCAAAAAAATCCTGGTGCAGGAAGGCGATGTGGTACAGGTAGGCAACCCTATTGCAGTTATAGACCAAAATACCGGAGAAGCCACAGGTGAAAATCCCCCGGAAAAGTCAGAAGAACAGAAAACGCCTGAAAGCGGGGTAAAAACAACTGAAACTGTAAAAACCCAGATACCAGTCGCTGAGGTGGGCAGAACCTCACCGGAAACGACTATGGCTTCTGCTGTACGCTTCTACTCACCCCTGGTGATGAACATAGCTAAGAAAGAAGGCATTTCCCTCAAAGAATTGGAACAGATTGAGGGAACAGGCAAAGAAGGAAGGGTTACAAAAAAAGATATGATCCACTACCTGGAATCGCCAGGATTTAAAAATAAAAACAATGGAGATACCTCCCGCAGCGAAGCAGACGAATCCTCTCAGCAGCTCACAGATATTTCAAATACTTCCCATACTCAAAATTTTCAATCATCCCAGGTCTTATCCCCTACCGCCGATACACAGGATGAAGTAATTGCCATGAACCGGATGCGGAAAATGATCGCCACCCGCATGGTGGATTCCAAGCGCATTGCCGCCCACGTGACTTCCTTTGTGGAGGCAGATGTCACCCGCCTTGTGCAGTGGCGTGAACAGGTAAAAGGCGCTTACCAGCAACGGGAAAACGAAAGTTTTACCTTCACTCCTATTTTTATAGAAGCGGTGGCGCAGGCTTTACGGGAATATCCTATGGTGAATGTATCGGTAGAACAGGACAACATCATCCGGCGAAAAAATATCAACATAGGGATGGCGGTCGCTCTGCCTGACGGCAACCTGATCGTGCCTGTGATCAAAAATGCTGACGAGCTAAGCCTGCTGGGACTTTCCAAAAAGGTCAACGAGCTGGCCCGCAAAGCGCGCCAGCAGCAGCTTTCTGCTGATGAGATTGCCAACGGGACTTATACGGTTTCTAATATCGGCTCTTTTGGCAACCTGATGGGCACGCCGATCATTATGCAGCCGCAGGTCGCCATCATGGCTTTGGGCGCTATCGTCAAGAAGCCCAGCGTGATTGAAACCCCGGCAGGTGATGCCATTGCGATCCGCCATAAGATGTACTTGTCTCATTCTTACGATCACCGGGTGGTAGACGGCGCCCTGGGGGGTCTGTTTGTCAAAAAAGTAGCCGACCTGCTGGAAAACTTTGATACAGACAGGAAAATATAATTTTCGTATCAGACCTGGAGGTTTCTTATGCCCGTCTGATAATAGCTTAGTTTTTGTCGCAAACTGCAAACATTTTGGCGGCATTTGCTACAGTTGTTGACTAAACAGCATTGTAGATTTGCTGTATGGAAAATATATCAAACTACAAACGAACGCTCGGGATCACTACCATAACCGCAGGAATTGTATCGGCAGCCTGCATTTTCCTTGGAGCACATGCCGTTGAATACAATTTTGATGCTTTCAGCGAACCTGCCCTTCTTCTGCAGTACGCGCACAATTACAAAGCAGCTTATTGGTTTTTGTTGCTTGACATGGCGGGATATTACCTACTCTTATTGCCTGCCATTTTTTATCTGCACAAGCAGTATCAGTATCAATCTCCGTGGGTGCCCTTGTTTACTTTTTCCGGGCTGGCTTATGTACTCACTGGAGCAATCGGAGCAGCGATTCTTGCTTCAGCCTG
The DNA here is from genome assembly GCA_038232695.1 of Cytophagales bacterium. Classification (GTDB taxonomy): domain Bacteria; phylum Bacteroidota; class Bacteroidia; order Cytophagales; family Cyclobacteriaceae; genus JAJNNC01. Next base: position 6,966 of record JBBSNI010000251.1, read on the forward strand.
GCCAGAGTTAATGCAACAATACAGTGCCACACCCAAAGCAGATCAGCATTCCATTGTATTGGTATTTAATACCATCACGCACTTCGTAACAAAAGGACTTTGGAATATACTGGAAGTAATCTTTGCGGGTACCTGGTGGATCGGCTTTGGAATAATGCTGCGCCATGACCACAAAACTATCGGTCTGTTATCGATCATAGCAGGTACTGCTTGCTTTTTAGACTCAGTAGGAACGATGGCGGGATGGATGCTGGTAGCAGAAATCGGGGTTAATCTTTATCTCGTTTTAGGCATAGTATGGCCGGTTGTTTTAGGGATACACCTCCTGCACAAAACAGGTAAACCGTCTCAGTCTGTGGATACCACTTCTTACAGCATAAAAAAGGAAACCAATGTTGAAGCTTAAAAAAATAGGTAAGTGGGCAGGCCGGAGCGTTCTCCTACTGCTGTTGCTGATGATCATAGGCTATGGGTTTATCTATATCAGCACTGAGCAACGTATCAACAGAACATACAGCTACTCTGAACCCGAAATCACCATTCCATCTGATTCCCTTGCGATAGCAAAAGGCATGCATTTGTACCAGATAAGGAGTTGTGGGGATTGCCATGGTCCCAAATTAGAAGGAAGTGTTTTTATGGATGATGCCCTGCTCCTTCAACTAACAGCCCCTAACCTTACCAAAGTAAAAGGTGGATTACCAGCCGGTTTCTCATCTCAAGATTGGGTTCGTGTGTTACGTCATGGTGTTGATAAAAATGGCCAATCACTTTGGATGATGCCTGCACACGAAAGCGCTGTGCTAAGTAAGGAGGATTTGGCCAATCTCATTGCTTATTGCCAAAGTATACCACCGGTAGATAGTAAGGAAGAAAGGCTAAAGGAAATGGGACCCTTAGGTCGTGTGCTCATGCTATTAGACAAAGTGGCAGTTTTACCGGCAGAAAGGATCGATCACGCAACGGCTATCACTACCGCTACACCCACAGATGCAGTTGCCTATGGGAAATACCTGGTCTCTACCTGCCAGGGTTGCCATATGCCCAACATGAAAGGTGGAGCCCCACTAGCGCCGGGATTTCCACCAGTGCCTGACATCAGCGCGACAGGTACTCCGGGTAAATGGAGTGAAGCTCAGTTTATATCCACCATTCGGCATGGGAAAACACCTGAAGGCAAGTTGTTACGGAACGAGTTTATGCCCTGGCAAAATATGAAGCACTTTTCAGATGATGAATTGAGAGCCATACGAAGCTATTTGCAAAGTGTGAAGTAGCTAATTGTTTTTAGCCGCCTCATTCCGGTAGGTCTTAGGAGTGGTGCCGGTCCATTGCCTAAAAGCTCTTTGAAAAGCAGCCTGATCGGCATAGCCCAAACGGTCGGCAATTTCTGAAACAGTCAGGTTCTTTGACAAAAGAAGGTTATGGGCCAACTCTTCTTTAATGGATTCACTTTCCGCACGAAAGGTGGTATTTTCTTCCTGTAGTTTACGCTGCAAGGTACGGGGGGTAA
>JBBSNI010000252.1:0-8468 GCA_038232695.1 Cytophagales bacterium
ACCAAGATAGCGTAAAGATTTGGCAACCTACGCGTCCGATCATTAAAGAACCGCAGCGGCGGCCGCTTAAAACACTCACAGCCCTGCGCACCCGGCTCATCAATGCCAAAAAGCAACCGCGCGGCGGACCGTTTAAATCCTCACTACAAGAAGGGGAGGAGTTTTTAGATAAAGCTTTGCAGAAGAAAATGCAACTGCCCCCGTGGCGCGGTGCTGCCAACACTCACTGAAGGCTTTAGAAAAAGATCTGGACCAGGTAAACAAGCAACTAGATGAACTAATCCGCTCGGACGAAGAGCTCAACCAGCTGTTTAACCTGGTTACCAGCGTAGAAGGCATCGGGGCGGTGACGGCCAGAGAAGTGCTCATCACCACCGCCCGGCGGCCCGGCAATGAGCGGCCGCCGCTGCGGTTTAAGGACTTCACTGATGCTAAAAAGTATGCCGCGCGGCGGACCGTTTGTTATGCCGGGGCGGCAGCCGCGCTGTAGTTCCCTTTCAATACCGATCAGGAACCAGTATTAGAGGAAAAGACCGTGTGTCTCATTTAGCTAACAAAACCGTTAAAACCCTATTACATATGTCTGCTTTATCAGCTATCAACCATTGTGAAGAACTCAAGAACTACTATCAGCGAAAAGTAGCCCAAGAGAAGAACAAAATGTCCGTAATTAACGCTGTGAGAAACAAACTGGTCTTACGCATATTTGCGGTAGTGAAAAATAACCGAAAATATGACCGGGCCACGGCGGCAAAAATTATGATTATGCGCTTGCATAGATCATAGAAATCGGTCCGACTCCAGCTTATAGGCTTTCAGGTAGTTGATGATTTGAGCATAATGTGTATCGGTAATTTCTCCAACAGCTTTCAACTCTACCAATACCACTTCTTCCACTAAAATCCGCGTTTCAAATTTCCACCGCCTTCAAATCATGCATAGGCGGGGCAGACAGCATTTTGCCCAGGCAGTTGAAGCGGCCGCCATGACAAGGGCAGTCCCAGGATTTTTCAGCGGTGTTCCACCGTACGATACACTTCATATGCGGACATACCGGGTCCAGCCCGTGATAGTTGCCCTGCTCGTCGCGGTATACGGCTACCTGCTGGGTGCCCTGCCGGATGATCTTTCCTTCGCCAGGCACAATATCTTCCAACTGCCGGGCATCTACCGAAATCCTGTCTTTGATAAAATGGTAGGCTACATTGACATTCTCTTTGATAAAATCTTTGGCGGCTGCTCCTACCTTCAGGCGGGCAGGAGACACCACATCTGCCAGCGGGTTCGGCTGCTGGGTCAGCAGGTCGGTGAGCAGACGGGCCGCGGCGGTGCCCCAGGTCAGACCGTCGCCTGAGTAGCCGGTAGCGATGTATACATTTTTTTGCAAAGGGCTTTTGCCAATAAAAGGCAAGCCGTCTGCTGACTCAAACACCTGCCCGGACCAGCTAAAGAGTACCTCCTCTATACCAAAGCGGTCCTGCGTGTATTGCCGGAGGTCTTCGTAAGCCTGCCGGGTACCCGTCTGCTGCCCGGTCTTATGGTCGCAGCCGCCTACGATCAGGATGTGTTCTCCCTGGTAAGGCGCCTGCCGGATATAGTGGTAAGGGTCGTACAAATCCCAGAAGAGCCCTTCGCCAGGCCAGGATTTTACTTTGGCGGCTATCACATAAGAACTGTAAGGGGCCACTTCCGTATGCACCGGGCTGAGCCCGATGGGCGAGTGTGTCGCCAGGATCACCTGGTGGGCGCCGATCTTGTGTCCGTTTTCCAGCGTTACCCGCACCATATCGCTTTCCTCACTGATCTTCACGGCTTTGGTATGGTCATACAGCAAGACGCCTTCATCCATGAGCCGCCGGGCTAAGGCGTAGATATATTTAAGAGAATGAAACTGTGCGTGATGCGGGTAAAAAATACTTCTTTGAATAGAAAAGGGCAGGGGCACCTCGTCTGTCAGCCGGGCATCCATGCCTACATCCAGGCTGGCAGTGTGCTCTTTGTCAAGCGTGTCAATCTGGTTTTCCAGTTCTGCATACAAATAGCCATTGACCCGTTTAAAATCACACTCGATAGCTTCTGTCTGGCAGGTTTGTTCTACAAAGTTGATAGCGCCTACCATAGCCTGACTGACCTGCCGGGCTGCCGGAAGGTCAAAATCCTGGACGATCTGATGATAATGCATGTCAAAGGCCGCCGTCAGATGTCCCGAAGTACAGGAAGTGACGCCCGCACCCAGAGTTTGGCTCTCAATCAGCATCACTTTCTTACCAGCCTTGTGCAGCAGATAGGCAGTGGTCATGCCGGTAATGCCGCCGCCTATGATCAAGACCTCGGTTTGGCTATCCTGGCTGAGGGGCGCGAGGGTGGGTGGTTGTGTCTCTGCCTTCCAGTAAGAAGTATGTGCTGACATAGAAAAACGATTTTGGTGTATGGGATAAAAATGATTATTATTAAACCCATGAGCCACACAAGTGTTTCTTGTTGAAAGGTTTGAGAGGAAAATAAAAAAGCGTTGGCAGGACTACAATGCACTTGAGTGTTGAATATTGAGTGTTTGAAATATTCAATATTCAACACTCAATATTCAATTCTCAAGTAAGGGAGGGGTAGTATGGCAAGATAGATATAAAACCGTTTATACAAATACAACTCCCTATGGGAACATTAAACGTCAAATTAGTCTCCGGTCAGAAAAGCCAGCATGAAAATACCAAAAGCATTCTGCGCGATCTGAAGGCGATGGAGAAGATGCTGGAAGCAGGATGGTTCAACAAAGAGCCTATCCATATTGGTGCGGAGCAGGAGCTATGCCTGGTAGACAAATTCCATAAACCCATGCCCATCTCCCTGGAAGTGTTGGAACGCCTGCAAGACAAAGATTTTACAACCGAACTGGCTAAGTTCAACCTGGAGATCAACTTGCAGCCGCTGGTATTTACAGGCAGGTGTTTCTCAGACCTTTTGCATCACCTTGAGCAAAAATTTGAAAAGCTTACCGCATTGGGAGAAAGCATGGGCTTCCGCAGTGTCATCACCGGCATCCTGCCTACGCTGCGCAAGACAGACTTTGAGATGGACAATATGACGCCCCTGCCGCGCTACCACGCCCTGATGAAAGCCATCGAGAAGGTCAGGGGCAAAAATGCGGAGCTGAAAATCCAGGGTATTGATGAGCTTAACATCAAGCACGATTCCGCCCTGTTGGAAGCCTGCAACACCAGCTTCCAGGTACACCTGCAAGTGAAGCCCGAAGATTTCGTGTGCAAGTATAATATTGCGATGGCTATCACCGGACCGGTACTATCTATTGCCTCCAATTCTCCTTACCTGTTTGGCAAAAGGCTGTGGAGCGAAACGCGGGTAGCCCTTTTCCAGCAATCTATAGACACCCGCACGGCAGAAGAACACCTGCGCGACCGGAGCCCCCGCGTTATGTTTGGTAAGCATTGGGTTAGCCATTCGCCTGTAGAGATTTACCAGGAAGACGTCGTGCGCTTCCGCCCGATGCTGATGGCAGACCCGGAGCACGATGTGTTGGAGCAGATAGAGCAGGGCATAACGCCTGCGTTGCGCAGCCTGATGATCCACAACTCTACGGTATACCGCTGGAACCGTCCTTGCTACGGCATCAGCCCGGATGGCAAGCCCCACCTCAGAATAGAGAACCGGGCGCTGCCTGCCGGCCCCAGCCTCATCGACGAGGTAGCCAATGCGGCTTTCTGGCTTGGACTGGTGGAAGGCTTCTGCGAAGTATACAGCGACGTGACCCAGCATATGCCCTTCGACGATGCCCGGTCTAACTTCACAGCGGCAGCCTTTGCCGGCCATGAAGCGGAGTTTACCTGGATGGGAGGCAAAAAACTTCGCGCCAGCGAACTCATCAGCAAAGAGTTGCTACCCCTGGCACGTGTGGGACTGGAAAAGCGAGGCGTAGACGCTGGCGATATTGATCAGTTTTTGCAAATCATTGAAGAAAGAAACGCCTCCCGCCAGACAGGCGCCCAATGGATACTGGACTCCTGCCACCAGATGGGCAAAACGGTGAAAGCCGACGAGCGGGCGGCAGCCCTGACCGCCGCGATGGTCCGGGAGCAGGCGTCGGGTAAGCCGGTGCATACCTGGGCGCTGGCTACGCATGACGCCTCCCTGAAGTGGTCGCCGGATTCCCTGCTCATCGAGGAGTTTATGACGCGCGATGTGTTTACCGTGCAGAAAGAGGATATTCCCGAACTGGTCGCCAACATCATGGACTGGCAGCAGATACGCTTCGTGCCGGTAGAAGACCAAAAAGGACGCCTGGTGGGGCTGATGTCTGTCCGTACGCTGATCCGCTATTTGTTAGACAAAGCGCAAGACGAAAAATTGCCTGCCCAGACCGTAGAAAGCCTGATGGACAAGAAACCGGTGACTATTGCACCGGAGCAAACGGTGGTAGAAGCCTTGCGCATCATGCAGCAGCAACAGGTAGCCTGCCTGCCGGTGGTCAAGAACGATAAGCTGGTCGGTATCATCTCTGAAGGAAATTTTATGAACGTCACGACCAGCCTGCTCAACCTGCTGGGCAACCAGTCGGCAAACAATTCAGAGGAGTAAGCGTTTTGGTTAAGATTTTACGACCCATAAGCTATGCCCTCTGACCAGGTAGAAAAGATTGCCGTATTTGATATCAACGGAACGTTGTACAACAAAAAATCCAAGGAAGAATTTTTCCGCTTTATTTGCTACCGGAATAGCTATAAGCTGCTAGACATCTATCACCTCGTCTTGTTTAAGTTTTTAGGCAAAGTAAGAGTTATCAACCAGACGGAATTTAAAGAAAACTTTTTTAACTACCTGGACAACCTGCCGCCCGGTAAGGTAGACCAATATGCGCGGGAATACTGGCGCATAGAATATCCGGCGTATTTTAACCAGCAACTGCTCGACCGGGTGGAAACGTTGCGGGAAGATAATATCAAAATCTTCTGCATCTCCGGCGGGCTGGACGTATACATGAATCCGCTGTACGAACTGTTTCCGGTAGACGCGCACATGTCTACCCGGATGGAATACAAAAAAGACACGTACAAAGTGATCGGCGAAGCCTGCAAAGGAGAAGAAAAGGTCCGCCGGCTCGACGAATACTTTCAAGGCAAACCCTACCAAATTGTAGAAGCTTACTCCGACAGCAAGGAAGAACTATTCAAAAAGACTGACAAAGCTTTTTTGATAAAAAAAGGAGGAGAAATAGCGTTAACATAAGTTTTTATGTTGTCGGTGGAAAATAAGATAATTTGTAGTCGATCAGCTACTATGCCGTAAAAATAATCCTATCCTTTTACGCCTGTTAAACATTTACCTGTACCTGCCTGTTAGGTTATTCCCTCTGTATCAGCAACAACCAGCCATTCAATACATCCAAGGCCTAACCTATCTATGCATTGCTTGCTGTTATGAAGGTATTATCTGTTATCTTTCTGTCTATCCTCCTTATTGCCTGCAACCCCGACAAAAAGCGGAAGTCTGACCCCGAGCAATCTAAGTTTTCTACCTCGGATGCTTCCGAACTATTCTTCAAAAATGTGCGGCAGCCCTATTACGACAAGGCGGTGATCAAAGCTTCCAAGCTGGACGTTTATCGCAACAAAGACCGCAGCCAGGCAGAAGACCGGCCGGTATTGAACCTGGCCATTGCTGTCAACTGGCGGTTTGATGAAGCTTACCTGCTCATAGAACCCAACGACTACTTGCAATCGCTGGATACGCTCCGGGTGGCCTGGCGGGATTCGGTGCAGCAGCAGAGCGGACAGTATATTTTTGTCCCTGGCAACAAGGACTCTCATTTTAAATTTGCCAGCCAGCTTTATAACAGCCTGATAGACCAGCAAAAGCTTTATATCATCCGGGAAGGGCAGCAGCTTCCCGTACTCAACACCTACGGCGACCGCGAAGCTTTCCGTAAGACTGTGGCAGATTACTACCGGTTGGTAGATTTATTCTAAGGGTTGGTATAATTAAACTCCTGCCGCTTGTTTCCGGCGAACCTTTTCGTCAGACAAGGGTATTATTAAATATTGACTATGAAAAAGAAACCATTTTTCAGACAAACCAAAGCTGTCTGTTTTACCCTGGTCTTAGGACTTATAGCGCAGTCTTGTTCCGAAGGCGATGGGAAAGGAACAAAACAAGGCGATGCTTCCGGCGGGCAGCCCTCGACGCTCTCCGTAGAAGGCATGATCGTACAAACCGATAAGGTAGAAGACAAAATCTATGCGACCGGCACTTTGCTATCCAACGAGGAAGTAGAACTGCGCCCCGAAACTTCGGGCAGGATCGTAGGCATCTACTTTGAAGAAGGCAGCCCGGTGAAAGCCGGTCAGTTGCTATCAGAAATAGACGACAGCGAACTGGAATCACAGCTTAAAACTCTTAAAGTACAGGAAAAATTGGCCCGCACCGAAGAAGGCCGACAAAAGCAGTTGCTCGACATCAATGCGGTCAGCCAGGAAGCTTACGATGTAGCACTCAACGAACTCAACACCATAGAGGCGCGGATGGACCAGCTCGTGACGCAAATCAGGAAAACCAATATTTATGCTCCTTTTGCCGGCGTCATCGGGCTGAGAAATATCAGCAAAGGAGGCTATGTGTCGCCTGCCAGCCTGATCGCTTCCATGCAGCAGATAGACCCGATCAAGCTTGAATTTGCGGTGCCTGAGCAGTACATCGGACAGGTCAAAGAAGGTGCTTCTGTTAACTTTTCGGTCACCGGCAATGATGAAGTATACACTGCCAAGGTATATGCGGTCAATTCTACAATTGATGTCAACACCCGCACGGTCAAGGTGCGCGCCAGAAGCAGCAACCCGGAGAGTCTGCTAAAGCCGGGTGCTTTTGCCAAAGTAGAAGTCGTACTCAAAACCTATGAGGATGCGATCATGATTCCTACAGAGATCATCCTGACCGAACTGGAAGGGCAGCGCGTGTTTGTTTCCAAAGACGGAAAAGCCAAGTCTCAGAAAATAAAGACCGGCATCCGTACCGAGCGTGCCGTGCAGATCGTAGAAGGGCTGGCGCCTAAAGACACCGTTGTTATGACCGGGCTGATGTCTATCCAGGAAGGCGTGACCCTTGATTTTAAGGAAATCAAAAATCCTTTATCAGAAGTTAATATCAAACAACCCAACACCACCTTATAATGAACTTATCTTCTGTCAGCGTTGACCGCCCGGTACTGACTATTGTCATGTCCGTCGTGATTATTCTCTTCGGCGTGATCGGATTTACCTACTTAGGCATCCGGGAGTATCCCAGCGTAGACCCGCCGGTCATCTCCGTGCAGACCAACTACACCGGCGCCAGCGCCGACGTGATGGAGTCGCAGATCACCGAGCCGCTGGAGGAAAGCATCAACGGGGTGTCGGGCATCCGCTCGCTGTCTTCTATCAGCAGCGACGGGCGAAGCTCTATCACCGTAGAGTTTGAACTGGGCGAAGACCTCGAAGCGGCTGCCAACGACGTGCGCGACAGGGTTGCCCAGGCGCGGCGCAACCTGCCCCCCGACGCAGAACCGCCTATCGTGAGCAAGGCAGACGCCGACGCGACGACCATCCTGGCGTTGACTGTACAAACCGACCAGCGCAGCCTGCTGGAACTAACCGATATAGCGACCAATATCTTCAAAGAGAGATTACAAACCATACCGGGCATCAGCAACATCCGCATCTGGGGCGACAAGAAATACGCCATGCGCCTACAGATGGACCCCGCCAAGCTGGAAGCTTATCAACTGACGCCGTTGGATGTGAGAAACGCTTTACGGGAGCAAAATGTGGAACTGCCTACCGGTAACATAGAAGGGTATAGAAGCTACCTGACCATTCGTACCCGCGGGCGGCTGGTCACCGAAAAGGAATTCAACGAGATGATCATCCGGGAAGAAGGCGGTGCGGTCGTCAAGTTCAAAGATATTGGCAAAGCGGAGCTAGCGGCTGAAAACCTGAAGTCTATACTGCGTGGCAACAACAAAATCCCGATGGTAGGCGTTGCCGTGACACCCCAGCCGGGCGCTAATTACATCGCCATTGCCGACGAGTTTTATAAGCGCGTGAAGCAGATTTAAAAAGAACTGCCCGACGACTTAAAGCTGGGCTACGCCCTGGATACCACCACCACCATCCGCAAGGCGATCACAGAAGTGGAAGAGACCATTCTGATCGCTTTTTCGCTGGTGATCATCGTTATTTTTGCCTTCTTGCGGGACTGGCGCACGACGCTCATCCCGGCGGTGGCTATTCCTATTTCCCTCATCGGCGCCTTCTTTATCATGTATATCGCAGGCTTTTCTATCAACATCCTGACCCTGCTGGGTATTGTATTAGCCACCGGCTTGGTGGTAGACGATGCCATTGTAGTGCTGGAAAATATTTACCAGAAAATTGAAAACGGGATGGCTCCCAGAAAGGCAGCCCGGGAAGGGGCCAACGAAA
>JBBSNI010000253.1:0-8454 GCA_038232695.1 Cytophagales bacterium
AGACCCGCTGAAGGCTTACCGGAAGCAGTTTTATATACCGCGCGCCAGCGACGGTACGGAAGTGGTCTATCTCTGCGGCAACTCCCTGGGCCTGCAACCCAAACAGGTAGCGGCTTACCTGGAAAAAGAACTTGATAAGTGGAAATCCCAGGCGGTAGAAGGACACTTCCGCCAACCTGACCCCTGGTTTACCTACCATAAGCTGCTGAAAAAACCGCTGGCGCATCTTACCGGAGCCTATGAACACGAAGTGGTAGCGATGAACAACCTGACGACCAACCTGCACCTGATGATGGCCTCCTTTTACCAGCCTGATGCCACGCGCTACAAGATCATGGTAGAAGCCGGCGCTTTTCCCTCCGACCAGTATGCCGTAGAAAGCCAGGTGAAATTTCATGGCTTTGATCCGGAAGAAGCCATCGTGGCGTTAAAACCCCTGCCGGGAGAAGAAATCATCTCTACCGAAGCGATCCTGCAGGCTATTGAGCAGCATAAGCGTAGCTTAGCCCTGATTTTACTGCCCGGCATACAATACTACACCGGACAGTATTTTGATCTGCGAGCCATCACCGAAGCCGCCCACCAGGCAGGGGCTAAAGCAGGTTTTGATCTGGCCCATGCTATCGGGAATGTTCCTTTACAACTACACGACTGGAACGTAGATTTTGCCGTTTGGTGCAGCTATAAATACCTGAATGCCGGCCCGGGCAACAACGGCGGTGTTTTCGTGCATGAACGGTATGCCAAAGACCCTGCGTTGCCCCGCCTGGCCGGATGGTGGGGGCACGAGGAGGCTGAGCGGTTTGAGATGAAAAAAGGCTTTCAGCCTATGTTTGGCGCAGATGGCTGGCAACTCAGCAACGTAAATATTCTTGCGATGGCCGCCCAAAGGGCAGCCCTGGAGATGATAGCGCAGGCTGGGATTCAACCTATGCGGCAAAAAAGTATGAAACTCACCGGATTCCTGGAAACGTGTATACGAAAAATGGACCCCGAACAAAAACAGGTCAGGATCATCACACCCGCACAACCGGAGCAGCGGGGCTGCCAGTTGTCGTTGTATGTCCCGGAAAAAGGCAGGCTGCTTTTTGATCAGCTCTCTCAACAACATATCGTGGTAGATTGGCGGGAACCTCACGTCATCCGGTTAGCGCCGGTGCCCTTGTACAATACTTTCCAGGAAGTTTTTACCTTTGCCCAGGTGTTGCAAACTGCGTTGGCTTATGCATAAACCTTATGTTATCTTAGGCGCCGGATTAGCGGGTACGCTGCTCAGCGTACTGCTGGCAAAGCAAGGCAAACCTGTCCACGTGTACGAAAAACGCCCGGATGTACGTGCCGGAGAGCGCGAAGAAGGGCGATCGATCAACCTGGCGCTCAGCCACCGGGGCTGGCAGGCGTTGCGGCAGGCAGGCGTTGCCGAACTGGTCAAAGAGATCGTCGTCCCGATGCCGGGGCGTATGATCCACAGCCCTGCGGGTGAGCTTACTTTTCAGCCTTATGGCCGGCAGGGGCAAGCCATCAACGCTGTATCGCGGACAGGGCTGAACCGGCTGCTGTTGGAGCAGGCCGAAGCGCAAGGTGTCAGGCTGTATTTCAGCCATACCTGTGAAACGGTAGATTTGCAAAAAAATACAGCTTACTTGCTCCACCAGGAAACGGGCGAAAGGCTGGCAGTAGAAGCAGACCTGCTGGTGGGGGCAGACGGAGCTTTTTCCGTGCTGCGCAGCGCCATGCAGAAGACCCCGCGCTTCAACTATAGCCAGCATTACCTGACCTACGGCTACAAAGAACTCACCATCCCGCCTACCGCTGCGGGCGATTTTGCGATGGAACCTCATGCGCTGCATATCTGGCCGCGGGGTGGCTACATGCTGATTGCCTTGCCCAACCAGGACAAAAGCTTTACCTGTACGCTCTTTTTGTCGTATACGGGCACCCCTTCTTTTGCCCACTTGCAGACAGCAGCAGCGGTGCTGGCATTTTTTGAAAAGAACTTCCCGGATGCGCTTACTTTGATGCCTCGCCTGACAGAAGAATTCTTTGAAAACCCGGTATCCGACCTGGTGACGATCCATTGCGAGCCCTGGTCGCGCTATGGACAAAACATACTGCTGGGCGACGCTGCCCATGCCATTGTTCCCTTTTACGGACAAGGCATGAACGCCGCCTTTGAAGATTGCCGCATTTTCAGCCAAATGCTACGCGAACGGAGCGATAATTTGCCTGCCTTGATCGAAATGTTTCAGCAAACCCGCAAGCCGGATACCGATGCTATCGCGGAGCTTGCCTTGCGCAATTTTACAGAGATGCGCGACCTGGTGGCCGACCCGGTCTTTCTCGAAAGAAAAAAGATAGAAGCCGAACTACACCACCGCTACCCCGACCGTTGGATTCCCCTCTACACGATGGTCACCTTTACGGATATTCCTTATGCAGAAGCTCTGAAGGCAGGAACAGCGCAAGACCAGATCATGCATCAGGTGATGGAGCAGTATCAAAGCGTTTCTCAAATGGAAGAAAAAGACTTTGTGAAAGTGATAGAAGCATTGGAAAGGTGTTAAGGTGTTAAAGTGTTCTGGTGCTGATGTGTTGTTGGATACTTTTTTCCCTTGAGCATTGAGTGCGCCCTGCGCCCGGTTGAATATTGAGTGTTGAGTGTTTAAAATATTCAACACTCAACACTCAATGCTCAAGTAAATCTAGTCATAGTAAAAAATCCAAAGTAGTTAACTTTGATGTCAGGGCATCGTTAACACCTGAACATTATGCTACAAACCTTCAATCCTAAAAATGAACACATCCTGGTGCATGTAGGCGGTCAGTTGCTGCCCCGGCGGGAGGCAAAAGTTTCTGTCTTCGATAGTTCCGTGCAGGGCGGAGACGCCGTTTGGGAAGGGCTGCGGCTGTACAAGCCGGGTATTTTTTGCCTGGACCGTCACCTGGACCGGCTGCAGGCTTCTGCCAAAGCGTTAGCCTTTCAGGATATTCCTGACAAGGCAGGTATCAAAAAAGCGATCTTTGAAACGCTGCAAGCCAATGGGATGGAAGAGGAAGTACACATCCGGCTGACCCTGACGCGGGGCGAAAAAATCACTTCCGGCATGGACCCCCGCCTCAACCGGCAAGGTCCCTGCCTGATCGTGCTGGCGGAATGGAAACCGCTGGTCTACGACAACCAACGGGGCATCCGGGTGATTTCCTCGTCGGTGCGGCGCAATGCACCCCAGTTTCTGGATTCAAAAATTCATCACAACAACTTGCTCAACAACATTCTGGCAAAGATACAAGCCAACGTATGCGGCGTGGATGCTGCCATCATGCTGGACCACAACGGTTTTGTAGCAGAACTCAACGATACCAATCTTATGATGGTTAAAGAGCAAAAATTATATACGCCTCATGCCGATGCGTGTTTGCCCGGCATTACGCGCGGGCTGGTGATAGAAGTAGCCCGGTCTTTAGGCATAGAAGTTTTTGAGCAAAACCTTTCGCTTACCGAATTTTACACCGCCGATGAAGTCTTCGCTACCGGCACCATGGGCGAGCTGACGCCTGTGACAGAGATGGATGGCAGAACAATTGAAAACCGCTCGGATGATGCACTTACCCCAAAAATCAGGGAAGCTTTTCAAGCATTGATGCCCGGGTATTGTGAGAAAATCGGGTGATACGACTTTCTGAAGCCTAACTCCCCACTCTTCCCATATGCCCGTTTTCGTGGACTACCGATAAAATATCTTCTATAAACTCCCGGCTGTTGGAAAGCCGGGGGACTTTGTGCTGACCGCCCAGTTTGTCGTGCTTTTTCAGCCACCGGTAAAATGTACCAGGCGCAACGCTGTGTATAATAGGTTTTTCCAGGGCTACATCGCGGATTCGCCGGTCGCCATAGCTTGTGTTGGCTTGCCGCAAGGTTTCGTCCAGTACATCCACAAACCGGCTGAGATCGTCGGGCGGACGGATAAATTCAATGACCCATTCGTGGCAGCCTTTGTTTTGGTGCCCGGAATAGCGGGGCGCTACCGTGAAGTTTTCTACCAGTGCGTGGGTTTGGTGGCAGGCTGCCGTGATTCCCTGATCGGCATCTTCTACGATCAGTTTTTCGCCAAACGCATTGATAAAGTGTTTAGTACGTCCGGTGATCACGAAGCGATAGGGGCGGAGAGAAGTAAATTTGATCGTATCGCCAATCTTATACCGCCATAATCCGGCGTTGGTAGAGATAACGATCGCGTAGTTTCTGCCTGGCTCCACTTCGCTGAGGTTGTATACTTTTGGATGATCGCTTTGGTCTTCTGCCGCTACAAACTCGTAGTAGACACCGTGGTCCAGCAACAGCAGCATCTCCGGTACATCAGACAAATCCTGCAAACCAAAGAAGCCTTCGCTGGCATTATAAGTCTCCAAATAATGCATATCGCCTGCCGGGATCAGCTTCTGAAAGGAAAGGCGGTAAGGCGCGAAGGACACCTGCCCATGAAAGAATACTTCCAGGTGGGGCCAGACCTCCCGGATGTGAGAAGCGTTTTTGAGTGCCATCACTCTTTGCAGCAGCAGCATCACCCAGGTAGGACCGCCCGCCAGGCTGGTAATCCGCTGGTCGGCGATCATGCGTGTCATGACGTCTACTTTGTCTTCCCAGTCGTCCATCAGGGCAACCTCCAGGTGGGGCGTACGGGCGTACTGCGCCCAGGAAGGCAGGTTTTTGATAATAATCCCTGATATGTTGCCTTTGTAAGAACGACCGCTGCTGTCTGCCGGGTTGCGCTGGTATCCACCGCCAAGGGCTACATTTTTGCCACTGAAAAGGCGGGTTTCAGGATGATTGTGGACATACAGGGTAAGCATGTCCCTGCCGCCCCGGTAGTGGCAGTCCCGCAGGGCTTCCCGGGAGACCGGAATAAACTTGCTCTGCGCCTGGGTCGTACCCGAAGATTTAGCAAACCAGTAGACAGGAGATGGCCACAAAACATGCTGCTCGCCCCGCATGAGGCGATCGATATAGGGGTAAAGATTTTCGTAAGTAGTAACGGGTACCCTTTGCTGAAAAGCGCGAAAAGACAGGTCACGGAAGCCGTATTGTTTGCCAAACACGGTATCTTTAGCAGTACTGGTCAGGTATTGAAAAACTTTTTGCTGGGTTTCGTGAGGATATTTCATAAATGACTCAATCCGATGAATCCTTTTTTTCATCAGCCTGGTCATGATAGCATTAATGATTTTCATTGCACGTAAACATAAAAAATATCTGGGTTGACAAAACCCAATAGGTTAGGTTATCCATGAGAAGCCGGTAGTATGGCTCTGATTAAATTGCTAATGTACATAAAAATGCTATTCTATCTACTAAAAGCCTAATGAAATCTCATAACAGGCAGCAGGCATCTTTCCGGTTTGATCTATATAAGAAGTATACAAAAGTCGGATTTTATTGATAGATTTCGCCCTGTTTACATTTATCCTATAACGATGGCAAAGAAATCCTTGTTTTATCTGATCATGCTTGTCACGCTGGGTTGGTCCTGCCAGCCGCAGGAAGAAAAAACAACAGAAAGACCCAACATCCTCTTCTGTATTGCCGATGATGCTTCCTATCCTTTTATGAGCGCTTATGGTTGTCAGTGGGTCAACACGCCGGGCTTTGACCGGGTAGCGCGGGAAGGTATCCTTTTTACCAATGCTTATACGCCCAACGCCAAGTGTTCTCCCTCACGGGCTTGTATCCTGACCGGGCGCAATTCCTGGCAATTAGAAGAAGCCGCCAACCATGTGCCTTATTTTCCGGCAAAATTCAAAACATACGTAGAAGCGCTTACCGACCACGATTACTTTACAGGCTATACCGCCAAAGGTTGGGCGCCCGGCGATCCTGGCAGCATAGACGGAAAAAAACGGCAGCTTACCGGACAGCCTTTCAACCAGTTTAAGACAACGCCCCCGGCTGACGGTATTTCGGAAAACGACTATTCCGAAAACTTTCGGGATTTTCTGGACAGCGTTCCGTCCGGGCAACCGTTTTGCTTTTGGTACGGGTCTGTGGAGCCTCACCGGGGCTACGAGTATGGCGCAGGTATCCGCAAGGGCGGGAAGAAGCTGAGCGACATTGACGAAGTGCCTGCCTTCTGGCCCGACAATGATACGGTGCGCACCGATATGCTGGACTATGCCTACGAACTGGAATATTTTGACCAGCACCTGGTAAAAATGCTGGAAATGCTGGAAGAAAAAGGCATGCTTGATAATACCATCATCGTCGTTACGGCAGATAATGGAATGCCCTTTCCCCGTGTCAAAGGGCAGGCGTATGAACTGTCTAACCATCTGCCGCTGGCCATCATGTGGAAAAACGGCATCAGGCAGCCAGGACGTACCGTAGAAGATTTTGTGAGCTTTATCGACCTGGCGCCTACCTTTCTGGAAGTAGCCGGCATTCAGCAAAGCGATATGCAACCCATCCAGGGCAAAAGCCTGACCGGTCTTCTTGCCTCCGAAAAATCCGGAAAGATAGATTCCACCCGCGACCATGTGCTGATCGGCAAGGAAAGACACGACATAGGGCGACCCCACGATCAGGGCTACCCGATCCGGGGTATCGTGACGGAGGATTTTCTGTATCTTCATAACTTTGAGCCCTCCCGGTGGCCGGCCGGCAACCCCGAAACCGGCTACCTGAATGTAGATGGCAGTCCTACCAAAACGGTATGTTTACAGGCGCGCCACACGCCGGAAATGAGAAAATACTGGGAGTGGTCGTTTGGCAAAAGAGGAGAAGACGAACTCTACCGCATCGACCAGGACCCGGACTGTATCCGGAACCTGGCGCTGAGCCCGGAGTATGTTACCCTGATGGCTTCTTTGCAGCAAAAACTGTTTGAAGAACTCAAAGCCCAGGGCGACCCCCGCATGTTTGGGCAAGGGCATGTGTTTGACGAATACACCTACAGCCAGCAGGAGACGCGCGGCTTTTATGAAAGATATATGAAAGGAGAAAAGGTAAACGCCGGTTGGGTAAACACTTCCGACTTCGAGAAAGAACCGCTGGAATGAGACAAGTTGATGACAGGGTTTATCATTTTTACATGTTCAAAAAAAATATACGTTCACTTTATACTCTATTCACCCACCTAAATCTGCAACCTTTATGTTTTATCATGCACACAAACTGACGCAATTTCTCAAAGTTTTTATGTTTTTTACGCTGTTTACTCTTTTGCTGGCAGGGTGCCAGACAAGTACGGAACAACAGCAGGAAAAAATTTCTACCCGCACGCCGGGCATCCAAAAAGAATCTTTCGGGCAAACAAAAGCTGGCCAGGCAGTAGATATTTACACCCTGACCAACGCCAATGGCGTAGAAGCCAAGATCACTAACTATGGCGGTATTGTCGTATCGCTGAAAGTGCCGGACAAAGACGGCAAGATGGAAGATGTGGTGCTGGGCTACGAGTCCCTGGCAGGTTACCAGGCATCCTCGCCTTATTTCGGCGCGCTGGTAGGGCGGTACGGCAACCGGATCGCCAAAGGCAAATTTACCCTGGACGGTAAAGCGTATACGTTGGTGCAAAACAACATGGGCAACCACCTGCACGGCGGCCAGGAAGGGTTTGACAAAAAAGTGTGGCAAGCTGAAGAAGTCAGGCAGGACAGCACTACAGGGCTGAAGCTTACCTATGTCAGCCCCGATATGGAAGAAGGCTACCCCGGCAAACTGAGCGTCACGGTGATCTACACGTTGCGCAACGATGACGCTCTTGCCATTGACTACCAGGCTACCACCGACAAGAAAACAGTCGTGAACCTGACCAACCACTCTTATTTTAACCTGACGGGCAACACGAAAAGAGATATTCTGGACCATGTGGTCATGATCAATGCCAGCCAGTTTGTACCGGTAGACAGCACCCTGATCCCAACGGGCAAGCTTAAAAGCGTAAAAGGTACGCCCTTTGACTTTACACAACCCACACCGGTCGGACAAAGGATTGATGCCCAAGACCAGCAGATCGCCTACGGCGGCGGCTACGACCACTGCTGGGTGATCAACCAGCAAGGAAGCGGCTTGGCGCTGGCTGCTACCGTACATGACCCTGCCAGCGGTCGCTTTATGGAAGTGATGACCACCGAGCCGGGCGTACAGTTCTATACCGGCAACTTTCTGGACGGATCGCTAACGGGCAAATACGGTGTCGCTTATAAGCAGCGCTACGGCTTATGCCTGGAAACCGAGCATTTTCCCGACTCGCCCAACCAGCCCAATTTTCCGTCGGTGGTGCTCAACCCTGGAGAAACGTACCAGACGGCTACGGTGTATAGATTTTCGGTGAAGCAATAAATTATAATATTGTTCTTTCTGATAACTTCAAGAAAGAAGCTAAACGTCTTACTACGCCCACACTTTCGTGCCTTCCGTACAATTCTGGCAGATGTCGATCTGGCTTCGGGACTGTAGCA
>JBBSNI010000254.1:0-8427 GCA_038232695.1 Cytophagales bacterium
CGAGCGTGGACTGAAAACATTGCTGGAAGAAAATAAAAGGGTGAAGCAACATGGATTTACACAAACAGAACTGGACCGCTACAAAAAGCAAATGCTTACCCAATACGAAAGCGCTTATAAAGAAAGAAGCAAAACCGAGTCGGCTAACTACGCTTCCGAATATGTGCGCAACTTCCTGCAAGGCGAGCCTGCACCCGGTATCGCTTTTGAATATAAGTTTATGCAGGAATTCCTGCCCGGCATCTCGCTCCAGGAAGTCAACCAGCTTGCCGACGACTGGATCAAAGCGCAGAACCGGGTAGTGGTCGTCACCGCGCCTGACAAGGAAGGCGTACAAGTGCCCACCGAACCTGCTGTGCTTAAGATGCTCAACGAGATGGAAACGGTAGCCGTCGCGCCTTACGAGGACAAAGCGGTCGCCGCTACGCTGATGGAAACGCCACCCCAGGCAGGCAAAGTCGCCAAAGAGAAGAAGCTGGACAAGATCGGCGTGACAGAGCTTACCTTCTCCAATGGCGTAAAAGTAGTGCTGAAACCGACCGATTTCAAAGACGACCAGATACTCATGACCGCTTCCAGCCCCGGCGGCTACTCCCTGTACGGCGACTCGGTATATTTTTCCGTAGCCAGTGCCGACGGCATCATTGGCGAAAGCGGCGTGAAAGATTTCTCCCAGACGGATTTGCAAAAGTTTCTCTCTGACAAACGGGTCGGCGTATCGCCTTATATCGGCAGTCTGAAGGAAGGGTTTAACGGCAACGCTACGCCCAAAGATTTGGAAACAATGCTACAGCTTACGTATCTGTATTTTACCGATCCGCGTAGAGATGAAACTGCTTTTCAGTCTTATGTCAACAAAAACAAGGCGATCTTTCAGAACCTGCTGTCTAATCCGCAGTATTATTATTACGACAAAGTAGCGCGTATTTTGTCACAAAACCATCCGCGCGGCGGCGGCTATCCTACGGTAAAAGACTGGGAAGGCATCGCCTACGACAAAGCTTTTCAGAGCTACGACGAACGCTTCGAGGATGCCAGCGACTTTACCTTCTTCCTGGTGGGCAACTTTGCGGTGGATTCTATCAAACCCCTGCTGGCTACTTACCTGGGCAGTTTGCCCGACATTGAGCGTCAGGAAAAGTGGCGCGATGTAGGGGTGCGTCCGCCGAAGGGAGTCGTGGAAGAAACTATCAAAAAAGGCACCGACCCCAAGAGCATGGTCAACCTCACCTTTGTGGGCGACTTCAAATATAGCCGCCAGGAAGCCTATCAACTCAGTGCGCTTGTCCAGGCACTCAACATTAAGCTGATAGAGAAGATACGGGAAGAAAAAAGCGGGGTATACGGCATCAACGCCAATGCCAGTGCCGAGAAGTATCCGTATGAGCATTATGCCATTACCATCGCGTACCCTTGCGCCCCGGAGAATGTAGACGACCTGACGCAAGCGGTCTTTGAAGAGATCAACGCTTTGAAAAAGAATGGCCCCACGTCCGGCGACCTGAAAAAAGTACAGGAAGCGCAGCGCCGCGATATGGAAACCAACCTGAAAGAAAACCGCTTCTGGGTGAGCAGCCTGGAAAACGCTTACTTTATGAACCAGGACCCTTCCGACATTGTAGAATATGAACAACTCATTAATAACCTGAGCGTGAAGGACCTCCAAAAAACGGCAAATCAGTATTTCAATATGGATCGTTATGTCAAAGTAGTGCTATACCCCGAAGGAGAGGATGGAACGACCAAAGCCGGAAGCAAAGAAGGAGAAAAGAAATAAACAGCGCATAGCAAATATTCAGACCGTATGCACAAGATAGAGCCTTACTATAACTGGCTGAAGTATTACAATCCGGCGGAAGACGAGCAGTCGCCATACTATGGCAAGGAATATAACTATGATTTATATACCAATGCCATTTACAACTACTACATAGATCCCGCCTGGGATTTTATGGGATCTGAGACGCTTTACATCAAAATACTGTATGTAGACTACCAGCGCGGCTTCTGCGTGATTGAATTTATCGGCGAGTGGAACGACGCCATCAACAACGATATTATGCACCTGAAGCGCAACATCATAGACCCTATGGTACGGCAAGGCATCAACCAGTATATCCTGATGGGCGAGAACGTGCTGAACTTCCACGGCTCCGACGACTGCTATTACGAAGAATGGTTTGAAGATGTGGAAGACGGCTGGGTCGCGGCAGTCAACTTCCGCGATTTTGTGCTGAACGAGTGGCAGCGGTATAATATTGACTCTTACATTAACTTTGGCGGCAGCCTGCAGATTGAGAACTGGCGTACTTTAAAGCCTACCCATTTCTTCGAACTGATCCGCTCGCTGATTACCCGGCGGCTGTCTACCTCTTACTGAAGCACCGCTACGCGGGCAGATACAGCGATGGTGTAGCATTTCCCGGTCTGGACTTCCCGGCACCAGGCCCGCGTACGCTTGATCTTCTCTTTTAAGAAAATTCTTTTTCCAAACCGGAATGTCTGGTGGACAGGCACTTCCGACAAAGCCACCAGTCCGTCCGCCGAATCATGTGTCTGTAGTGCGGCCACCAGTGCAGCATCGGAGCAGGTAGCCGCTTTTGGGTCGCGCATATGCCTGTTCAGCGTTTCCAATACATTATCAGGAAATACTTCCACACTCAGCATGGGTGCCATCAGTTGGCGGAAGCTGTGCTTCCAGGCTTTGCCATGCGGGGTTGTGCGGAAGCCATGCGTCTGAAAAGCAATAAGGTGTGCCACCTCATGTACATAAGTGATCAGGAAAGCATAAGGGTTCAGGTTGTTATTGACCGTGATCAAATGCTTTTGCCTGGCTTTATCATACCGGTAATCGCCTTGCTTGGTCCTGCGTTGCCGGGATATTTTAAAGCAAAAGCCATATTGCTGCCAAAGCGACAGGCAGTAAGCGACGGCCGCCTGCGGAACATGCTGCTCCAGCACCTGGCGCACGTCGGTTGGGGTCGTGGGATTAAGGTTCATTCAAGTTCTGGCTATGGATAAATTTTTCCTGCTGTTCTTTGTCGAGTTTGAGGTCTTTAATAAAACGGCGCAGCGTAGGGCGGCTGATGGAGAAGAAAACCAGGGCTATGGCATACAGTCCGGCAAACAGCTTTTCTCCCGTCAGGTACAAGCCTATCACCGGCAGCAGGCTGGCTGCCAGCAGAAGTCCGTAGCGGGCAACAGAGAGGTGGTAAAAAACCTGCATCTTATGTTGCAATGCGGCTTGCGGCACTACTTTTTTTTGCTGCCTGCGGTGACTTATATAGGCGGCTATCAGACCAAACGCCATCAGCAGCGGTAGTATGAGGTGCAACAGCGGATCGTAGCTTCCGGCTGTGGTATTGTGCAGCCCGCCCCGTTTTTCAAAGCCCAGGTAAATCACACAAAACAAGGTCAGGGGAATGCCGATTAAAAAGTAAAAGACAAGGTTCAGGCGATTCATATATTCGTATGAACTTTTCAGCAATCGCTTGTTGTCAGACATATCAGGATTTGAAAATTAGGTGTTAGAGGCTGGATGGTATGCATAGAGAATGACAATATTCATCAAGCTTGTTTTACAATCAAAGAACAAAAAAAAGCAAATTGTTCCCTATTTCTGTAAAAACGATGCAAAGTTTCACAAACGCTAATTTTTAACAACTCCCCCGGAAAAAGACACGATCGCCTCTTTTAAGAGAGATTCATGACTCTTTTTAGTACCTCAACCCCTGTTTTTAGTCGTGAGGGTACTTCAAAGAGAGGATTTCCTCTCTTTTTTGAGGAAAGCGACTCTTTTTAGAGGTGAACGGTTTCTTTCCCATACGATGCTGAAAAGAGTAGTTATCAGCATAATAATGCACCGTAGAGAATTAACTTTATACTTAAACAAAATATTTAAACAAAAGCATTTCGTAAGGCTTCTGTTTTTATGGTATGAGTCTACTCTACATGAGGAAAATTTTTTAACCACCGCAGCGGCGGCCGCAAAGGACACTAAGATAGAGCCTTCAACCTTTGTGATCTTCGCGGTCCGCCGCGCGGTATTTTCTTTGTGTTCTTAGTGGTTAATAAAAATCCTCAGTTGCTTGCTACATATTCTAATACACTCTACCGATCATCATACAGACACAAATATTATCAATGAAAATCACCAGTGCCGAGTTTGTAGCCAGCTACACCAGCTACACCCAATGCCCGAAAGGAGATTTGCCGGAATACGCTTTCATTGGCCGCTCCAACGTAGGAAAGTCCTCTCTGATCAATATGCTGACCGGCAAGAGTAAGCTGGCCAAAACCTCCGCCAAGCCAGGAAAGACTCAACTGATCAACTTTTTTCTGATCAACGAGCGGTGGCATCTGGTAGATTTGCCCGGCTATGGTTGGGCGCAGGTGAGCAAGTCAGCGCGGAAGTCGTGGCGGGGGATGATAGAAGCATACCTGCTGCACCGCGAGCCGCTGACCGCTCTTTTTATCCTCATCGACGCCCGGCTGCCGCCCCAAAAGAATGATATGGCGTTTGTCCAGTGGGCCGGTGAGCACCAGATCCCATTCAGCCTGATCTTTACCAAAGCCGATAAGCAGTCGGCTGCCAAGACGGAGCAGTCGGTGGAAGCTTTCCGGCAGGAGATGCTACGCACCTGGGAAGATTTGCCGCCCATGTTTGTCAGCTCTGCCGTAGACAAGACGGGTCAGGAAGAGATTCTTCAATATATTGATAGCATCAATCAGGACAATTTAATGTAATGACAGGCGTGTTATTCTTTGCCAGGCTGTTATCTTTGCAGCCAATTTTAACCCTAAGAACATCAAGTGATTTATGAAATTAAATGAGATTGCATCTATTTCCGGCAAAGGCGGACTTTTTCATATCCTCAAACCCACACGCGGCGGCGTGATCGTAGAGACGCTCGACGAGCAAAAAAAGAAGCAGGTCATAGGCGCGAACAACCGGGTGTCGCTGCTTACCGAAGTGTCTATCTACACGACCGGCAGCGAAGACTCTACCCCGCTCGAAACAGTGCTGCATAAAATCTACGAAGAATTTGGCGAAGACCTGGGCGTAGACAGCACCTCCGACCCCGACGAACTGCAAGCCTTCCTGAAGCACGTCCTGCCGGAGTACGACCCCGATAGAGTATACCCCTCTGACATGAAAAAGCTGGTAAGCTGGTACAAAATACTGTATCAGTATGCCCCCGAACTGTTGAAGAAAGAAGAGGCTGAACAAGAAACACCAGCCAATGAAGAGAAGTTGGAAAAGCCTAAAAGTGAGGGTTCTGAATAAAGTTAGCCAATTTAATTCCACGTCCACAGGCAACCCTTTCTGCCTGCCTTCCGTGTTAGGAACGCTAACGCCATTGTCTTGGAGCCAGAACTTATCAAAATCATCAAGGCTTGCCAGAAAAACCATGCGGCAAGTCAGAAAGAATTGTACAGGCAGTTCTATAACTACAGCATGAAGGTGTGTGCCCGCTATGCGCGGAACCATGAAGAAGCCCAGGAAATACTCAACGATGCGTTCGTCAAAGTTTTTCAGAAAATAGCCACTCATTACGATCTTTCCCTGTCTTTCAAAGCCTGGCTCAACAAGATTCTGGTACATACACGGCCATCGACCATTTCAGAAAGTACCAGCACCAACCGCAGACCGTAGCTGTGGAGCCGTTGCTGGTCAGTCATGACGTTGCTGTGATAGATCAGCTTTCGGCAGAAGAAATCCTCAGCCTGGTGCGGCAACTTCCGCCTGCCTACCGCATGGTGTTCAACCTGTATGCGGTAGAAGGATACAAACACCATGAGATAGCCGCGCAGTTAGGCATTTCCGAAGGCACCTCCAAATCAAACCTGGCCAAAGCCAGAATGCATTTGAAAGCAAAAATTCATCAGCTCCACCAAGAAAATAAAAGTAACTATGGATGATCAGGCATTTGACAAACGGCTGGCTGATAAGCTGAAAAATATCAACGACTTTCCGTTCGATGAAAGCAACTGGGACAAGGTAAATAGCCGGCTGCGTGGCCGGTCGAGGTTTTCTTTTTTACCGGTAGCAACTGCCCTGCTCTTGCTCACGCTGCTGGGACTCAACGGCTGGATGGGCTATCAATGGCACAATACACAACAAAAGTACAGTGAACTGAAAGCAATAATAGATACCCTAAAAAAGCAGGAAACTGTTCATCAGCAAATTTCCTACGACACGATCTATAAGCAGGTAGTTGTATATCGGTATGACACGGCTTACCGCACAACTATTTACGAAAATATGCTTTCTGATAAAAAACAAGCTCGTAATGAGCAAACAAAAGCCTTGCAAGAATACCGGCAAGTTGATCATAAAGATCAGCAGCATAAAGATAACCACCAGGCTGCTTCCTCTGATTCGCTGCTCTATGATCAAAGTGCTGAAAAAACAAGGTTGAGTCGGCAGGTGAACAATGAGGATAGTATCAGCTATGATGTCGCTGAGGTTACCTTAGATTCTCTGGCAAACGAACAGGAAGCCTCACCACGAAAGGAAGACGTGATACCATCTGGCAAAGAAGAAAAAGAAAACCTTTTTGACCTGCATCGTTTCAGCATAGGAGCATCGGCGCATCTGCCCTTTGTTTCACATCCGGGTGTATCCAGCCATGTGGGTATAGGCGGCGGACTTCATGCAGAAATTTCAGTGTCAGACAAGCTGAGCCTGGCCGTGCATGGTAACTATCTTCGGCTGTATTATACTTTGTATGCACCTGACGAAAAACTGGGCATTACGGATGTCAATGTCGGCTCGGTATATCAAAACGATGAACTGGTGCGTATCAACAACCAGCAGCAGCTTTTGCAGTATGGGTTAGGCATACGATACACTTTTAGCCAGCGTAGAAAGTTTAACCCTTACCTTTCTCTATCTTACCTTGCTGAGACAACCTTCAATCAGCACCTGACTTATAAATTCATAGACGCTACCACCGAAAAGCTGTACCTGCGGGAGATACAAAGTGCTCAAAACCTAACACGCTGGCATGTGTTGGATGCGGAACTTGGTGTAGAACGCAAGCTGTCGCCCCGCTTGGCTTTACTGTTGGGTGGATACTACAGTACGAAGATCAGCCAGGGAAGCGTCATAAGACCCGACAGATTGGGTATGCGGACTTATTGGTATTTTCATTTTTAAACAAAAAAAATGGCAATATCAGTGAAATTATCGCTATACAAGAACCTCCACAAGTACTTAACAAGTATGGCAGCAAAGACAGCGATTCTGTTACGGTAGGATTTAGAGTTTCGGGATCATTTATGAGTCCTTTAAAGAAAGAAGTAGCTCAGCAATTATCCTTTTATTTATCTGTGGAAATTCCCAGGGAAGAGTTTAAGGTTAATTCGGAAATATATAAATTCAAAAATCCTTCAAACTTTGAAAGTTATATTCCTTCAGGTAATCTGTTTGAAGATGAGAGTCTATCTGTTACCACCTATTTTCATGAAGATACTATGACTTTTTGTTCGGCACTATTAGATACTACTTTTAATAACAGTTTTAAAATTACTAAAGCAAGTTACCATATAGATAATAATGGTAAGGAAGCTATAGATGTAGAAGGAATGTTTGCTACGAGATACAATCCAATATGTAACAATGGTAATATAGCACTAGAAGATGGCACCTTTAGGGTTAAGCTTCTGCTCAGCGAAATCCCATAAAGTTTAGATGTACTATGATCACACGCAAAGAATTTTTAAAAACCACCACCATCGCCCTGGCGGGTATCCCGTTTGCTTCCCTGATGCAGTGCAAGCAGGAAAGCAGCGCGGCGGCTGTGACATGCACGACCGGCGAGGATATTTTAGGGCCTTTCTACCGGGCGGAAGCCCCTTTTAGAACGGCACTGAACATTCTGAACGAAGCCGGTACGCCCATTCTGATCCGGGGGCAGGTGCTGGGCGGCCAGGATTGCAGCCTGCCGTTGGCTAACGCCATCGTGGATGTCTGGCACGCCGACGACGAGGGTATCTACGACAACACCTCTTCCGACTATAAATTCAGAGGACGTATCGAGACGGACGATAATGGTTTTTATCAGTTTATGAGCATATTGCCTGCCCCTTACGACAATGGCGGGCGGTTCCGCCCCCGCCATGTTCATTACCGCGTAGTCGCCGGGTAACACGAGCCACTCATCACACAGCTTTACTTTGAGGGCGACGAATACATTGCCGCCGATCCCTGGGCCAGCCGGGCAGAAGCCGGTCGTATTATCGCACTGGCAGAAGACCAGGAAGTGCTGCAAGGTACTTTCAATATTTTTTTGGCTGCCGTCTGAGCAAATCCTGCCGCGCCTGCAAGCTTCAAAATAAGTGTGAAGATTACACCCTTTCCAGCTTCACCGGGTAGGTCTTATTGGCATTCCACTGGCAGACGTAGATGTTTTTGTCTTCGTC
>JBBSNI010000255.1:0-8418 GCA_038232695.1 Cytophagales bacterium
CTAACGGGTACGTTGGGCGAAGGCGAACCGCTTGCGGTCACCGCCAACAACCGTTATACCTTGACCCTGCCCGCCGCAGCCTTTGACGAACTGGGCGTTCAATATAAAGTAGTAGTAATCAACGAAGCAGGGCTATCCGTAGCGACTACCGATACCATCTATCGCAGCTATCCATCGCAGCCGCTGACGCTGTACGATCCGCCGAAAGCCCAGCCGGAGGTGGTGGATTACCAGATCATCGCCCTTCCCTTTGCCAGCCAGACGGTCAAGAGCCTATGGGAACAGGAAAGGGCCTACGACATCAAACAGTGGCGGTTGTTCCGCTATAGTAACAACGAAGAAGGCTTCCAGGAATACAAATCAGAGGGTACAGGACCTATCAGTTTTGATTTTGAGCCTGGCGAAGGCTATATGTTCATTCAAAGGGCGGGATTTATGTTCAATGTAAAAGGAGAAGTGGTCAAGCCTGATTATGTGATGACTGTTAAGCAGGGCAGCAATCTGATCGGCAACCCTTACCCTTTCGATATTGACTGGGAAACTGTCAAAAGCGCCAACCCCGGGCTGGATCAGGACATTATTGTTTATCATAACGGCAGCTACCAGGATACCACCGCACTGCGGGCTTATGAAGGCGGATTCCTGGAAGCAGACCGCGATAGGGAGATTGTCATTCCGGTGAGTGCCAAAAAAACCAACGCCCGCCAGACGCCGGTAGCCCAAAGCATTCGGAGCTACCGCCAGGGGCTGACAGCCCCTTCCTGGTTTGTCAACCTGGACGTTGCCAGCGCATCTTTAGGATATTATCTAAGCGGTTTCGGAATGCATGAGGAAGCGCAGCCTGGCAAAGACCGTTTTGATGCCCGTCCGGTGCCCCGTTTTCTGTCATACCTGGAAGGTACTTTTGAAAATCCTACGCTGCCAGACCAGCCACTGACCAAAGACATTGTGCCTACGGCTAAGGAGCACACCTGGGATTTTGAGGTAGCCTCCAACCTGCCTGCGGAGGAAGTAACCCTACGCTGGGACAACAGCTACTTCGGCAACAATGACCGGCAACTTATGCTGCTGGATATACAAAACTACCAGGTCATTGATATGCGCCGTCAACAAGAATACCGGTTTACGGTGCAGGAAGGCGCTTACCGTTTCAAGGTATTTTTCGGTACGACAGAAAGCCTTGCACAGCAGATGTTGCCTGACCAATTCGTGGTAGGCAGTGCTTACCCGAATCCATCGGCTGGCGAAATATCGCTGCCTGTCCTGCTTCCCGGCGGAGAAGCATCATACCAGGTGAGGTTAACCATGTTTGACCAGACGGGCAGCCTGGTGGCAGTGCCTGTAGAAAAAACACTGGCGGCTGGCTTTCATACGCTATCGTGGAACGCCCGGCAAGGAGCAGGCTTGCCCCCCGGACTGTATTTTTACCAGATGCAGATTGCCGGGCACG
Source organism: Cytophagales bacterium (assembly GCA_038232695.1). Lineage (GTDB taxonomy): Bacteria > Bacteroidota > Bacteroidia > Cytophagales > Cyclobacteriaceae > JAJNNC01. Next base: position 1,451 of record JBBSNI010000255.1, read on the forward strand.
ACCAAGTATATAGGGGAAAGATATTGATACATTGATTATTGAGTGTTGATTGTTGAATATTGAGTATTTAAAATATTCAACACTCAACACTCAATAATCAACACTCAATGATGAGGGGGTTAGTAGGCCAAGTAGCCTTAAAAAGCTCCGATCTCCTGCCTAAAGCCTTCGAGCCGGATGGCTGACTTCTGCGTGGACGGGCGTGTACGGGCGATCTGACCGGAGAAAGCACCGTTTTTGATATAATACAAAGCTTCCTTCAGCCTGGACTCCTGTGGGTTGCCAAAAGCATGGTTCAGATCATCTTCTATGTAGGCATTAGCTGGCAGTCCATCAAAGTACTCGCCTTCGCCGTTGTCGTTGGCAGTCTTGAAGCTGATCGGGCTGAAAGAATAGCCTTCGTACTGAAAGGGAAAGCTGCCTACGGGTTTGCCATAGGTATCGTCACCAATCAGAATCACATCCATAAAAGGTTTTAGCCCGTTGATGACCAACTCGCTGGAAGAGGCTGTGTTGTCGGAAGTAATGACAAACAAGCGGTCAAGGTTGAGCGGATAGTCGGGCGTGGGAAACTTAGCATACTCATTCTGCGTACTTTTGTCCTTATTGTAAACGAACTCTACAAAATTGCGCCCGTTGCCGCGGTTGCCCACAATGTTAGAAGCAATATAGGACGCTACATTGACCCTGCCGCCCCCGTTGTAGCGCAGATCAAGCACCAGGTCGCGGATGCCCTGCTGCTGGAAGTCGCGGAAAGCCTCCCGCAGTTCGGGAAAAGAAGTTTGCAGGAAGTTATTAAATACCAGGTAGCCTACCTTGCTATCTCCTGCCTGGTATACATTGCGGTAAAGGACGGAATTAATACCCACCGTTGATTTGCTGATGCTCTTGGTGATTGCATGGCCAGCCGTATCTACCAACTCAAAAGTGTTGGTAGCGTTGTCAAAGGCTTTATTCAGGGTAGTATCAGCGATCAGGCTCTGTACGCTTTTGCCATTGATCTTGCTGATCGTCCAGGAGCGGTCTATGCCTTCGCGGAAGAAGGGAGAATCTTTGTAGGCAAAAGCCACCCGCAATTGATTTTCAGCATCCACGGCCATGCGAAAGCCGTAGCCTTCGTACTGTCCCTTGTTGAAATAGGCATCATAATCATCAGCTTTTTCTATGTAAGACCACTTGTCCAGCGGATTCCTGAGCGCATCGAGCAGTTCGTCGGCCGAGGCAAAATCATCCACGTTGACCGAGGGCAGGTCTTCATTCCACAGATACCAGGCGTTCATGGTATCCTGCACAAAATGTTTGAGACCCAGTTCAATGGCTTGTTCATCGGGCATGACCGGCGCTTCGGCCATCTCATCATCCTGGCAGGCAAACAGCAGGGCTGTCAGCAGCAGGAAGAGGTATATATTTTTGATAAGCTTCATATGAATCGTTTTAATTATATACGAAAAGGATATTCTATGTAGATTTTTAACAACTATTCAACGACTTTATTTTAGATTTAATTCGCTGCAATGGCGAATGCTGTAAAAATAACGGGCTAAAACCGGGAATTGTCTGTTGATAGACAAACACTCCATGATCAATGATCGTGCCCCCGGGTCAGAGGATAAAAACTTAGTAACCCATGTTCAAGTTATTACTTTAAAAATTGCTACTTTTAGTGCTATACAAACAAACTATTTTTTGACCTTTATGGTACGCTTGCCCCTTTATCTTAAGTTTACCGTGCTGCTGTTCTGCACGATCATGATCATCTTTGTGCTGATCCTTGGACGTCCTTTTTTTTCTCCTTTGGTGATGGCTGTTGTCCTCTCGCTGCTGCTTCATCCGCTCTGTAGCCGCCTGGAAAGCCTGAGGATACCCCGCGCCTTTAGCGCACTGCTTTCTATGCTAGTGGTTTTCGCCTTTCTTTCTGTTGTTTTCATGTTTTTCTCTTACCAGGTAAAACAGATTGCCAGTGAGATGCCCGAAGCCGGTACCAAGTTTGACTTTGCTGTGGATAAAGCTTCTTTCTGGCTGGAAGAAAATTTCGATATAGAGCAGGAGGCCCAGAGCGTTTATCTCAAAGATGCTATGAGCAATCTGCTGGAAGGAAGTTCTGCTATGCTAAGCACCACGGTAGGCATGACGGCCGACATCATTGCTGCCAGTATTCTGCTGTTCTTTTCTATGTTCTTTCTGCTCTATTACCGGAAGTTCTTTGTAGAGTTTTTATACAAAATAACGGAAGACACCAGATCGCACCTGCGCAAACTGCTTTACCGGATTGAGGATGTCATCAAGAGTTATATTTTAGGGATCATCACGGTCGTTGGCATCATGGCGGTGTTCAACACCCTGGGTTTGTACCTGATCGGCATTGAGTATGCTATATTTTTCGGCGTACTGGCTGCCTGCCTGACCATCATTCCGTACCTGGGCGTCATCATCGGCTCTCTGCTTCCTATCGGTTATGCTTTTCTGATGAAAGACGATCTGTGGTATCCTGTAGCCGTCGCCGCCTTGTTTTCTTTTGTACAGTTTATGGAGGGCAATTTTATTACGCCCAATATTGTAGGTGATAAGGTAAGCCTGAATCCCTTTGCAGTTTTGCTGGCTTTGTTTGCAGGCGGCTTGATCTGGGGACCCATCGGTATGATACTGTCCATTCCAGTTGCTGCCGTTACTAAGGTGATCTTTGATGAAGTGGATTCACTCAAACCTTTTGGCTTTTTGTTGGGCACCCCACCGAAAAAACGCCGGGTAGCTACTTTTCCCGAAAAATCTCCGAAGCCGGTCAAGAAGAAAGTGTTGCAGGATTAGGTTGGAAGCAGGAAGACATGACAACCTAATTTTTCTTGAGTATATAACAGAATTGGGGGGTATTACGATAGGTGCGCTTTTTTACCACATAGACACACAATAGAACAAACTGTGTGATCCTATGTGCCTATGTGGTTCATATTGAACCCCCAGGTGCAGGGAAAAGTTGGAAACGCAATGGGGGATTTTACTCGAAAAAACTCTATGATCGCTTTTAGAGTTATCAATAATGTTTTCATCATCTGATCTACTATGAACGCCCGCATTCCGTTGTATGCCAAATATTTTATCATACTGAGCAGCATCATCCTGACCTGCTATGTATTGATCGTTGCCAAATCCATCCTGGGACCTGTCGTCACCGCCCTGATCATTGCCCTGCTGCTGCGACCGCTGAGTGCCCGCATGGAAAAGATCAAAATTTCTAGGGGGGTTAGTTCCGTCCTGTCTATCATCGTGGTGTTCATTGTCCTGGCAGGGCTGTTCTATTTCTTTTCTTCCCAGGTAAGGAATATCACTTCCGACCTGGACCAGATTGGGGCGCGTTTCAATGAATTGATTGATCGTGGGCATGGGTGGATGGAAGACCAGTTTGGCGTAGGGCCGCAAGAGCAAACGCAATATCTGAAGAACTCCCTGAATACTTTTCTCAAGAACAGCACCTCATTTTTCACCAAGACGCTTTCGGCTACGGCCGGGTTTTTTACCGCTTTTTTTCTGTTTCTGCTTGCCCTGTTCTTCATCCTGTATTACCGAAGGTTTTTTGTCTCTTTCATCTACCAGCTTACCCTGCGGGAAGATCAGTCACACGTAAGTTCTGTTATTCATAAAATAGAAATGGTGGTACGTAGCTATATTTTAGGACTGTTCACTGTGATCCTGATCATTGCCGTACTCAACACCACAGGGCTGATGCTGCTGGGTATCGAACATGCCATTTTCTTCGGTGTGCTGGCAGCGTTGCTGACCATTATTCCCTACATTGGCATCTTCATTGGCTCGCTGCTGCCGATTGTCTTTGCGCTGGTCACCAAAGATTCGCTGTGGTACCCGGTAGGAGTGGCGCTGATCTTCTGGTTTGTACAGTTTCTGGAGGGCAATTTTATCACACCTAACATTGTTGGCGGAAGGGTTAGTATTAATCCTTTTGCTGCCATTCTGGCTTTATTTTTCGGCGGAATGATCTGGGGACCCTTGGGCATGATCTTGTCCATACCCATCCTGGCGATCACTAAAGTAATTTTTGATTCTTCGGAATCTCTCAAACCTTATGGCTTCCTGCTGGGCAACCCGCCCGATGAACACACCCTGGAGTACCGCAAGCCCAACCTGACGGAGCGTATGCGGGAAAGACAAAGAAGAATGCGGGAAAGAGAGAAAGTACAGTCGTAAGGTGTGGGTTTTTGGCAAACGCTTAGTATGTTTGCTGAGAAGACAGAAGACAGAAGTTTAATGCTTCGGTCTTCCGTCTTCCAACCCTAACCACCACCTATGCAAGACAAACCTGCCTTTCCAGAAACCATTGAAGAAGAAAAACCTTATATCCCGCCGGAAACACGTTTGCCGGAGATTACCCTCAAAGCGGTTATTTTAGGGGCTTTACTCTCCATCATTTTAGCGGCTGCCAATGCGTATTTCGGACTGTTTGCCGGACTGACCGTCTCGGCTTCTATTCCTGCCGCCGTGATCTCTATGGCGGTGCTGAAAGCTTTCAGAAATTCTAACATCCTGGAAAACAACCTGGTGCAGACCGCCGCTTCTGCCGGTGAGTCGCTGGCAGCCGGGGTCATTTTTACCATTCCTGCCCTGATCCTGTTAGGGTACTGGGAAAACTTTCGCTATTGGGAAACTACGCTGATCGCCATGACCGGCGGTATCCTGGGTATTCTTTTTACCATTCCGCTACGCAACGTGCTGATCGTGAAGGAAAAGCTGAAATTTCCGGAAGGCGTCGCCACTGCGGAGGTGCTCAAAACCGGGGAGACAGGTGGTAAAGCTGTTAAGTTTCTGGTTTGGGGCGCGCTGGTCGGAGGGCTTTTTAAAATCAGCGACTCAGTGCTAAACCTTTGGAATGGCCTGTTTGAGAAGGCAGCCTTCTTCCGCCAGAGCCTGTACTTCTATTTCGGTCTCAACCTGTCGCCCGCCCTCGTGGCCGTGGGCTACATCGTCGGGCTGAACATCTCCTTCCTGGTTTTTCTGGGAGGCTTCATCAGTTGGTACCTGGCCATTCCGATATACGTAGGGCTGTATGGCGCTCCGGAAGGCGCAGCAGATGCAGTCCAGATCGGTGGTATGATCTGGAGCAGCCAAATCCGCTACCTGGGCGTGGGCGCTATGATAGTGGGCGGGCTGTGGGCTTTGGTCAGCCTGAGAAGCTCGCTTAGTATAGCCTTTACCTCCGGTATGCAGGCTTTCAGAACAGGCAGCAGCGAGCTAAAAAAAAGGGCGCGCACCGACCTGGACACACCCATGTCGTGGGTATTGATTGGGGTAGGCATCATGATCGTCCCTATTTTTATGATCTACCTGCGCGAAATTGAGCAGGTTTCTATCACCGCCCTGATGACTGTCATCATGGTCATTGCCGGGTTCTTGTTTTCGGCGGTAGCCGGTTATATGGCAGGGCTGGTCGGAAGTTCCAACAACCCAATCTCCGGGGTCACCATTGCTACTATCCTGGCGGCAGCGCTGCTGCTGGCCTTTTTGATGGGCACGGACGACCCGGGTAGGGGAGCGGCTGCCGCCATTTTGATCGGGGCGGTGGTCTGCTGTGCTGCTGCCATTGCTGGTGACAATATGCAAGACCTGAAAGCAGGGCATATCCTGGGCGCTACCCCATACAAACAACAGATCATGCAGGTGGTGGGTGTGGTAGCCGGTGCTGTCGCTATTGCGCCTGTGCTCAACTACCTGTTGGAGGGCTATGGCATCGGCGCGCCTACGGCAGAACACCCGGACGCGCTGTCTGCCCCACAGGCGACCCTGATGCAAAGCGTAGCAGCGGGTATCTTCGGCGGCGGACTTCCCTGGAACATGGTCAGCCTGGGCGCTGTCATAGCTGTAGTGATTATCAGCATAGACCTTTATTTGCAGAAAAGAGCCTCCAGTTTCCGGATGCCTGTACTGGCGGTTGCCGTAGGGCTTTACCTTCCTTTAGAACTGGATACTTCTATCTTTGTAGGCGGGCTGCTGGCGTGGCTCACCACACGATATTTTAAAAAGCATCCTGCCCCTAAGTCCGCCCAAGACACAGCAGAGAAGACGGGGCTTTTGCTGGCCTCCGGGCTGATCACCGGCGAAGCGCTGATGGGCATCGCCATTGCCATTGGTATTGTCGTCAGCGACCTGGGGCAGTGGAAGATCTTTCAGGAGCCACCGGCAGGCAGTACGCCAGGCTTGCTGCTGCTCCTGCTGATCATCGCCGGTATCTATGTTGCCGTCGTGCGTACTTACCGGAAAGCGGCTGAAAATAAGCCAAGACAGGATTAGCCTATCAGCCATGAATTTCTTCGAGATTTTAATAAATTGAAACGATGAAACAACGATCTAAAAGCTTTGTCATAAGTTGTATGGCAGTGCTGCTATTTGTACAGCTTTATGCGCAGCCTCAGCAAAAACCAAACATTGTCTTTATCCTGGCAGACGATCTGGGCTGGGCGGATTTGCCCTCTTACGGAAATACATTCAACGAAGCCCCGCACATATCCCGGCTTGCCGCAGCAGGGATGCAGTTCAGCAATGCTTATGCCGCCGCGCCGGTCTGTTCGCCTACCCGCGCCAGTATTATCTCCGGTCAGTACCCTGCCAGGGTCGGCATCACAGATTTTATCACCGGTCATTGGCGTCCTTACGAAAAGGTCATAGTGCCCAGCAACCGTACTCAATACCTCCCTTTGGATATTACGACTATTGCAGAATCGCTGAAATCGGCGGGGTATGCAACCGGCTACTTTGGTAAGTGGCACCTGGGCTGGGCGGATCAATATCATCCGCTCCGGCAGGGATTTGATGAGGCGCATGTGGCTAGGGCGTGTTGACATTCAGTTATAGAGTTAATATGACGCAGCAGGCTACTTGCCAAAAGGCCAAGTAGTTGCGTGCTGTTTTTTCATAGCGAGTGGCAAGGCGTCGGTACTGCTTGGCTTTACTGTAAAAACGTTCAA
>JBBSNI010000256.1:0-8387 GCA_038232695.1 Cytophagales bacterium
GCCGGGTAGTCCTTCCTTGGTTGCCTGATCGGTGATAGTGCCCCTTACGGTGAGGGCAATGCCATTCTCTTCTGTGGTAAGGGTGCGTTTATCTGCCGGATCATTTACTGCTGAGGCAGACACTCTACCGGCGGGTAACATGCAAAACAGCAGGAGGGCAACGCACGGCCAACCCCTGCTACAGGTTCGTAATAGTGTTAACATAAGTATGAGTTTTAGATATAAAAAGATTTGAAATGATGTGCTTGATAAAAGCAGCGCAAAATAGGCGGGCGGTCAACTACTGTCGTAGAGCTTTCTCATAAAAGTTGGTTGTTGTAGATGATTTTTTTAAGGAAGTGACAACCGGAGGCTTTCGGTGTTGCTTCTACGGGCTTGTATCTAATCCTGTGCAGGATGTGTTGCTTTCTTGCGGGGTGATACTTTTGTGCCAATGATGAATAGTACTCCGCCATCTGGCAGAGTGTATGCCTTTAAAAAACAGCATCAGAATATTCTGTATTTTAATGCATTTTAACTGTGAAAACAAGCTTATTTTATCCTTCATCACAAAAACATGGGAAAATACAAATTGATATTATGAAGTTTTTATTAGAGGATACATAGTGTATATTTGCAGTGTCATGTATAGATATAGCAATTGGTAAAAAGGAAAGTCAAACAGGTGTTCAATCACTTTTCAAACCGGCTATAACTTGCCGACACTGAACGCGGCTCATTGCATAAACCAAAACCCTCGTTATCTTTCCGGCAAAAAACCGATGAAAGACGACCTACTGCACCAGGCTTACGACCCCCAAAACTTCCGCCAGCAAGGACATCAACTCATAGACCGGCTGGCAGACTACCTCGAGAATATGCAAAATACTCCGAAGCTGGCCGTGCTGCCCTGGCAGTCGCCGGACGATCGCCTGTTTTCCTGGCAGGCGGATTATGAAAACGCCCCCGACGAGCAGATCAATACTTTTTTCGACAAGGTGCTCATGCAATCCATACACATCCACCACCCCGGCTATGTGGGTCACCAGGTGTGTCCGCCGGTGCCGGTAGCTGCCCTGGGAGCTTTGCTCAGCGCTTTCCTGAACAACGGTATGGCCGTGTATGAAATGGGTCCGGTATCGTCTGCTATCGAGCGGCTGGTGGTGCAGCAACTGGCCAAAGCCATCGGCTACGGTGCACAGGCGGGCGGGTTTATGACCTCCGGCGGCACCTTGTCGAACCTGACGGCACTGCTGGCGGCCCGGCAGGCCAAAGCCGGTCACGATGTCTGGCAGCAGGGCACACAGCAGCCGCTGGCGCTGATGGTATCCGAAGAGGCGCACTACTGCATCGACCGCGCTGTGAAGGTGATGGGCTGGGGCGAGGGCGGCGTGATCAAAATCCCGGTAGATGACCGCTTCAAGATGCGCACCGGTCTGCTGGAAGAATACTACCGGCAGGCAAAGGCAGCAGGCAGGCGGGTGATCGCGGTGGTAGGCTCCGCCTGCTCTACGTCTACCGGCTCGTATGATCCGCTGGATAGAATCGCTGACTTCTGTGCGCAGCACGACCTTTGGTTCCATGTAGATGGGGCACATGGGGCGCCGGTGGTGTTTTCGCCGGCTTATCGTAAAGTAGTCAGCGGTATGGAACGGGCAGATTCTATCACCATCGACTTTCATAAGATGATGCTTACGCCTGCTATCACCACCGGCTTGCTGTTCAGAGACGAAAAGTATTCTTACCAGACCTTTGCCCAGCAGGCGGCGTATCTGCTCAATGAGCAGGAAGGTGAGTGGTTCAACTCAGGCAAACGGGCTTTTGAATGCACCAAGCGGATGATGAGCATACAGGTATACGCCATCATGCGCACCTACGGCATGAAGATTTTTGAGCAAAACGTGACCTATCTGTACGACTTAGCAAAAACGTTTGCCCGGCAGATCCAACAGCGGCCTGCGTTGCAGTTAGCCCTGGCACCGGAAGCTAATATCGTCTGTTTCCGCTACGCGCCCGAAGGGGTGGATGAGCCGTCCCTGAATAAGCTCAACGCCGCCATCCGGCAGGAGATCGTAGAAGACGGGCAGTTTTATATGGTACAGACCCAAATCCGGGAGCGTCTGTATCTGCGCACCACGCTGATGAACCCGTTTACTACCGAAGCGCTGCTGGCACGTTTGCTCGATGAGGTCATACGGCTGGGTAAGCAACTAAATACCGCTAACTAATAGTCGTCATAGAAAGGTAATCTTTTAGTCAAGGCCGCTTACCGGTCAAACATCCTGTACTGCGTATTGCCATGTTTTTTCAAACACCCGGTTCGTCTAATTTTTAGGCTGTTTTACCGATAGAGGATGGCTTCTTATCGATCGCTTTGTTTCTCTGTCAAAATATGCCCTACCTTTGCGTTAAAGAGAGATCAACCTTTATATGCCTACACTACTCAAACTACGAAGGAAAAAGAAGAAGGAAATTGCGCTGCATATCATGGGCTGGCTGCTGTTTGCCCTTACTTTGATCTTCATCTTTGGCTTTCCGCTGGAAGACCCTGCCGAAGCCGTCCGCATCGCCCTGTACATTCCGCCACTGATCGCTTTGTTTTATACCAATGTCTCTTTGCTGATCCCTTTTCTGCTGGCGCGAAAAAAAGTGGTGTGGTATATTCTGACCGTGGTAGCTTCGGTGATGCTCATCATTTATACCTATCATGGTATCCAACTGCTGCTCAACGCTGAGTTCTATTATAGCCATCGATGGTTTCCCGGTATTGTCACCCAGCAGGCTTTTATGAACAGCCTGCTCATACTGACCGTGAGCGGCGGGCTGAAGATGACACAGGAGTGGTTTCGCAACGAAAGGCTGAAGAACGAGATGGAAAAGGAAAAGATCACGTCCGAACTGGCGATGCTCAAATCGCAGATCAATCCGCACTCCCTGTTCAATAACCTGAACAGCATCTATTCGCTGGCGATCAAAAAGTCGGAAGATGCGCCCAAAGCCATCGTGAAGTTGTCGGAAATGATGCGCTACATGCTCTACGACTCTACCGCCGGGCAGATCAGCCTGAGCAAGGAAGTAGAACACCTGCACAACTACATAGACCTGCAAAAACTCCGCATCAACCGGCAGACAACCATCAACTTTGAAACGGTGGGCGACATTGAGACCAAAACCATTGAGCCTATGCTGCTGGAGCCTTTCGTAGAAAATGCTTTCAAACATGGCGACGTATTCCTGGCACAGTCGCAGATAGACATCTGCCTGAAAGTATCCGGCGACCAGTTGCTTTTCGAGGTGAAGAATACCATGACTCAAAACGGGCATGTGAAAGACAAGCACTCAGGTATTGGCCTGAAAAATATAGAGAAAAGGCTGCAACTTTTGTATCCGGGCAGGCATGTGTTGCAAATCCACCCGTCTTCCGGTAAATTTAGCGTATCACTGAGCTTAAAGCTGACCCCATGATCAACTGCCTGGCTATAGACGACGAGCCTCTGGCGCTGGATGTGCTGGAGGATTTTATCGGGAAAGTACCTTTTCTGCACTTGGTGAAAGCCTGCTCGAGCGCGATGGAGGCGATGGAACTGCTGCATCAGCATAAAATACAGCTTTTGTTTCTGGACATTCAGATGCCCCAGGTCTCCGGCGTACAATTCCTCAAAGGGCTGAGAAGCGACCAGCCCAGGGTGATCTTCACGACCGCGTACCCCGATTATGCGCTGGAAGGCTTCAACCTGGATGTGGTAGATTATCTGCTCAAACCTTTTACCTTTGAGCGTTTTCTGAAAGCCACCAACAAAGCCTACCAACAGATCAACGCACCCTCAAAAATCCAGGAGCCTCCGGCAGAAAAGGAGTATATGTTTGTCAAATCCGGCTACGATACGGTCAAAGTCAGCTTCAAAGATATTCTGTATATAGAGGGGCTCAAAGACTATGTAAAAATCCACACGACGGGCAAAACGGTGATCGCCCTGATGAATATGAAAGCGCTGGAAGATATGCTGCCTGCATCGTTTATCCGCATCCACCGCAGTTATATCATCGACTTCGAGCGCATCAGCAAGGTACAGAAACGCCGGGTTTTCATAGACCAGACAGAAATCCCTATCGGCGAGGTATACCGGGAAGATTTCCTCAAAAAGCTGAATATGCAATAAATTCTCACGCTCTTCAAACAAGAGGTCAGACGAGCGGGTACTGCCAGGGCGCGCGATACGCCCGCGACAACAGCTTGTTAGCCTCCGGGTCGTTGGGGATCACGCCTTTGTCCGCATCCCACTGTACGCTTCTGCCCAGCCTGTGCGACAACATGGCCAGCAGGCTCATGTTGGTAGAGTGATAGCCGGTCTCTATATCGCAGACGGGTTTCTTTCCTGCCTTGATAGACGCCAGAAAGTCCGCCCACAGCTCTTTGATATTTTGCTGGTCGGGCTCATGGAGTTGCGGCTCCTGGTGGACGATTTGCTTGTTCTTGTCGGTAGGGTAGAAGGTCCAGCCGTCCAGCCAGCCCATGTGGAAGGTGCCTTCTGTGCCGTAGAAGTAGCAGCCGATGTTGTGCTTTTCGGCTTCATTGCCCGCATACAGCCGGTGTTCCCAGACCGCCGTAAAGTCTTCAAACTCGTAGTTGACCACTTGTGTATCCGGGGCGGTGGTGTTATCTTCTTTGATATGACGCGCCGCGAAGGAATGTACCGACTTAGGCGCTTTCTCTTCTGTCCACCACAGGATTTGATCCAGCCAGTGGATGCCCCAGTCGCCGATCTGTCCGTTGGCAAAGTTAAGGAACTGCCGGAAGCCTTTGGGGTGTATCTTCTCATTGAACGGAACTAAGGGCGCCGGTCCGCACCACATATCCCAGTCCAGCCCCTGGAGCGGCTCCGAGTCGGGCACAGGCTCGCCCGGCCCGCCGCCATAGTGGACAAAGGCCCGCACCATCCCAATCTTGCCTGCCTTGCCCGACTTGAGAAACTCCATGCCTGAGATATTATGCGGCGACACACGGCGATGCGTACCTACCTGTACGACCCGGTTGAAGTCCCGTGCCGCTTTGACCATCGCTTTGCCTTCGTTGATGGTATGGCTGATGGGCTTTTCTACATACACATGCGCCCCGGAGGCTGCCGCCGCTACCGTGATGAGCGGATGCCAGTGGTCGGGCGTAGCCACGATGACGATCTCCGGCTTTTCTTTGGCCAATAGCTCCCGAAAGTCCGTATAAGTTTTGGGCCGGTCGCTGGTCAGTTTGCCAGCCGCTTCCAGCGATTGGCTGAGTTGGCGTTGGTCTACGTCGCACATCGCCACCAGCTTGGACTGGCCGGCTTCCAGCGCATACTTCAGGATATTGCCGCCCCACCAGCCCGTACCGATCAGGGCGGTGGTATACTTATTGTTTTGCCGGGGGGCAGGAATGGCAAAAGGAGAAAAAGCCAGGCTGGCGCCTGCCGCAGAAGCCGTGTGGATAAAGTCTCGTCGTTTCATGTTGTTGTCGGTTTGAAGTGGGAAGTTTATATAGTATTTCTTCTGATTTTCAGTTTTCTACTTCCCGCTTCAAGATACATTTTTACAACAAAAAACAAAGAACCTGGCAGCGACTTTTGTATGTTGCAGCTACTTTTAAAGCCAGCCCCTCTGTATGATCAGTTTGTATATCATGGCGGTCGTGTATATAGCCGCCGGTGTCAATCATTTTATCAACCCTGCGTTTTACGTCAGGATCATGCCGCCGTACCTGCCTTATCCTGGAACGCTGGTGTATGTCAGTGGTGTGGCTGAGGTGGTTTTGGGCGTTGCCCTGTTGTTTCCGGCTACGCGGAGCCTGGCAGCCTGGGGTATCATCCTGATGCTGATCGCCTTTCTGCCGGTACACATCTACATGTTGCAGGCAGACAAGTTTTCTCAAATGGCTCCCTGGATGCTATGGGCAAGGCTCTTGCTGCAAGCGCTGCTGATCTACTGGGCGTACCGGTATGTGTGAGGCTGTTGTATCTTTTGTCATGTTTTCCTGCTTTTTGCTGGTGAATAAATTTGAGTATTTTGATTGAGAATAGGTAGCTGAAGCAATAAATAATATGTATATTTAGATATGTTGTTGATCGATGAAATCATCATAAAGATTAAGGCTTCCCAGTTTGAGTTCTCAAAACATGCTGTTGACCAAAGTATTAGTCGTCGCATCAGCGTACAGGAAGTAAAAGAAGCTATTGCTAAAGGAGAAATTATTGAAAATTACCCGGAAGATAGGTACGGACCTAGTTGTTTGATATTTGGGAGAACAGAAACAGATAGACCGCTGCACATACAATGTAGCTATCCATCAAGACCGCTTATCAAAATCATAACGCTCTACGAACCGGATGCTGCTTTATGGATTAACTTAAAACAAGAAGACCAAAATGAAAAGAAAAAAGGAACCATTAGTTGAGCGTAACGTAACATACATCTTGACGTATGAGGGTAAGTTTTATATCGTCGAGAATGTACCAGCGCGTGTTAATGAAGAAACGGGTGAACAGTTTTTCTCGCCTGAGACCGTAGCGCATTTACAAAAGATGATTTTAGGACAGGAAAAGCCAAATAAGGTGATTGAGACGCCAGTCTATGAGTATTCAGCATGATAGGTGCAATTGTTAGCTCAGATCGAACATGGTGCATGTTGTCCGGAAAGTGTATAAAGACAGAAGTCGGAAGACTGAAGAAAAAAGTTTCTTTCTCCAGTCTTCCGACTTCCCGCTTCAGGCCAGCTCTATCACCTCCCCCGCTTTGTTGCGGAAGCGGTAGTCTACCAGGCCCAGCGAGGAGTCTGTCTCCAGGTTGACCCAGCGTTTGTATTTGAGCCACCATTTGGTGCGTTTGGAAACCACACCCGCCGTAAAGTAAGCGTACAGATAGGGGTGCAGGGATACCGTCAGGTTCTTTTCGTTCTGCTTCATCAGCACGTACTCTATATTGCGCTCTATCTGGTCGGAGACCAGCACGGTGGGGGCTACTTTGCCTGTGCCGCCGCAGGTCGGGCATATCTCGGTCGTAGCGATGTTGAGCTCCGGGCGCACGCGCTGGCGGGTGATCTGCATGAGCCCAAACTTGGTCAGGGGCAGCACCGTGTGCTTGGCGCGGTCGTCTTTCATCTCCTGCTTCATCTTTTCGTACACCGATTTTTTGTGCTCGGCATTGCGCATATCGATAAAGTCAATGACGATGATGCCGCCCATATCGCGCAGGCGTAACTGGCGGGCAACTTCGGCAGCCGCCTGCTGGTTTACTTTAAGCGCGGTATTCTCCTGATCCGACTCAGAGTTGGATTTGTTGCCGCTGTTGACGTCAATGACGTGCAGGGCTTCCGTATGTTCAATCACTAAATAGCCACCGCCCGGCACACTTACCGACTGGCCAAACAGCGACTTGAGTTGCTTTTCGATGCCCAGGCTCTCAAAGATCTTGACCTTGCCGTTGTAGTGCTTTACGATCTTCTCCTTATCGGGTGCGATAGACCGGATGTAGGACTTGACCTCCCCGTAGATTTCTTCATCGTCGGTGATGATGCTGTCGAAAGATTCGTTGAGCATGTCCCGGAGCAGAGAGGAGGCGCGGCTCATTTCGCCGATGACCTTATCCGGCGGCTTGGCGTCTTTGAGCTTTTCTATGCCTTTTTCCCAGTTTTGGACCAGGTTTTTTAGGTCGCGGTCTAATTGGGCTACTTCTTTGCCTTCGGCAACCGTGCGGATGATCACACCAAAACCTTCCGGCTTGATGGAGGCGATCAGGCGGCTCAGGCGCCTTCGTTCGGCCTTGTCGGCAATCTTCTTGGAGATACTGACAACATCAGAGAAAGGCACCAGGATGAGGTACCTTCCGGCAATGGACAACTCACAGGACAGTCGCGGTCCTTTCGTAGATATGGGCTCTTTAACTACTTGTACCAGGATTTGCTGGTTTCTGCTGAGCACCTGGTTGATCTTCCCTAACTTATCTATGTCAGGTTCGGGCGATATGTCTTTCAACGAAGACGAACTTTGCTTTTTGCTCAGTACGTGTTTGGTAAACTTATTCAGGGTTCTGATCTGGGGGCCCAGGTCTAAATAGTGCAGAAAGGCATCTTTCTCGTAGCCGATGTCGATGAATGCGGCATTGAGTCCTTGCACCACCTTTTTGACAGTACCTAAATAAATATCACCTACAGTAAACTTGTTGGCATCAACATCATGATGAAACTCAACGAGACTTTTATCTTTTAAAAGGGCTATGCGACGTCCGTCTTGAGTTGAATTGATGACTAATTCATTACTCAATGGATTATAATTTTAGGGTGAAAAACCTGGTGGCGGCGCAAAATATTGCGCCGCCACGGCCGGAGTATTTCTTCTTATGTCTGGTCTTTATGAGACGGTTCTTTGTCTTATGCGTCGCGA
>JBBSNI010000257.1:0-8380 GCA_038232695.1 Cytophagales bacterium
AAAGTGTCCGGGCAGTTCAAAACTGGACAAAACACCTTCTGTATCTTACGTTCTGTCATTGACACGCTCAAAAAGAGAGACCTGGACGTATTTGCCTATCTAACCCAAATCATGCATAGTCCCGCTACCTGAGTAGTTACAATGTTTTAACATGATTCTTTTTTCATCGTTTGTTTTTTATAGTAGAAAACATGTATATTCGAAACATGACTAAACAGAAAAAAGATATAGTCCAGGTCAAAAATCCAAAAACCGGCCGGTATGTCAAAATTGACCGGACACAGGGTAGAATATTAGATCATAAAAAAAGCGAGGGGCCTTACAAACGTGTTCCTGTAGCTCGGAAACGTGTAAATGCTTAATTATAGCCCTATTAATGGTGATCCCTCTACTTCCCTGGTAGCTTATCGTCCACGTACGTGCTTTTTGATGACCCAACTGGGCGGAAAAATCTCCGAAGATATTAGCAAAATGTGTGGTGAAGTAAAGGAAGTTCTCTCTAATAACAAATACAGTGTCATAGATGCTAACAGTTTAATTACGGGTAAAGATTTTTTGCTCAAGATATGGGAGATGATCGTAGCAGTTCCTTTATGTGTAGCTATCCTACATAGAGATATGCCCATGCGGACACTTTGCAATATTTTTTATGAACTAGGCATGGCACAATCACTGGGCAAAGAAACCTTGATTATTAAAGAACAGGACACAGAAATCCCCTCTGACTTCGTCCGTACAGAATATGTTGCTTATGATGAAAAGTTTGCTGACTCTTTGAGCAAATATCTTCAGGGATTAGATACAGACCGCCTGAATTATTACGAAATTATGGCGGATTCATTAGAGAAGAATCCCCTGCTAGCTATAGATTATCTGAGAAGGGCTTTCTTGTTGTCAGGTGATGAGCAATACCAGGATCAAGCTGATGCTATTTTTCAAGAATCAAAGATAGAAGAAAGAGCAAAAAATAGTGTGGAAATGCTGTTGATGCGTTTTATGAAAGCCAAAGATTATTAAAAATCAATAAATATAATTTTAACCCTTCACCCCCCCGTCACATCCATCTCCGAAGCAGTTTTCGGGGTTTGGTCTACGGTTTCAAGCAGCCTGCCGGAGCGGGAGAAGTACTTCCAGGTGCCGGTTTTTTCGCCCTGCGCGAAGGCGCCTGAAGATTCTACCCGTCCGTTTTCGTAGTAATATGTCCAGGTGCCGTCTTCTCCTTCTGCCGTCATGCGGCCTTCGGCTGACTTGCGTCCGTTTTCAAAGTAGTATGTCCAGGTGCTGTTAGGATTGCCAAACTGGTAGTAGCTTTCCAGTTGCAGTTTGCCCTCCGGAAAGTACATCAGGCGGCTACCGTTACCTGCCTGCAAAGTGCCCTTGGGTACACTGTCGGCACGAATGGTATAGTAGGTGCCTACGCTGTCCAGTAAGCCAAACTTCCAGAACTCATCCTGCATGAGTTGCCCGTTGATATAAAACAAGCCCCATTTGCCATCTTCCTGGCCCATGGTGTAGTTACCAATGGAATACAGTTCCCCCGTGTCGTAATACCTGAACCACTGCCCGTCTTCCAAATCCAGTTGATAGTTGCCTTCGGCGGTCAGGGTTCCCTTTTCGCTGTAGTATTTCCAGTTGCCATCTTTGAGCCCATTGAGATAGGCACCCGCCGAGTAAATCCTGCCCGACTCGTAGTAGTTTTTCCAGATGCCGGTTTCTATGCCGGCCTCGAACTGTCCTTCCACACTTTTTCTGCCGTTGTAATGGAATTCGCGGTAGGTACTGTCCTGCAATCCGTTGTTGAAATAAGAGATGGATTTGAGTTGTCCGTTAGGATAGTATATTTTCCATTCATCTGTTTGCTTCCCGTCTTCATAATTTCCTACGCCTAGCAAGCCTCCATATTCATTAAAAAACTGCCATTTACCGGTCTTTTCTCCATTTTCGTACTGTCCCCTTTGCGATAATTGTCCGGATTTGCCCAGAAATATCCAGCGCCCGCTGCGCTTTCCATCTTCCATTTTGCCCCGGCCCGTAAGGCTGTCGGTAGGTAGGATCACCTCCTGGGCGTAAGTCAGAAAAGGCAGGAATGCAAAAAATAAGTATACTATTATCTTCATAGGTTCTTCTCAACGTTAGGTGCTGATAAACTAACGGCAAAACAACCTGAAATTGTTTTGTGTGCTTTGCGGCCGCCGCTACGGTGGTTAAAAAGAACCACTTCTTAAAGTGTCTAAACACTCATGAAGTATAAATGAAAAGAAGCGCCACGTAAAATCAGGCAGGCGGTCTCCTTCTCCGAGCGGCAGAAAGACAGTAAGCTTTAAAAAATGCTTTTCGGAAAGCAGCCTGTTAAGCTCTGTAGCTGTAAGCTGGTCTATTGCCTGGTAGTTATCTTCTTCCTGGTGGTACTCCCAGGGATGTGGATGTACACACAAAAACAAATCTCTGCCGGAGAGTTGTGCCTGATGATCAAGCAAGACAGGTTGGTATAGCTTCCAGGAACGCCCTTGCAGGTGCAGGGTGACGCTAAAGGTATGCCCCCACCAGCACATCGTCCGCAGGGCAAAGATGTCTTCTTTATGAAAAAGCCTGGGATAATCCAGCACCTGGTAAGGCAACTCCCGGTAGTTTTCTCCCTGCGAAATTTTTCCTGCTTTGTACAACACACCTTCCGGAAAAGTCGGCGACTGCTTTTGGATATACTCTTTTAGCGTAGCTTCCGTCTGTACCAGCAAGTGGTTGATCTTCTGCTGAACCTGCCTTTTGGTAAGCAGAAAATCAGTGTCCGAGAGGTAAGCCAACTCCTTTGGGGTCAGGTACATCTGCTTGATTTATTCGGTCGCATCAATGCGCTGGATGATTTTGACTACCACCTCGTGCAAATCACCGTCGGCGTCTTTGAGCGCAAAGATGAGTTGCGGGTTATCGGCTTTCAGGTCCGTTTTTATTTCTGTGATCTGGTTGGAACCAAGAAGTTCTTGTAGCTGGGGCTTTAGCTCGGTAAACGCCTGGGCAAAAGCCACTTCCAGCCCGCTGGGATTGTATGTTTGGGTTTTCATTTCTTTAATGTGTTAGAGTGTTAAGGTGTTACAGTGTTACGATATTTAAGCAAACACTGTAACACTTTCGCACTGTAACACCTTATCCCTCCTGATGTTGTTCTCTCAATATATCATTCACAGTCTTGACCGGGTTAAAGGTGATAATAGGCACCTCGACAAAGATAGTGTTCCAGTCGGCCATGCTGCCGTTCCATAGTCCGGGCAGTTCCTGGGCTTGCAGAGTCCTGCCGTCTTTGGATTTCTTGGTGATAAAGCCCGCCTGGGGATCTACATAGCGCGGCAGGTCAAACTTTTCGCCTTTGTAGTTTTTCAGGGAGCAGACAATATCTACGGGGTTAAAATGGGTTGCCGCCTCGAAGAGTTCCCGCTGCTGCGGGTTGTCCATATCCACCTGGGCGCTCTCTACAATTTGTAGCGTAGTAGTGCCATCCTGGCTGCTGACCCAGAAAGGGCCGCCGCCCGGCTCACCTTGGTTCTTCACCATGCCGCAGACCCGGACCGGACGATCCAGCTTCTCGATCAGGAAAGCTACTTTTTCATCGTCTGCCAGGGCAGCAAAGACCTGCGGAGAGATGACGCAAAGCTCGTTTTCTACAAAATGACGGATGTTTTCCATCTGCTCATGGTTCAGTTCTGAGGCTTCGTCCAGGAAGCGCAGATAGGAGAATATCCTTGCCTGAAAGTTTAGCAGTACGCCGCCCAGCAGCTTTTTGTAGCGGTAGGTCGTATCTTTCAGGCGGTCGGGCACCACGTTGTCTATGTTTTTGATAAACACCAGGTCAGCGTCCAGTTCGTGCAGGTTTTCCAGCAGTGCGCCATGACCGCCCGGACGGAAAAGGATGGCGCCGTCTTCTTGGCGGAAGGGTTCGTTTTGCATATCTACGGCGATCATGTCGGTAGAAGGCTTCTGTACGGAATAAGAGATGTCGTACGACACCTGGTAGCGTTGCTCATACTCACTTCTGATGGCATTGATCAGCGACTCGAACCGCTCCCGGTGTTCCGGGGAGACGGTAAAATGAATATACACCTTGCCGTCGGCGCTGCGGGCGTAGTGTGCGCCTTCTACCAGGTGTTCTTCTACCGGGGTGCGTGCGCCCGTTTCATAGCGGTGAAACTTCAGCAATCCTTTGGGCAGGCTGCCATAATGTAGCCCGTCTTCTTCCAGCAGGGTTTTCAGTACGCTGACATACTCGCGTTGCAGGATGGCTTCGTGCAAGCCCTTATGGCGGGCAGCATACGCCTGCTCCAGCTCGTCATGAAAGGCAAAGTCATGGATGCGTTTGAAAAACGTAAACACCGGGCGGTTGCTTTCCTCGCTGACGAGCTTTTGATAGTCTTCGTCGGTGCCCCGGTAAGACTCTACGAAGGCGAACAGGTCTTTGAACATGCGGCTGGCAGCGCCCGAAGCCGGTACAAACTTCATGACTTTATACTGCGGAGCCTCTTGTTCGTAGGTCTGTATGTAAGCCTCCGCCTGAGAGTCGTCTATAGGCAGGATACCATCGTTGAGCGTAGCGGCTTTGACAATGTTGAGGTAAGGAAACCCATTGCGAAAGTTTTCTATCTGCCTTTCTACGGTCGCTTTATCGATGCCGTAGGCTTGGATTTGTTTGAGGTCTTGGTCTGAGAGCATAAAAATCAGGTCTGGTTGAAAAGTCCGTTTCGGATAGCGAAATTATTTCGAGAGGCAAATTAATAAAACTTCCCGACTTCTGCTTACAAATCAAAAATCAGTAACTTAGTCTCATCAAACTGACCTGACATTGGCCAAAGACTACGACAAGATACTCAAAGAAAACATCGCTGCCCTGTTTCTCCCCCTGAGTGAGAAGTATCTGGGTATGCGTATTATCAAAACAGAAGAACTCAAAGACAAACTACAAACCACGATAGAAAAAGAACCTGACTTCATTCGCATCGTAGAAACAGACCAAAGCGAAAGGTTCATCCTGCACTTAGAGTTCCAGTCTGCTGATGAGGCAGGCATGGTTTATAGAATGCAGGAGTATTATAGTTTGCTGAGAAGAAAGTATGAACTTCCTGTCAAACAGTTTGTCATCTACTTGGGAAAGAAAGCCTCTAAGATGCAGACACAACTGCCAGCAGAAGAAGTCTTCACAGAATTTAGCCTGAAAAGTCTGAGAGACTATTCCTATGAAAACCTATTACATTCACAAGTACCCGAAGAGATCATACTGGCTATTCTGAGCGACTTCAAGGGACAAAAGCCAGTGGAAGTCATTAAACAGATACTCAGCAAACTAAAAGGGCTAAGAGAAGAAGAGATTGTGTTAAGAAAGTACATCCGGCAGTTGGCAGTGTTGGCTCGCTTGCGTAACTTAGCCAAACAGACTAATAAACAAATACAAGATATGGGACTCACTTATGACATCACCAAAGACTATCTCTACCAGGAAGGGTTAGAGAAAGGTTTAGAACAAGGTATAGAGAAAGGGGAAGAAAGAGGAGAAAAAAAAGGAAAAAAAGAAGTGATTATAGAAATGCTTAAAGATGGAACTTTCAGTGTGGAAAAGATTGCCTCGCTGGCAAAAGTCTCTGTAGACTATGTAAAACAAGTAGAGAAAGAGATAAAGAATCTATAATGACATCGAACGCGCGCCAGGTTGTTCCATATTTAAAACTCAGGTTTATTGCAGGCAGTTTAATAAGAACAATATCGTGAAACCACTCTATATCCTCTTGGCTGGTACTCTAATTTTAGCAGCCGCCTGCCAGTCTGCCCAAGACACTTCGGATGAAAACGCACAGCCGCTCAATGTACTGTTCATCGCCATAGATGACCTGCGTCCCGAGTTGGGCTGCTACGGCAAGGAATACATTCTTTCGCCTCATATAGACCGCTTAGCGCGGGAAGGGTTGCTTTTTGAGCGGGCCTACTGCCAACAAGCAGTCTGCTCTCCTTCCCGCACCAGCCTGCTCACCGGCTTGCGCCCGGACGCTACCCATGTTTACGACCTGGAAACGCACTTTCGGAACACCGTGCCGGACGTGGTGACCCTGCCGCAATATTTCAAGCAAAACGGCTATCATACCGAATGGTGGGGGAAAATTTTTCATGCCAACCTATTAGACACCCTCTCCTGGACGCGGCAGGGCAGCAAAATGGAAAGCAACAGGGGATATATTACCGAAGACAATCTACGCCTTGCAGAAATACACAAAGGCAGAGGACTGCCTTACGAAAAAGCAGACGTGCCCGACAATGCCTACCCCGACGGCAAAATAGCCGACAGCGCCATTGTGGCGATCAACAGGCTTAAAGACCAACCCTTCTTCCTGGCGGTTGGTTTTTACAAACCGCACCTGCCTTTCAATGCACCACAAAAATACTGGGAACTGTACGACCCTGCCGCCATACAGTTGCCCGAACAGACTAAGCCTCCGCAAAATACGCCGGAAATCGCGCTGAGCAACTGGGACGAGTTGCGCAACTACGTCACCGTGCCCAAACAAGGTCCTGTCAGCGATACGATGGCGCGACAACTGATCCACGGCTACCGGGCTTGCGTCAGCTATACCGACGCCCAGGTAGGACGCCTGCTGGACGAACTGGACCGCCTGGACTTGCGCAAGAACACTTTGGTAATTCTTTGGGGCGACCACGGCTGGAAGCTGGGCGAATATGGCGACTGGTGTAAGCATACCAACTTTGAACTGGACACCCATGCCCCGCTTATCGTCAGTACACTGGCGATGCAGGCTGCCGGTAAAACCACACCGGCGCTGGTAGAGTTTGTAGACATTTATCCTTCCCTTTGCGAGGCGGCCGGGCTGGCTTTGCCTGGGCATCTGCAAGGAAAAAGCTTTATGCCGCTGTTGGATGATCCGCAGCAAGCCTGGAAAACGGTAGCCCTGAGCCAATACCCCCGCCGGGGTGGAAAAGCCATGGGCTACTCTATGCGTACCGACCGTTACCGCTTTACCAAATGGCAAAGCCTGGAAAATGCTCCGGAAAATACCGGAGAAACCTTAGCCTTGGAACTCTACGATCATAACCAGTCTGAGGACATAGCCCAGACCAACCTGGCTGGGCAGCCTCAGTATGCTACTGTTGTCGAAGAACTTGATTCCTTGCTCGAAGTACAATGGAAAGTCTCTTTGTCTGAGTAAAGCGCACACCCCAGGTTTTGCCTTTCATCACTTTTTCCTACCCATACTTTGTTGTAACTTTGTGCCTTTTCAAAACAAACGACCCAATTTATGGAAACGCAGACCCTCACAAAAGACATACAAAAAGTTTTAGAAACGCTCGGCATCCGGGAACACAATCCCGCCTACAGCACCGGACAGCAATGGGGCGGCACCGACCAGGGCGGGCTGGTCAGGGAAATCCATTCGCCCGTCGATGGCAACCTGATCGCTGCGGTAAGCCTGGCAGACGATGCGATGTACGACCGCGTGGTAAGACAGGCGCAGCAAGCCTTCGAGACCTGGCGGATAATGCCGGCACCCAAACGCGGCGAGATCGTGCGGCAGATCGGGCAGCGGCTGCGAGAGTATAAAGCCCCCCTGGGCAAGCTGGTCTCTTACGAGATGGGCAAGATCTACCAGGAAGGGCTGGGCGAAGTGCAGGAAATGATCGACATCTGCGACTTTGCCGTTGGGCAGTCGCGGCAGTTATACGGCTTTACGATGCACTCGGAGCGTCCTGGTCACCGCATGTACGACCAATACCATCCGCTGGGTGTGGTAGGTATTATCTCAGCCTTCAACTTTCCGGTAGCCGTATGGGCGTGGAATGCCATGCTGGCCGCCGTCTGCGGCAATGTATGCCTGTGGAAACCTTCTGAAAAAACGCCGCTCACAGCGATTGCCTGCCAGCATATTGTAGGCGAAGTGTTGCAGGAAAATGAGCTACCCGAAGGCATTTTCAACCTCATCATCGGCGATGCCAGGGTAGGCGAGATGATGTCGCACGACCGCCGTATTCCGTTCATTTCTGCTACGGGCTCCACCCGTATGGGCAAAAAGGTGGGGCAGGCTGTCGGCGCCCGCCTGGGCAGGTCGCTGCTGGAACTGGGCGGCAACAACGCCATCATTGTGACCGAACATGCCGACCTGGAAATGGCCATCCGCGCTATTGTTTTCGGGGCGGTCGGTACCTGCGGACAGCGTTGTACGTCTACCCGCCGCCTGATCATTCATGAAAAGAGGTATAAGGAAGTAAAAAACTGGCTGCTGAAAATCTATCCTACCCTGTCTATCGGCAACCCGTTGGAAGAAAAAAACCTGGTTGGGCCGCTCATTGACCGGGACGCTGTGGAGAGTTTTAAAACCGCGCTGCAAAAAGTACA
>JBBSNI010000258.1:0-8321 GCA_038232695.1 Cytophagales bacterium
AGCCCACAAGCCCGGTGCGCTGATCCAGCTACCAGATAAGATATTGTTTGACCGGGGCGAAGCTGCCATTGACAAGGCTTCTTACAAAGTGCTGGAGACGCTGGCGGGCATCCTGCAGGAAAACCCCGGTATGCACATCCGCCTGGAAGGACATACCGACCAGGGAGACCGCCGTTCGCTGCTCTCGCTCTCGGAAGAAAGGGTAGAAGCCGTCAAAGATTATCTGATCCAACAGGGCATCGACAAAAAGCGCATCAAGACCAAGGCTTTTGGTGGTACGCAACCGCTGTCTACGCAAAATACCCCGGAGGCGCGTGGTCTCAACCGCCGGGTAGAGATCAGAATTATTAAGATGTAGCTGCTCAAATATTAGTAGAGCCGAGCACGACAAAGTCGGTATAGTTTTTCTCTTCTCCGTAGTTGGTCACATACTTGATCAGCCGCTCAAAGATGGCTTTGTGGGCAGGCATCCAGAGTTCCTTGGCATTGGCCGGGACGCTGGCTTCTCCGCCATGCTCAAAAGGATAGTAATAATCCCGGGTATTGACCGAATCAAAGATGAGTACAAAAGAGTAGGAACCTTTCTGGTCGCCGCGCTCGCCCTTTAGGATATAAGCGCGTACGCCGGGTACCTGCTCTTCAAAGGTTGGAGTAAAATCTTCGGTGACGAAGCGTTCAAATTCTTCGGGTTTTGTCTCCTTGTTGAGGGTCAGTGGGCGGATCGCTACGACGTTGCCTACCGTGACCACCATAGGAGCGGCATCCAATTGAGGTTGGGGGGTAACAGTGGCAGGCGTCTTATCGGTGGTATAGCCAAACAGGCCGGCAATGCTGACGAATAGAATCGAGGTGAGAATCGTTTTCATGGCTGTTGTGTCGTTTAGTGAAAAAATAATTCTTTGTATACCAACCAAGGTACACATTTGCAAGAAAAAAAACCACAATTACAGATTTTTATCTTTTGTAATGTGCTTTGGGCAAATCGCGCAACCGCCCGGCGCTGGCTTCCGGGGTGATGTCGCGCTGTGGGTCGCCCAGCATTTCGTAGCCTACCATAAACTTTTTGACCGTCGCCGATCGCAACAGGGGCGGGTAAAAATGATGGTGAAAATGCCACCCGGTATGTTCCAGCCCATCGGTAGGCGCCTGGTGGATGCCCGCCGAATAGGGGAAAGACGTCTCAAAAAGGTTGTCGTAGATCGTCGTCAGTTCTTTCAGCATAGCGGCATAGGCTTGTTTTTCTGCCTCCTTCATTTGCAATATATGCTGAAAATGCCGTTTGCTGATGATCATTGTCTCAAAAGGCCAGACTGCCCAGAAAGGCACCAGCGTTACAAAATGCTCATTTTCAAACACTACCCTTTCCTGTTCTTTTAGTTCCAGTTCGACATAATCTTGGAGCAGACTGGACTGGTAGCGTTGGTAATAGTCGCCCTGGTGCTTGCCTTCTTTGGCAGGCTCTACCGGCACGGTACTCTGCGCCCAGATCTGCCCATGCGGATGCGGATTGCTGCAACCCATCATCTGCCCTTTGTTCTCAAAAATCTGCACATACTGTATCTCAGGATGATCGCCCAGGGTTTTAAACTCCTGTTGCCATAGTTCTATCACTTTGACAATATCGGGCAGGCTCAGTTCGGGAAGCGTCAGGTCATGGCGGGGCGAGAAGCAGATCACGCGGCAAATGCCTTTAACGCTTTTGGCTTTGAGCAGGCTGCCTTTCTCAAAAGTACCGGAAGGGTTATCTTCCAGCAGGGCGGCAAAGTCGTTGGTAAAAACAAAAGTATCCTTGTAATCCGGGTTTTGCGCACCACCGGCGCGGCTGTTGCCAGGGCAGAGGTAGCAAGCAGGGTCGTAGGCAGGCTTTTCTTCTTTTTCAGGCTTTTCTACCTGCCCCTGCCAGGGACGTTTCATGCGGTGTGGCGAAACCAGCACCCATTCTCCGGTCAGGGGATTGAATCTTCGGTGCGGGTGTTCTGTCAGGTCAAAGTTCATGGTTTATTTCTTTTTCAATGCTGCTCTTAGCTTCTCTATCGTTTCAATAGGCAATTCCGTCATCTGAACTATAAAATCATTGATCGAGCCAGCCAGGATCATTTTTTTAGCGATTTCAATATTCCTTTTCTCCACTGCTGTTCCTACCGCTGCTTCCACGGCTTCTTCTACGGCTGTTTCAATTACACTTTTCATATCCCAGTACTGAATCAGGCTGTAATCGTACTTATCTCTTTGTTCAGAAGTCAGGTTTGCCAGTTCGGCTGTTTTGAATGCCTTTTGAAAGATAGGCTCATTCAGAATAGCAGGGATGTGATCAAAGTCTATCAGGTTTTTGAGAAAATAACACCATTTGTCAAACCGGGTTTCCAGTTCATCTTCCTTTTTAGTAAACAAAGGCATCTGCAAAAACTTGAAATGCAGTTTGTCATAAAACAAGTCCCCATCCTGGTCTTTCAGAGCTACATCTCTTCTAAACTTTCTTCTCTCTTCCTCTTCATCGTATTCAAAGTCTAAGATAGCTACAAAATAGATAGGCGATAACTTGAAACTCCATTCGCCTTTCTCCGCCTGATCACGGATAGGAAAGGTGGTGTAAAACAAACTCCGGTCTTTGAAGAACTTCATCTTTGCTTTTTGCATCTCCACGATGAAACGCTCTCCTGACGTAGCCACACAGTATATGTCGAAGATAGCTTTCCTGTCAAAAGGGAGGTCAGCCAATGCTTCCGCGTTACGAAACGAAAGCTCTGCGATCTGGTGGTGGGGCGGCAGCAGTTGGTTAAGAAAGTCGATCAACAGGTCCTTGTTGCCTTCTTCCCCAAAGAGCTTCTTAAATCCGAAATCAGTATAGGGGTTGATGTATTTGACTCTTTCCATCCTATTTGTCTTTTCTCAAAGATACAAATTTTACTGCTGAAGAACGTATTTTGTTTCGGATCAATGCGCCATCATCAGGCATTTAGCCAATCACATGAGTCCCCTCCACAATATCACCCATATATACTTTCAATTCTCGGTCAAACTGCTGCTGGTAGGCTTGCGTCAGTTTTTCAGTGAGCGGTGCTATAGCGGTCTCCTTAACCAGGTTGATGGTGCAGCCGCCAAAGCCGCCGCCCATCATCCTTGCGCCTAGTACGTCTTCATTACTTTTGGTCTTTTCTACCAAAAAATCCAGTTCCGGGCAGCTTACTTCATATTGTTGGCTCAACCCGGTATGCGATTCATACATTTTCTGTCCAAAAGAGGATAAGTCGCCTTGCTCGAGAAAACGGCAGGCTTCTTCTACGCGCCGGTTTTCTTCTATTACATACCGGCATCTTCTGAAAACTACTTCATCCAAAGCAGATTGATATTGGGTAAGTTGATCTAAAGTGACATCCCGCAGGCTTTTGATGTCCAGCCCCTGTTGTTGCAGCACACGCACGCCTTCTTCGCACTGCTGGCGTCGTACATTGTATTCGGAAGAAGCCAGCGAATGGCTCACGTTAGAATCTAACAAAGCAATTTTATAGCCTTCTATGTCAAAAGGGAAATACTGGTATTCCAGCGAGCGGCAATCTAACCGGATCACCTGGTTTTGCCTGCCAAACACATTGGCAAACTGATCCATGATACCACATTGTACGCCTACATACTCATTTTCTGCTTTCTGCGAGAGTTTGGCTATTGCTGTTTGGCTTAAACCCAGGTCAAAAATATGGTTCAAAGCAGTCGCCATGCCGCATTCCAGAGCCGCCGAGGAAGACATGCCTGCCCCCTGCGGGATGTTGCCGCCAAAGACCACATCAAAACCAGCCATGTCTAACCCGCGTTTTTGCAACTGTTCTACCACGCCCAGTATATAATTCGCCCAGGCTTGCTTTGATTTTGAAAAAGCATCCGGCGCAAAATCTATTTTTTCCTCCATGTCGGCGGCATACACCCGGCATCGACCCAGCTTATTTTTGGCTACTGCAAAGATGATCTCCTTGTTGATCGCCGCAGGCAATACAAACCCTTCGTTGTAATCCGTATGCTCCCCGATCAGATTGACCCTGCCAGGCGAACGCACCAACACAGGCGGGGAACCATACATAGCTGAAAATTTGTCCCTGACAAGTTTTGCTTCCATAAGTGTAAATATATTGAGGGATTGAAGAGTTGAAGGATTGAAGAGTTGAAGAGTTGAAGGATTGAAAATCGTAGTTACCTTTAACATTCAGTCCCTCAGTCCTTCAGTCCTTCAGCTCTTATCCATCTACCAGTAAATAATATATAGAGCCGCCAGGATGCCGCAAATAAGTAAGGCGCCTATGTTGAACTTAGGACTGGTTCTGAACAGGCTACTGTCTACGTCAATGGCTTTAGGATTGTCTTTACCCTGAGACTCGATCAGACTAATGACAATCATCAAGGCTGCCAATATCAGAAATACAATGCCCATGCGGTTGATAAACGGTATACCGGGGGTGACAAACTTAAAAAAGGTAGAAAGGGGAATGGTAAGGATAGCCGCCCAAAGTGCCGCGTTAGAAGTTGTCTTTTTCCAAAACACCCCGAAGACAAAGATGGCAAACACCCCCGGCGACACAAACCCCGTATACTCCTGGATATACTGAAAGACTTGTCCCGAACCCCGCAGCGCAGGGGCTACAAAACAGGCAATCAGGAAAGCGGCAAAGGCTACGATCCTACCGGTTCTTACCAGCGCGGCTTCCGAAGCGTTTTTGTTGATATAGTTGCGGTAAATATCCATCGTAAAAATGGTAGAAGTGCTATTGGCCATAGAAGCCAGCGACGATACAATGGCAGCGGTGAGTGCCGCAAACGCCACCCCCTGCAAACCCGGGGGCAGCAAGTTAAGTAGTGCCGGATAGGCGCGGTCAGGCTTGACAAAGCCGCTGACCGGATCGGTCATGGTCTGGGTAAAGGTGCCTGCCAGTTCTTCATTCTGCACAATCACGTAAGCGGCAATACCGGGAATGACCACGATCAGCGGAATCAAAAGCTTTAAGAATCCGGCAAACATAACACCCCGTTGCGCATGGTCCAGGTTGATGGCAGCCAGCGCCCGCTGGGTGATGTACTGGTTGAACCCCCAGTAGCTCAGGTTGACAATCCACATGCCCCCGATCAATACACTGATTCCTGGCAGCAGTTGGTAAGCATCCTGCGTACCGCCCTGCCCGTCGGTAATCATAAAGCCTTCGTTGATGATCATATGAAAGTGCTTGGGCGCTTCGTCTTGCAGCCTGGCCAGACCGCCTAACACATCACCATCGCCTACGATCTCCAGTGCCAAGTAGGTCGTAATAAGCCCTCCCAACACCAGGAAGACGACCTGCACCACATCCGTCCAGGCTACCGCCGTGAGCCCTCCATAAATGGAGTAGAGAATAGCAAACGCAGCTAAGCCAAAGATAGCCCAGTTCATAGGAATGCCCATCACCGTCTCTATACTAAGGGCGCCCAGATAGATGACAGAGGTGAGGTTGACAAAGACATACACCAGCAGCCAGAAGACCGCCATCACCGTGCGTACCGTATTATTGTAGCGGTCGGCCAGGAATTGGGGCATGGTGTAAATCTGCTTTTTGATGTATACCGGCAGAAAGAAAATACCCACCACCAGCAGCGTAGCGGCGGCCATCCACTCATACGTGGAGATGGCCAGCCCCAGGGCGAAGCCCGACCCGGACATTCCGATAAATTGCTCAGCAGAAATGTTAGAAGCGATCAGGGAGGCGCCGATAGCCCACCAGGGCAGTGAGCGGCTTGCCAGAAAGTAATCCTGTGAGTCTTTCTGGTGCCCTTTCTTATCCCTAGATACCCAAAGCCCTAAGGCTATGATGAACAGACAGTAACCGATGAAAACAACAATATCAAGCGTAGAGAATCCGGTATTCAGCATTGTTTGGTTAGTTTAGTAGTTCTGCAATGATAGCAATAATAGCAGAAAAATCGTTATGCTTTTGGAGGAATGGTAAAAAGTGTTTGTGTGTTAAGGTGTTTAAGTGTTTTGAAGTACTTTATATGAGAAAACCACTAATGATCCTGTATATCTGCTGCTTTCTTGGGCAGACAGCCCGGAGCCAGGACACACATCGCACTTATTACGAAAACGGTCAGCTCAAAGAACAGGGCGTCTGGAAAGATAGTGTAAAAGAGGGCGTCTGGCAGTATTACTATCCTAACAGAAAGATCAACGCTATAGAAAACTACCGGCAGGGGCAATTGCACGGTTCCATCAGGTATTATGATTTTAAGGGAAACCTGACAGCCGAGGAACACTGGCAGCAAGGTTTGCAAGAAGATTCTTCTTTTTATTATGATGATGGTTATTTAGAAAAAAAGGGTGTCTTCCGGCAAGGATTGTACGAAGGCACCTGGGTTTTCTATTACGAAAACGGCACACTCAAACGCAAGGGAAACTACCAACAGGGCTTGCCCCAGGAGCAGTGGACGTCTTACCACGAAAATGGTCAATTGATGCAGGAAGGACGGTACGATCAAGGGATGGAAGAAGGTGAGTGGAAGTTTTACAACAAAGCAGGAAAGCTGGAATATATAGGCAGCTACCAAAACGGGGAGCGTGTTGGCAACTGGTATTATGTAAATAAGCGGGGAAGAAAGAAGAGGGTAGCGTATTAAATGTAAGTGAAATATTTTTATACTCTAATCATTCGGCTGTAACGCCTCCCCTTTCCATTCAGGTGAGTCAGTGGTATCCACATAATATTTTACTTTCTTTGAAAAGGGTGAAAAGCACCTCTCACAATTTTTTCCTCCCCTTGTATGACTCTGGGTATTTCCTTAGGCATTCACTGCAAATTGATTTTTATAGAGGCGATTAATAACGTTTAAGAACCCAAAACTGTCTGATGTATCAATGCTTTCGTCATTTAGTTGAATGGTCTTTCCTCCAAATTCATAAAACCCGCCCATTTTGGTTTTACCAATTTCAATAGATACAAAATTCTCGTTTGAGTCATACCAATCAATAACGATGGTTCCATAGTTAGTAGGCGTCACATCGTCTACGGAAAGCTTGCTTAAAATGAAGGGGGGAAGTTTTCTTATAAATACTTTTGCATTGGAAATAACGCTAAGGGATACAATAGAGGCTCCGAAATTATCCCAGTTTTCGGATAGCTCAGCAAATTCCTCAATCTTAAACTTTATATTAATGTAATTATCCAAAGCAATAGGGAAAGTATATAAGTCAGGAGAAGATAAATTAGCCTGCTGGTTTTGTGAAAAACCCGACCAACTTCCCGGCGACTGGGTTCCCGGCAAGTTGAACATACTCTCTAATGCTATTGGCTTGTTGATTTCAAGTAAGGTATTCATAAACTCATTTGCTTAAATCAAGTTGATTTTTTCACACACTTCAGAAGTAAAAATAGATTTGAGTGTGGATTTGTTATAGTTATGCGCCTGATCTATCACAGCCAATTGATTGCTATCTGTAATAAAATCTGCAAGCATAATTTCGTCATTTAGAGGCTGAGTGATGTTATGACTAATGGTAATGAGTGGCTGAGGTCTGTTTTCATCAATTCTTATCTCCAATCTCTCATAATATATAAAGCCATTTACTTCTTTTTGAGTAGTTATCAAGTAAACGCTGTTTTCACTTTCAAAAAAAACAGGAGGTAAAAAACTTGATTTAGCATTAAATATCTGAACAACAGGTGCTTTACCATCTCCTGTCCAATAAAATTCATCAATGTAATGCAAACTAAAAGCTGTAGTAAACAAGTCGCTGCGAAAATCTGAAAGAATTTGAATGTATTTGACGAAATTATTTCTAAAATCAGCCCAACGATGATAATCTAAATCATGAAAAGAGATATGTGTGCGGCCGAGTTCCTTTTGATTTTCGCCCTCTAAAACAGCAGACGTTTGACCATTCTCAAATTTATGAAACCGAAACCCAATGTTACTACTGGGTATTTTGTTTAGTGTTTCTTGACCCTCTGCTTCTCTAAACTGAAAGCCTATTCTTTGAATAATATCAAATTTTTGAAAATCATTTAGTTGATCCTTGATTAGTGTATGAAACCCTTCTGGTTTGACCAATGAATTAACAAGAAAGAAACTAATGACAGCCTCTTTGATAGAATGCTGCTTTCTTGCTGGAATCAGTTGATCAAGGGTAGCTGTGGCTTCATGAGGAGCAGGACTGTGCATCTATGTGTTTTTTATTAACTTTCAGAGGATAAAAAATTTGTTTCAGAGGAAATTGATCATTGCAAATAAACAAAATTTAATCAAATCTAAGCATATAGGAATATAGGAACATACTTGTATATATCAATAGTCTGTAGATAAATCAGGCAGCC
>JBBSNI010000259.1:0-8305 GCA_038232695.1 Cytophagales bacterium
CATGGCGGGGTCTGCTGCCGTGGCAGGCGCTTTCTATGCCATTGCCAAAAACCAACTGCCGGTACACATCGTCGGACTGGTACCTGCTACCGACAACCGCCCCGGAGAAAACGCCATCACGCCCGGCGACGTGATCACCATCTCTAACGGCTCTACGGTGGAAGTGCTCAACACGGATGCCGAAGGCAGGCTCATCCTGGCCGATGCTTTGTCTTATGCTAAAAAATACAAGCCCGAACTGGTCATTGACCTGGCCACCCTTACCGGGGCAGCCGCCGTAGCCATCGGTAAAGAAGGCAGTGTGATGATGGGCTCCGCCAGCGAAGATTATAAAGACAAGCTCAAAGCAGCAGGCAATGAAGTCTACGAGCGACTGGTAGAGTTTCCCCTGTGGGAAGAATATAAAGAATACATCAACTCCGATATTGCCGACATCAAAAACATAGGCGGCAGGACAGCCGGGGCGATCACCGCAGGTATTTTTCTGCAACATTTTACCGACTATCCGTGGATACATCTGGACATTGCCGGAACGGCTTTCCTGGATGTGGCTGACAGCTACCGGGGCAAAAGCGGTACGGGTATGGGCGTAAGATTGCTGTATCAGTTTTTCAAAAACATCGTGCAATCCTCATGAACACGACAGACACCGCAACGCAGCCTTCCAAAGCAAAACCCAAAAGGAAAAGCACACAGCCCGTCATAGGCATCAGTATAGGCGACATCAACGGCATTGGGCCGGAGGTGATTATTAAAGCTCTGGACGACAAAAGGATGATGAACCGGATGACACCCATCATTTATGGTTCGCCCAAGGTGCTATCCTTTTATCGCAAAGAATTGGGCTATGAGCAGTTCAACTTCATGACGATTAAAGACATGGACAACATTGCTTATGGCAAGGTCAATGTCATTACCTGCTGGGACGACCCGCTGGAGGTGACGCCCGGCAAGGTGACTCAGGCTGGAGGCAATGCCGCCTGGTGGTCGCTGAAAAAGGCAGCCGAAGACCTGAAAGCAGGACTGTTAGATGCGATTGTGACGGCGCCGATCAACAAAAACAATATTCAGAACGAAGACTTTACCTTTGCCGGGCATACCGAATTTTTTACAGAAACCTTTGAAGCTGCCGAAAGCCTGATGTTTCTGGTGCAGGACGAATTCCGCGTAGGTGTCGTTACCGGGCACATTCCTTTGCAGGCGGTAAGCCAGCAACTGACGCAGGATAAGATTCGGCGCAAGCTTGTGATCATGGAAAACTCCCTGCGCTACGACTTTGGCAAGCTCAAACCCAGAATTGCCGTGCTGGGCTTAAACCCACACGCCGGTGAAGAAGGTCTGTTAGGCCCGGAAGAAAAAGAAACGATACAGCCTGTGATCCAGGCGCTGAAAGAAAGCGGGAAGCTGATCTTCGGGCCGTTTCCCGCCGACGGCTTCTTCGGCGCGATGCTGCACCAGCAGTTTGATGCAGTGCTTGCCATGTACCACGACCAGGGACTGATCCCATTCAAGACGCTGGCCTTCGAAAAGGGCGTCAATTTCACCGCCGGTCTGCCTGTAGTGCGCACCTCTCCCGACCACGGCACGGCTTATGATATTGCCGGAAAAAACCAGGCTAATGCGGCTTCTATGCGAGAAGCGTTGTACCTGGCTTGCGATGTGCTGAAAAATCGGGAAGAGAATAAGGTGGAATAGCATCATTAATAGTGCGTTCACGGAAAATGTATGCCCTTCAGAAAACCTCAACCTTTCTGCTAATTTTGTGTTCAGGTTTCAAAAACCAATGTTTGCAAACTATTTTTGCCCCTGACCTTGAATCAAAATAATTGCCATGCGCATTTTGCTATACGACCAGCTTGACTATTCTTCGGTGAAGAAGCAGTTTAAAAAGACGCTTGCCTTTCTGGAAAAGGGAGATTTTAAGTCGGCCGACGTGCGTAAGATGACTCCTTCGCCCTACTATCGTGCCCGGCTCGACGATACTAATCGCTTGCTTTTCAGATTTGGCACCTATCAGGAGCAGACTTACCTGTTTGTGCTGGAAGTAATCCTCCATCATGATTATGACAAAAGCCGGTTTCTGAACGGTGCTGAAATCAACGAGGCGAAGCTTCGCCCCTTACATGCCGAAAAGGAAATATCTCAGGAAGATATTCTGCCGGTCGCGTATGTCAATGAGCAGAAAGCCCATTTTCGGATACTGGATAAAATTTTGTCTTTCGACGAGCATCAGGAAGACATTTTCAGTGCGCCCCCGCCCGTCATCATCATTGGCTCAGCAGGCAGTGGCAAAACAGCGATTACGCTGGAAAAAATGAAGTCGCTCCCCGGCTCCGTCCTTTACTGCACGTTATCCAACTTTTTGGTGGAGAATTCCAGGGATATTTATTACAGTTTTCGTTATGAAAACACGCAGCAGGATGTCAGTTTCCTTTCTTTTCAGGAATATTTATCTACGCTGGCGGTGCCCAAAGGCCGGGAGATCACCTTTCGTGCGTTTGATCAATGGATTTCGCGCTACAAGCAAGCCTATAAGATCAAAGATAGTTACAAACTCTTCGAGGAGTTTAAGGGCGTGCTTACCGGAGCCGTCGTAGAGCAGCCTTATCTGAGCCGTGAAGAATATTTGGCACTGGGCATCAAACAGTCAGTATATGCCGTAGAAGAGCGTGAGAATATCTATGGGCTTTTTGAAAAATATCTTCAGTTTCTTCCCGAAAGCGGCTACTACGACAGCAACCTGGTGGCTTACAATTACCTGAAAAAAGTGCACCCTACCTATGATTTTGTAGTCGTAGACGAAGTGCAGGATATTACCAACGTGCAGTTGTCGCTTATCTTAAAATCGCTCTACGAACCTACTAATTTTTTGCTGTGCGGCGATTCTAACCAGATTGTGCATCCCAACTCCTTCTCCTGGGCCAACGTCAAAACTATGTTTTACCACCAGGAACTCAGGGGAGAACTGACGCGGGTGTTGGCAACCAACTACCGCAATACGCCGGAAGTGACACACCTGGCCAACCAGCTACTGCGGGTAAAAAATGTGCGTTTCGGCTCTATTGACAAGGAAAGTACGTACTTGGTCGACTCCGTAGCGGCCAACCAGGGTTCTGTAGACTTTTTTCAGGACAGCAGCAAAATAAAACAAGACCTGAACCGAAAAACCTCACAGTCGGCGCGGTTTGCGGTATTGGTCATGCGCGAGGAAGACAAAGAGGAAGCGCGAAAATACTTCCAGACACCGCTACTCTTTTCCGTGCAGGAAGCCAAGGGACTGGAATATGAAAACATCATTCTCTACAACTTTATTTCCAACAACGAGCGGGAGTTTCTCAGTATCTGCGAGGGAGTGCGTCCGGAAGACCTTCAGGGAGCGTTGGTGTACGCACGGGCGAAAGATAAGGGCGATAAATCGCTGGAAATTTACAAGTTTTACATCAACTCGCTTTACGTAGCCATTACCCGGGCGGTGAAGAACCTGTATGTTATTGAGCAGCGAACAAAGCACCCCCTGCTGGCGCTGCTCGAACTGGCTGACTTCAAGCAAGACATTACACTTAAAGATCAGCAGTCTTCGCAGGAAGAATGGCAAAAAGAAGCCCGCCGCCTGGAGCTACAGGGAAAAGAGGAACAAGCCGAAGCCATTCGCAAATCTATTCTGCACGTACAGACACCGCCCTGGGAGGTGATCACTTCCGAGCAGTTGCCTTCGCTCCAGGCAGAAGCGCTGGACCCCGACCGGTACAACAAAAAAGCCAAAGACCGGCTGTTTGAGTACGCCTTGCTTTACAACGAGTGGAAGGTCTTTGGCACCTTGTCGGAGTTGAAATACCGCCCTGCCGATGACTTGCTCTTTGAGCGGGATGGCCGCTGGTACGTACGCAAACCCTTTGCCCCTACTTCAAACGGAAAAACCGGTGTCCAAGAGCAAAAGCTCATGCGGCGTCTGCTCAATGAATATGCGCAAGACCATCCTGGCAAGCTCAAACCCAAGCTTCAGAAATATGGCGTCAACTTTCGCAATGAGTACAACCAGACACCCCTGATGCTGGCTACGCTGGCTGGTGCGCCCAAGCTGATCGAGCTGCTTTCTGAACTGGGTGCCGAGACGACTGCCATTGATAACCTGGGGCGCAACGCC
The DNA here is from genome assembly GCA_038232695.1 of Cytophagales bacterium. Classification (GTDB taxonomy): domain Bacteria; phylum Bacteroidota; class Bacteroidia; order Cytophagales; family Cyclobacteriaceae; genus JAJNNC01. The sequence continues at coordinate 4,145 of JBBSNI010000259.1, forward strand.
CTGCAACTGGCTATTCTGCAATCGTATCTGCAACCCGCCTACGCGGAACGTGCATTGCCCCGCATATTTCCCCTGCTCAAAACGGGTAGCTTGAAAGTCAAAGTCTTCGACCGGCTTGTCAAGGTAGACGAGCACCTGATGGAGTACTTTATGCTCAACTACATGCTCGCGTTGTTGTCAGAGATCGTTGCCTACAAAGCAGTACGGGATTTCCCGGGCTTCGAAACGGCAGATTTTATACAGGCCGTAGCGCGATATCCGAATACGATCATGCCTGAGTACCGCAAGCAGCGCCCGTATATGAGCAGCATCTTATCCAAAAATGAGATTGAACGGGACGACCGGTATAATAAACACCTGTTTATTCGTGTCCGCCGGGGCTACTACCTGCCTAACCCCCGTATGGAAATACAGATAGGCCACGAGTGGAAAAACGTATACGACGTAGCCGCTGTATTCCAACCCGCTCATTTGGAAAACCCCCGTGTGGCGCATCTGGCCGGGCTTATTGACGAATGGAGAGAAACCTTGCAGGACCCCTTGGCTTGATAAGATATAGCAGCAGGCAAATCCGCCTTTTTGCGTTGCCTCACGCTATTCAAAAAGCAGGTACAGCGTGACCGTATTAGTCACCAATCGATCCAGCGGCTGGCTGTAACGGTTTGGCTCGGTGCCCATCGCGTTGACCAGCCCGCGGGAGAAGCGGATTTCAGGAGAGAATTTGAAAAGGGGAAAGTAGACATCCAGGCCAAAGCCTACCAATAACGACAGGTTGGAGTGTTTGAGTGAAAGCTTGTCATCTTCTCCATCGTCCTTCTTGCCGGAAGCCTCAATGCCAGGCTCTATGCCGCCAATCAGGTACATGCGGCTGTTGCCCCGGCGCACGGATTTGTATTTGAGCATCACCGGAAACTCTACAAAAGTAGATTCTACCAATTGCTGATCTGTGCTCGACTGAGCGGCGCCGGTCAGGTTATAGTCCAGCCGGTTCTCATAGAAAACCACTTCCGGAAGTACCCGCAAGTCCAGGTAATCTGCCAGGCGCAGGTTGGCGATCAGCCCCAAAGAGAAGCCAAAAGAGTTGGGTGCCATCACCGAGTGCAGGGAGTCTTGCCCCGTCACAAAGGCATCGGCATAGCGGACACGCAGGTTGGAGGAATGAATACCGATTAGAAACCCATAGTGGAGCCAGCGTTCGTCATAATTGGGCAGGTTTTCGGTCTTGTTATAATGCTGCGCCTTCGCTTCGGGCAGAAAAACGACGGAAGAGACAGCGGTAAGCAAAAGCAGGGTGAAAGCTACTTTTTTCCCATATAGATGGAACTGATACCAAAGGTGAGTGTCTTGCATAAAGTATTTTTAAAACCTACCGCATTGAGTATATCCAAAAACGCCCTTCCATCCGGAAAGGCTTGTACCGACTCAGGCAAATAGGTATACGCTGTTTGGTCTTTAGAAACCAACCGTCCGACGATTGGCAGTATATATTTAAAATAAAACTGGTAAAGTTGCTTCAAAGGAAACATCCGGGGCTTGGAAAACTCCAGGATCACTACAGAGCCGCCCGGTTTGAGCACCCTGTACATATCGGCCAGTCCCTGTTCCAGATGTTCAAAGTTCCTTACCCCAAAAGCAACGATGACGGCATCAAAAATATTATCATCAAAGAGCAATCTTTCCGAGTCGCCCGTGCGGAGTTCTATGCGGTCGTCCAGGTGCCTACGCTTTAGCTTTTTTCTGCCAATGTCCAGCATTCCCTCGGAGATGTCTACCCCGATGACCTGCTCAGGATTCATCGCCAGCGCTTCTATGGCAAAGTCTGCCGTGCCGGTGGCAATATCCAATATCGTTTTAGGCTGTTCGGGACGAAGCATACGGATGGCTTTTTTGCGCCAGTAGATGTCAGTGCCCAGGCTCAGAAAGTGGTTAAGAAAATCGTAGCGGCGGCTGATGTTGTCAAACATCGTAGCGACCTGCTCTTTTTTAGAGGTGTTTTGGTTTTTATACGGTACAACGGCCATGCCCGCAAAGGTAAGGAAGAATGTGGGAGAAAGCCATACAATTATTACCTCACACTCTATACGCTGTTGAAAGGAGAGAATGATTGTGGCTGCCTTATTAAAGGCTTCCTGCGTGTTGCCTACGCCTGAAAACCAGAATAGCAGACACAGGGCATAGCACCAAAATTTTCTCATTATGTAAAAAGCTTATGGATGTGATGATAAAACATATAACACAAATCTTTTCGTCCGGGCTTTGTGCTGTTTTTGCTAAACACCGTCGTGCATATTCCTATTCGTTTGATAAGAGATACTACCACGATGGTATTAACTGCCAGCACCATAGGCAGGTTGATCCTGTTAGCGACTGCCATTATAGCTCCGTTGATCACTGTTCAGGCACAACGTGCGGTGAACAGCACCTTGCAGCTTACGCCTCCTTACTCGGTATATCTTGCTGACTATGCCCGCCCGGGCAGTGAGCAGATGAAAGTCTACCTGCTCTTGCGCGACCTGAGCGAACCTGAGCACGAGGTACGGCTGCGCCTGACCATTGAAGGGGCTGGTATCCGCTTGCAGACCAACCCTAACTTTCTTCCTCCTCCCATCACTTTGCAGGGAGGTATGCCCCTGATCGTCTCCGGGGAAACACTGGCTCCTTACCTGGAAAGCCAGAACCTGTTGTTTTCTGGCATCTCACAAAGCCAGTATGAGCAACGGCGGGCACTGCCGGAAGGCTTCTATCGCTTCACTATAGAAGTCACAGACTATCGCAGAGGAGATCGGGTACTGAGCAATCCTGCTACCTTCATGGCCTGGTTCACCCTGAACGAACCACCACGAATGACTGCTCCGCTGTGTGGTAGTGAGATCAAATTACAAGAGCCTGCCAACATCCTATTCCAGTGGATGAATGGAGGCAACCTGTCGCCGGGTCAGACACTAAGCACCGAATACGAGTTTACCCTGGTGGAAGTCTACCCTCAAGATCGCAATGCAGAAGATGCTATTAGATCATCCATTCCCCTTTTGCAGACTATTACTACGCAGACCAGTTACCTGTATGGAGTTACTGAGGCTGCTTTGATCCCCGGACAAAAGTATGCCTACAGGGTACGAGCCATAGACACAGAAGGGCGTAGTATGTTCAAGAACGAAGGCTACAGCCAGACCTGCACCTTCACTTATGGAGAAGGTATCACCCTAAACCCACCCGATGGCATCCGGGTATATGCCGAGAACAGTAGAAAAGCTTTGGTCAACTGGCACTTGTCTATTGACCCGGATAGTTATAGGGTAGACTACCGAAGAAAAGCAGAGACAGGAGAAGAAGCCCTTGCCTGGTTCAGCATAGAGACACAAGCAGACCAGGTAGTGCTGCGCGACCTAGAACCGGAGACGACTTATGAAGTGAGAATTGCCAGCTTGTTCAATAACTATGTTTCTCGCTACAGCAGCATACAGACCTTCACCACCCCGGCAGTTGTAGTCAATGCTTGTGGAGCAGCGCCAGTTATTCCTGTCACTGCTTCCACCAAGCCATTGATCACGGCGATGGCCGGGCAATACTGGAAGGTAGGAGATTTTGAAATGCAGGTAAGAGGTGTCAGGGGTGGTGACGGTGTGTTCTCTGGCTGGGGCGTGATGCATATCCCTTACCTGTCTATGCAGGCAGCCGTTAAATTTGACAACGTATGGATCGATGAGGATTACAACTTAGTCAGAGGGGAAGTCGTGGCCCTGAGCGAAGGCATAGAGGCTTTCCAGAAGCGATGGGAAGAATCCGCCCCAGATCAAAAAGATGAGGAAGACAATGCTATCGCGCAACAGGGAGAGCAGAACAATTCAAAGGATAACCCTGATGATCAGGTGCAAGCAGAAAAAACTACAGTAACAGTAGACAGTGACATTGCTAAAGTCTATGTCAATGAGCAGGGGCAGGTGGTAGCCGTAGACAGTGAGGGCACAACGGAAGAAGTGGTGGCGGATGAAGTGCCTCAAGAAGGACAAGCTTTGGCAGTCTGGAGTTCCCCCGTTAAATTAGACACTGAGAAGAGCATCGGTTAGCGGATAAAACGTTTAACTTAGTTATCAAAACCAGTGTCAATTATGAGTAAGAAAAAGTATTATAGTCCGGAGTTCAAAGAGGAGGCGGTTCGCC
>JBBSNI010000260.1:0-8305 GCA_038232695.1 Cytophagales bacterium
ACCGGGTAGGAAATATCCCCGCCATAAAGATAAGTATCGTACCAGAAAAAAGCCTATTCTGATGAAAAACAGGAAAAATGTACTGTAGAATTCCTTAACTTAATGACATTGATCGCGCGTTTAGCATAGCGTAACGCGTGCCCATAAGGACGCCTCGGCAAACACACCTCCCCAACTACAACACATACCCTTCCGCCAACTCAGTGTATGCTTCCACCTGCCGGTCTATCCAATCCTGGTCATAGCCTAAGGCCCTGGCCATCAGGCGGGCTACTTCGGGTGCCATTGCCATGCTGGCGCGGGCATCCAACAGCAGGGCACGTGTGCGGCGTGCCAGGAAGTCTTCTACCGTACGTGCCATCTCCTGCTCTACCGCCCATACTACCTGGGCTTTCAGGAAGGGCAGCGCAGGGTGCAACGCTTCGCCCAACACAGGCTGCCGGTCTATCTGCCTGCGAATGGCGATGGCGTCGGAGCCGTAGTAAAACAGCGGGTCGTCGGTATGCGTGTTTTTCAGCCAGCCGTGGAGCCTCAGGTCTTTGGTGCGGCTTTCTTTTTCTTCCAGACCGGCAATCAGCGCAGCGTGGTTCACAGCATCTTCGCCCATCTTGCGGTAAGTCGTCCACTTGCCTCCGGTGATGGTGACCAGCCCGGTGATGGTGACCATAATGGCGTGGCTGCGGGAGATCTGGGCCGTACTTTTCCCATCGCCGACATTGACCAGGGGGCGCAGCCCGGCAAAGACACTGAGCACATCTTCGCGTCGCGGGTCTTTGGTCAGGTAACGGGCGGCATGTTGCAGGATAAAATTCACTTCCTCTTCGAGCGCCCTGGGCTCCAGTGTGGCGGTCTCTACGGGCGTGTCTGTGGTGCCTACGATGGCGCGCTGGTTCCAGGGCACCACAAAAAGCACCCGTCCATCGTCTGTTTTGGGCACCATGATAGCCGAGTCGCCGGGCAGGAAGTCTTTGTCCAGCACGATATGTACCCCCTGGCTGGGTCTGACCACCTGCTGCGCTTCAGGATCATCCATGCGGATAATATCGTCTACAAAAACCCCGGTCGCATTCACCACAGCCCTACCGCTGATAGAATACTCCTTACCCGTTTCCAGGTCGGTTGCTACCACCCCGCTGACCATGCCGTTGGATTTCTGCAACCCGCTTACCTTCATATAGTTGAGCAGCGTACCGCCCGCGTCGGCACAGGTCTGGGCCAGGCTGATGGCAAAACGGGCGTCGTCGAACTGCCCGTCGTAGTAGATCACGCCGCCCCGCAGTCCTTCCGGCTCCACCGTAGGGATGAGCGCCAGCGTCTCTTCCCGCGACAAGCTTTTGGAAGGTCCCAGTCCCAGTTTGCCGGCCAGCATATCATATACTTTCATGCCTACGGTATAAAAAGGTCCGCCCCACCAGTCGTAAGAGGGAATGATAAACGCCTGGTTACTGACCAGGTGGGGAGCGTTCTTCATCATCAGTCCGCGCTCATGCAGCGCTTCTATGACCAGCGAAACGTCGCCCTGTTGCAGATAGCGCACACCTCCATGCGCCAGCTTGGTGCTCCGGCTGGAGGTGCCTTTGGCAAAGTCTGCCTGTTCCAGCAGCAGGGTGCTGTACCCGCGCGAGGCAGCTTCTACGGCCGTACCCAGCCCGGTAGCGCCGCCGCCAATGATGATCACATCCCATACGCTGTCATAGTCAGCGATGGTTTTTAGCATAATATCCCGGTTCATCAGTCCGGCAGGGGTTTGACCATAATATTTTTATAATAGACTTTGCTTTTGGGGTCATGCCCTTGTAAGGCAAAGGTGCCGCTGGCAATGACACGGCCTGCATTTCCCTTGTCACGGTCCGGGTTTTCCGGTTCGGTATAATCCACTACAGTTTTACCATCCACCTTGACCGTTACATGTTTTCCCTTCACAATGATGCGTTGGGTGAACCATTCATTGTCTTTGGCATATTGCTCTTTCACATCTTTGATGGCATACAGGCTGCCCGTTCTTCGCCAGTCGGTATGGGAATTGTTAACCTGCACCTCATACCCTTGGGAAGGCCAGCCTTCTTCCTGGTATTGCGTACCGAAGTACATGCCGGAATTGGAGCCGGGTGTCGTCATCACATCGGCTTTGAACTCAAAGTTCTTGAAGTTGTGATTTTGGACATCGCCTACATAGAACAGGTGCGCCGTGGGACCATGGGCCACAATTTTTCCGTCCTCTACTTTGAAGGTACTGGCATTTGTGCCCACTTTCCAGCCTTTCAGGGTCTTTCCATCGAACAGGCTGATCCAGCCATCATCATTTTGTTTTTCGGCAAAGCTAAAGCATAGGGCCAGCAGCGTTATCATGGCGCTGTATCTTATCAGGTTTTTCATAAGTTGGTTGTGTTGGTTGTGTATGATCAATTGAACCGTAAAGTTAAGATAACTTTACTCTTTTAAAAGCATCAATGTAAGAGCCGGGCGTGATATTCACAATGGCTGCTTTCTGCGAGGCCGCGTAATCTTTCAGCACAAAGTAGCCTCTGAAAGAATATGCAAATTTGATCAGCACATTTTATAAGGGCTTATAAATACCTTTGAAAAGTGTAAGACTTATCCTGCATGATTTGTAGCTGCTCCTCAGAAAAAAGATGTTTATCATCGGGTAAAAAATCCTTCTTTTGCCCAAACAGGCTGTTGGTATATTCCATCTGGAAAAGCAGGCGGTCGCCCTGACTTACTACTTTGCCTTTATGAATGCCACTGGTATCTACCGCCATCACCGTGCCGACGTCGCCTTCGATTACCTTTATATCGTCTTCGGCATAATGCTGTTGCACGAGGGTGTCAGAGAACCGCTTGTCGGCATACAGGGCTTCGGGTTTGTGCCGATGAGAGCCCCTGATATAGCAGTGTGGCCCGTTGTGTTCACCGACGGGCGTGAGGTAAACGAAAAATTTCAAAAACCTTAAATGATCCATATCAAAATGGTAGAGTTGCGCCGCTTCGCTGCTGGCTTCTGAAGAATAAGGGGCGCTCCACCACATCACGACTACATCTTGGATAGGCTTACAGTCCAGATACTCCTGCGCGATGGTAAAAAAATTCATATCTGTAATAATTTCCCGAACGTCCTGGCTTTTCAACAAGTCCTGCTCCCTGAATTTATACATAGGCGCCTCAACATGCTCAGGATCATAAGTAATATATTCGTATCCCTTTTTGGAAGGCACAGTACGAGCCGGATTGCTTTTGGCAAACGACAATAAGCTTTCACAGACCGACATAGGTAGTTTTTCTTTGAAAACAAAATATCCGTTCTCCCTGATCTGATGTACAATATCATGGATTTTATCCCGACTGAATTCACCCAACACACCGGAAGTAGTAGAGGGTAGAGGGTATTTACCTACTTGCCGGGATATTTTTTGCGAAAAAGAGGTGTTCAGCTTCCCCTGTGTAAGTCCGTAAAGTCTTCTAAAGCTCAGGTATGCATATTTATTGGTCTTGCCCAGGAGCTTGTGCTGTAAATATCCTATCAGGAAGATGGGATAGAAAACAAGGCGTTGCATAGCGTTTTTCATACTGTTATTTTTTTACGGAAAAAATAGCGATCACGGAGCCTTTCATATCGCTTCTCTGTGGGATAATACTATGGCTGAAATAGACATGATCAACATGATGCTCAAAATATTCCAGAACTTGCTCTACCTGGCTGGTGACACGTTCTGCTCCGGGTCTGTAACCTAACTCACTGATTTTCTCCTCAATTCCTTTGCCGCCAAACTCAATGCCTACTGCTACAATGCCACCATTTTTAATCACCCGCAAAACCTCTGAAGCAGCCTGGTGCGGGTCTTCGCTATAAGCAATCACCCAACCCATCACCACAGCATCAAAGCTATTGTCCTGATAAGGCATAGCGTGCATGTCGCCCAGGTCGATCCAGGGAGAGTAAGTGATCAGGTCCAGTCCTCGTATATTGCCGGGCATAAAGCCATAACCAATCAGGCTGAGAATCTCTCCTTCGGTTCTGGGGCCTATGGTGAGTATCTGAGCATCTTTCCCCAGAGACTCGATGACACTGAGTGGTTTGATGAGGGCCAGGGAACGGACGACCGCTAAATCTTTGAGCCCTTTTAGATTGTGAAAGATAGTATTAGCCCCTACTCCTTTGTGACTTGATGCGTATGTTCTGAGCTTTTTTCTAAGCTTTACGAAGTAAAAGTATCTCACGTAAGCCACCCCGTATCTGACCAGATCAAGAAGAAGTAACTGGTGCAGGAAACCGGTAAAAACTCCTTTATACTTATGTTGGTTGTGGTCTCTCATCCATCAAATTTTCTGTAATACTACTGTTTTTCTTATAGAAAGTTTATGGGGTCAATCTTGATTTTTAATCAGCACTTCGTGTGGTTTTCTCTACAGGCTTTGCAGGACTATCTAACAGAACCGCTTTAATATCACCTTTTTCAACTAATTGAGGAACCTGATGTTGCCTGTGAAACTCTTTTAAAAATGGATAATACTTTTCATAGAGCTTTGCCACATTGGCTGGTTTGTGATTTTCAAATATCCAGATGGTTTTGCTTAATTTTTTGTTTTTCTTAAACAGAGATTTATTGTAAAAATATTTTCCTATGTACATAGCCATAAACATGGCAAAGTACTTAAAAGAGAATTTTCTCTTTCTGAGCGGCTGATCTTTGACCGCTTTTTCCACAGTTTTTTTGAAGTAAAAACCTGCCCGTACATGGTTGAGTCCGTCGGAAAAGCCGAAAACTTCTGCCATCGTTCGTTGCCGCTCCTGTTGCTTTTCTTCCTGATTGAAGTCCGGGATAGCGCCATTTTGATAAAACTCATCGATGTATTGCTGAAGCTGAGGATAATTAGCGGCAATGGTACAGCCTTTGTAATTTTGGCTCCGATCAAAGTTCAGATCCAGCACTTCATTGATAAAAATAGTCGTTTTTTCCAGCAACCAGGCTTCCAAAACAGTAGTAGATTCATAGCCAAGCCAGAGATCAGATATATTGATCAGATCGTGAATGTTTTCTTCTTCACGTATATACACAACATTTTCATAGTGTTGTAAATTGATAATATCATTAAGGACTTCCCTGTTTTGTATGTGTTCGTAGGTTTCCAGGGGATGTCGTTTTAAAATAAACAAGACATCCGGGTTGTTTTCAATGGCTTGTCGAAGGACGGACTCTACAAATTGACGCTGCTGTTCAAGCCACTCAAGTTTTTTCTTATCGTTGTGGAACAAATACTCTATGACATCAACGCCTTCGGCATGGTGTAATTTTCCAAACGCACCCCAACTCGCGTAACCGATTATCTTTGAGAACGTTTCCTTTTTTTTCTTTCTTAAAAATTCTTCTTTAGATAGAAACCGGTAAATTTTATATCTATCAAAACCGGTTCCGCCTGTCAACACAATCTTGTCTGCGTATTGCGGTTCTTTTTCTTTTAAATAATCGATGGTTCGCTGGTTCCACATACACACATATTCCTGTACAAACTTTCGGACTTTATCGGTGCCCCAGTGATCAAAAGTACCATCAGTGCGAAAATTCCCCTCTGAGGATAAAGCAAAGACTTTTATGTTTTGCTGATGGGCATAATGGGCAATTTCCGAATAGAGATGATTGCCTATCGTATTAGGCACAAAAACAATATCAGGCTGATAGCGATAAACAGCAAAAATATCGTAAGCTGTTTTGTGAATAAAGCGGCAGTTAAGATAAGTTTCGGCAAAATAGCGGACCGGCAGCATCAGTTCTATATCCCTTCCCGAATCGTTCATCGCATAACAAAGAACGGTAAATGTCTGCTTGTTTTTATAATTCATATACTTCAATACATTTGCAGCGAAAATAGTGTGCTTTCTTAAAAGAACCACAAAGGTAGAAAATAAAAAGCACCAGGATAAACCTGGTGCCTTTGTTCATTAAGATTAAAATAGACTATTAATAACTGCTATAAAGCGTTTTGATCTTATCAGCACTTAGCCCGTTGTTATAGATTTTTATGTTATCAATTTTACCTTCAAAATACTGATGTTCTCCTTCGCCATTGCCCTGATAATAATACCCAATGGTAAGAGGGTCGTTGCTATTGATGTTGACGCTGCTATGGAGTGAGTTGGTTTCAGCCACCATTACTCCATCTACCCATACCTGCCATATATTTCTGTTGCATACCCCAACGACATGGTGCCATTTTCCGTCGTTGATCTTATGGCTGTTGGCCTCTGTCTTTACATACTCATAATTACCGTCTCTGCCGGAGAAGCCAGCGTATCCATCCTCAATGTATAAGTGAAAGCCTTTATCTTTTCTCCAGTTGTATTTAGCTACGATCTGTCCGTACTGAGCAGAAGAATCGGCAACTTGAATCCAGGCTGATACTGTGACCTGATCCTGAAGGGGCATGGCAGACCACATATCCATATGATCATCTATACCATCGAAGGCATAAGCATTGTCAAGGCTATCCCTCTGGTCTGTGGTTAACGTAGCACCGTAAGCCTGCATGTGAAAGCCGCTGGCGCTATAGTCCTGTGTATTGCTCCAGAAAGGATAGTAAGCAATCAATCCTGCACTTATAGTATTTGTTGATTTCTGTAAAGTAAAGACCAGCGGACCTTCTCCATTTTCAGTATACTCTTTGAGTTCATAGGCTGAAAAAGTTTGGCTCAGCGTATCATAACCATCCTTGGTAACCATAAGGTGATACTGCTTGTAATGGTCTTTCAGAGCAACCCGGTTGATGTCAGCACTTACATTGCGATCATAGAGCAACTCGCCATCAGCTACCACACTTAAATGTGCGTCGGTAAACGCATAACCCTTGACCGTATCGTTGTAGATCATGGTGCTTGTCAGAAATTCAAAAGCGTCAATTAGTGTAAAGGAGAAGGAAGCATAACCGAAATCTTCAGGAGAATTTTCGATGATGTTCACTACTTCTAACGCTATTTTAGTAACCTGTCCGGCGTTTACACTAAACCGGATGTATAATGGTTGATTGACCAAATGCGCCAGTTTTGAGTTGATTAGTGGCGTGGCATATACCACTTTACCGTTGCTATCGTGAACAAAGAATCTGGTGATTTGATATTCACCCGTTGCCAGAGAAATTTGTTCGCTTGCCCAATGTCCATTAAAGTTATAGAGCTTTATTTCATGGGTTTCTGTCAAAGAATCATCTTGCAAGCTTTGGATAGCAATGGTGATATTGGATAGATCAGCATCACTTTGTTCACCTATTCTTCCGTTGGAAGGTGAGAGCAGTCCCGGAGAAAATTCTACAGAACCTTTAGCAGCAGTGGGCTGATATGCTTCATCTTCCTGACAGGAGATGAGCAAGGAGGACAGTAACATAGCAGCTACCAGTTTCAAGTAAGTTAATTTAATTGTTTTCATAAGCGAATTTAATTTTTTCGCTGTAAAGATAGCAAATAAGATGAATTTGATTATTTTAATGCAATTTAATAGCATTAAAATATGAAAAAATATCACTTAACTTTATTAAAACAGCATTAGATATATTGTGGTGCTCAATTTGCCATGTGCCTTTTTTAATAAAAGACAAAGTTTAGTCTTGCCCGAAGGAAGCAATCTTAAACAAAGACATCTCTCGTTATTCCATCTAAGAACGCTGCCACTTTCCGGGTTTGATTCTCTACATAATAAGCTTCAAAATCACCGCGTGTTTCATTGGTTTTGCCTGCTAAATAATTAGAAAACAGAGTCTTGATATAAGCTTTTATTTCTGAAGTATCCTCATAAGTAGTGGCAAATCCACTTTGCGTTTCTTTCATAATCCGGGCTACATCGCTGTCTTTCGGACCCAGACATAGGATGGGCCTTTTAGCTCTGAGGTACTCAAAGAATTTTCCCGGAATACGACCTTGCGCATTGTCGGCTTTGTTTAACAAAAGCAAAAGGAGTTGCGAGTTAACAATCATCTGCAAAGCATGGTCGCGGGGTATCGTTCCTAACGCTGTAAAGTTTGCTGACAAATTGTTTTTCCGGATGCTTTCTTGGACGGAGAAATCAATTTGCCCGGCTAGTTGAATTTTTAGCTTTTCCCTAAACTGTGGAAGCTCTTTGATAAGCTCACTTAATACTTGAAATAGATTCTCCGGGAGCCGGTCGTATCCTAACAAACCTGCATGTATAATTGTGAAATCCCGGTCTGGCGTGGGAACCAGGTGAGAAAAATCATCTTCATCGTATCCCCAATAAATGATATCTACATTTTTTGCTCCTATCTGCTCCAGGTTTTCTTTCCAGGTAGGACTGGCAATCGT
>JBBSNI010000261.1:0-8286 GCA_038232695.1 Cytophagales bacterium
ACACCATGGTCTTGTATGGCATCGTACTTTTGATGGCGGCTATCGCCTACTGGATTTTACAGCGTGTCATCATCCTGAAAAACGGAAAAGACTCCGCGATTGCCAGGGCCGTAGGGAAAAATACAAAAGGCAACATATCGCCCGTACTCTATGTCATCGGTATCTTCAGTGCTTTCTTTAGTGCATGGGTTTCCGGAGCTATCTATGTATTGGTGGCTTTCATGTGGCTTATTCCCGACAAACGCATTGAACGTATGTATAATGAGCCTGATGGACCTGTAAATTCGGGTTAATGTGTCAAGATTCCGGAAGGATGTGTACCAAAAAATATGGAATCTGCAGTGTCTATCCGCGCCGAGTGTCAAGGCTATAGAATTTTTGTTTTTTCTATAAATAAGCTGCCCTTCGGAAAACAACTATAATGTACCTGTGTTGAATCGTATGTCTAACAATGGCTGCTTGCCCTGGTAAGCCTTCTAAATTCTTAGAACTTACATCATAGCATAGATGATCATAGGTATTTCTATTTTTTGATTTTTCAACTGTTCAACCTTTTTAACTTACAATTTTATGGAAAAAGAAAAAGCGGCAAATCAGCAGGACTTATCTGCTGCACGCATGAGCCAGGATCGTGAAAAGGTACAATTTTCCGATCAACAGGTAGCCATAGGGGAAGGTGGTGAAACGCACCAAATGGCAGAAGATGACACCAAGGTTCTTACTACCCAGCAAGGAGTTCCTGTTTCTGATGATCAGAACTCGTTAAAAGTCGGCAGCCGTGGGCCTACTGCTTTAGAGGATTTTCACTTCCGGGAAAAGATTTTCCATTTCGACCACGAACGTATCCCTGAGCGGGTAGTCCACGCACGAGGGTTTGGGGCGCATGGCTATTTTGAGCTGTACGAATCCTTGTCCGACATCACCGCAGCGGACATCTTTCAGCGCAAGGGAGAAAAGACGCCGGCCTTTGTACGATTCTCCACCGTAGCCGGTAACAAAGGCTCCGCGGACCTGGCCCGTGATGTACGCGGTTTTGCCGTCAAGCTCTACACTAAACAAGGCAACTGGGACATCGTGGGCAACAATATTCCGGTATTCTTCATTCAGGATGCCATCAAGTTTCCTGACCTGATTCATGCGGCCAAACCTGAACCCGACCGGGGTTTTCCCCAGGCACAAACCGCCCATGACAATTTCTGGGATTTTGTTTCGCTCATGCCAGAAAGTATGCATATGATCATGTGGATCATGTCTGATCGGGCGATTCCCCGGTCTTTCCGATTTATGGAAGGATTCGGTGTGCATACCTTTCGCCTGGTCAATGCCGGGGGTACCTCGACGTTTGTCAAGTTCCACTGGAAACCGAAGATGGGACTGCAATCCGTGGCCTGGAATGAGGCCGTAAAAATCAACGGGGCTGACCCCGATTTCCATAGGCGCGACCTGTGGGATGCTATACAGCAAGGTGATTTTCCTGAATGGGAACTTGGGCTGCAACTCTTTGATGAAGCCTTTGCCGAGCAGTTTGACTTTGATGTGCTGGATGCCACCAAGATCATTCCTGAGGAACAAATACCCATCCGTAAGGTAGGACGGCTGGTCTTGGACCGCTGTGTAGATAATTTCTTTGCTGAAACGGAGCAGGTGGCGTTTTGTACCCAAAATATTGTGCCTGGTGTTGATTTCTCCAACGATCCCTTGCTACAGGGAAGAAACTTCTCTTACCTGGATACCCAACTCAAGCGGCTGGGCGGGCCTAACTTTACGCATATTCCTATCAATGCTCCCAAATGCCCCTTTCATCACTTTCAGCAGGATGGGCATATGGCGATGACCAATCCCAAAGGCAGGGCCAACTATGAGCCTAATTCCTGGGGTGCGCAAGGCGGACCGCGTGAAGCGCCTCAGCAGGGATTTCGCTCTTACCCCAGTGAGGAGTCAGGCGCCAAGCTCCGTATCAGAGCAGAAAGCTTTGCCGATCATTATAGCCAGGCAAGGCAGTTCTACATGAGCCAGACGCCCGTGGAGCAAAATCATATGACCGATGCGCTGACCTTTGAATTAAGTAAAGTGGAAAGGCCGGAAATCCGTATTCGTGTGGTTTCTCATCTGCTGAATATAGATGAAGCCCTGGCCCAAAACGTAGGTGATGGATTGGGACTCAAGGAAATGCCTAAGCCAGCCGACGCGGCAAAACCAACCCGTAAAGACCTCAAGGAATCACCTGCCCTGAGTATCGTCAAGAATGGCCCGAAGCGCTTCAAAGGCCGCAAACTCGGTGTGCTGCTAACCGACGGTGCCGATATAGAGATGTTTCATGCACTTGAAAAAGCAGTGAAAGAAGAAGGCGCGATGATGGAAATCATTGCTCCTAAGGTAGGCGGCGTTGAGGCCAGCGATGGCTCCTGGATCGAGGCCAAGCAGAAAATCAAGGGTGGCCCTTCGGTGCTGTATGATGCCGTAGTACTGCTGCTGTCCGAAAAAGGAGCCGAAACCCTGGTGCAGGAATCTACTGCCCGCGATTTTGTGGCAGATGCTTTTGCCCATGCGAAATTCATCGGCTATGTCAGTGCGGCAATGCCACTGATGGAAAAGGCAGGCATTGCGGATAGCTTAGACAAAGGATGTATTCATCTGGAAAAGGGAGAAGACACCTCCTGGTTTGTCGAAGCCTGCCGCAACCTAAGATTTTGGGAAAGGGAAGATAAAGTAAATGCCGTTTGAATGATACATCAATAGCTCTCTGCCAAAGCTACAAAACAAATAAAGTTTTATTAGCGAAGGTAGAGGGCCATTGCTTCTGATTGTAGCAAGCATCTTTCTCTATCGCAAACCATAGCTATGCACCTAAAAATCACCTTCTTCCTCCTCATTTTTACCCTCTTCCAACCGCTACAGGCGCAGCCCAGACCCAACGTACTGCTGATCCTCACCGACGACCAGGGGACGCTGGATATGAACTGCTATGGCTCTAAAGATTTGGTGACGCCGCACATGGATGCGCTGGCGGCGTCGGGCATCCGCTTTACGCAGTTTTATGCGGCTGCGCCGGTCTGCTCACCTTCCCGCGCCGGGTTGCTCACAGGCAAGACGCCCCTGCGTGCCGGACTGCCGGGCAATGTGCCCATCCCTTCCGTAAAGCCGGGCGCCGGAATGCCTACGGAGCAAACGACCATCGCCGAGATGATGCGGGCGGCAGGCTACAAGACGGCTCACATCGGCAAGTGGCACTTGGGGCATAGCCCGGAAAAACAACCGAACGGACAGGGCTTCGACGAGTCGTTTGGACACCTGGTCGGCTGTATCGACAACTACAGCCACTTCTTCTACTGGAATGGTCCCAACATGCACGACCTGTGGCGCAACGGGCAGGAAGTGTATTATCCGGGACAATACTTTCCAGACCTGATGGTCAAAGAGGTGAACCAATTTTTGGAACAAAACCAGGACGATCCTTTCTTCCTCTACTGGGCGATCAACGTGCCCCACTATCCTTACCAGGGGCATGAAAAGTGGCTGGAAAAGTATCAGCACCTGCCCACGCCGCGCCGGGAGTATGCTGCCTTTGTCTCTACGATGGACGAAAAGATCGGACAGGTGCTGGACCAACTGGACGCCCTGGGGCTGAGAGAGAATACCATTGTCGTTTTCCAGTCGGATCATGGGCACTCCTGTGAGGAGCGGGCGTTTTATGGAGGCGGCAACGCTGGTCCGTACCGTGGCGCTAAGTTCAGCCTGTTTGAAGGCGGCATCCGCGTACCTGCCCTCATCAGTATGCCCGGCACCATTCCCCAGGGAGAGGTCAGAGACCAGGTGGCTGTCAGCATGGACTGGCTGCCCACCCTGGCGGAGCTTTGCCGCGTACCCCTGCCGGACACGCCACTGGATGGCAAAAGCCTGGTGCCCATCATCCGGGACAAAAAGGCAGTGGCGCCGCACCCAACCGTCTACTGGCAGATTGGACAGGCGGCTGACCCCGGCAGCCAGTGGGCCGTTCGCCAGGGCAACTGGAAGCTCATCGGCAACCCCCGCGACCCTACACAGAAAGAACCTCTGGCAGAAGGCGACAGCCTGTTTCTGGTGAACCTAACCGAAGACATTTCTGAAAAAAGCAACCTGGCGCGGCAGCATCCTGAGCAGCTTGCCCGGCTCAAAAAGCTGCACGATGCCTGGCTGGCAGCGATCATGGCTCAGGCGGAAGCGGGTGAATAGAAGAGCAAGGCATTAAATATTTTTCAAAGAAGCATCATCGCTCTGTTATAGTACGCGAAAAAACTTTTTATTTACTTAACAAAAGTAAAATTAATTGATTACCTTTACATTCGTTAAGTAAATAGCAAAGTAATGAAGGCACCTTCTTTGGGAGAGTTTGAAGAACTTGTCCTGCTCACCGTCGCTGCGCAGCATGACGAGGCGTATGGGGTTTCTATCCTGGAAAGCCTGGAAGAAAAGCTCAGCAAAAATTTGAACATCTCTGCCATCCATGTAGCTCTCAAACGCATGGACGAGAAAGGTTTTGTCCGGTCTCACTTTGGCGGCATTACCGGCGAGCGGGGCGGCCGCCGGAAGAGGTTTTATGTGATCACGGCTTTAGGCAAGCGCGTATTAGACCAGCAATATGCGGTAAGGACCAGTCTGTACCAGCAAATCCCAAAAATCTCCTTTGGCTAATGGCAACGCATCCACCCAAAATGGCTTTGAACTTCCTGCACTGGTTTTGCCAGGAGGAGTATTTGGAAGAGATAGAGGGGAATATGGTGGAGCTTTTTGAACAGCAATATGAGGAATCTCCTGATAAAGCCCGCCGGACTTTCGTCTGGAATGTACTGCTGCATTTTCGTCCGGCTTTCATCCGACCTTTTAAAATACACTATACCCAAAACCATCGTGCTATGATCCGCCATAACTTTTTGCTCACCTTTCGCAATTTCAAGCGTTACAAAACTTCTTTTCTGATCAACCTGATCGGCTTGTCTTCCGGGCTGGCTTGTGCTTTACTGATCTACCTCTGGGTGCAGGATGAGTTGAGTGTAGACAAGTTTTTTGATAAAGATGATCGACTTTTTCAGGTGATGCAGAATATGCACCGTGACGATGGTATGGAAACGATAGAAGCTACTCCCGGCCTTTTGGCAAAAAGCCTGAAAGAAGAACTACCGGAAGTAGTCTATTCAGTGTCCGTCATTCCTCCTACCTTCAACGCCAGCAAGGGAGTGGTATCCGTGGATGATGTACAAATCAAAACCAGTGGACAATACGTGTCTGAAGATTACTTCAAGGTATTCTCCTATAAACTCCTGTACGGTGATAAAAGCCAGGTTTTATCAGGAAAAAATAGTATGGTCATTTCCGAAAACTTGGCCCTGAAATTATTCAAATCTGCCGAAAATGCAGTAGGTAAAATCATCGCGTGGAAGACACAGGAAATTAGTGGCTTATGCCTGATCTCCGGGATTTTTGAAACCCTTCCCGCGAATGCTACTAATCAATTTGATCTTTTGTTGAACTACGCATGGTTTGAAGAAACCAATCCTTCCGATGGCTGGGGAAGCAGCAGCCCGCATACCTACATGCTTTTAAAAGAAGATACCCGCCCGGATCAATTCAATGCTAAAATCAGGGATTTCATCAAAACTAAGGACGCAAATTCAGACGCTACTTTATTTGCGCAACGGTATTCAGACCGTTACCTGTACGGTAGCTATGAAAATGGAATGCCCGCTGGCGGCAGGATAGCTTATGTAAAACTGTTTTCTATCATCGCAGTCTTTATTTTGGCGATTGCCTGTGTTAATTTTATGAACTTATCTACCGCCAAAGCTTCCCGAAGGTTAAAAGAGATAGGTATTAAGAAAGCCATAGGGGCCAACCGTAACTCATTGATTTTTCAGCACCTGCAAGAATCTACGCTGATGGCTTTTTTATCGCTGGCCCTGGCCGTTTTGTTAGTGACGCTTTTTCTTCCACAGTTTAACCAAATTACCGGAAAGCAATTGACTTTACATCCTGACAGCCAACTTATTCTATCCGTGCTGGGCATCACTCTCTTCACCGGATTGATGGCAGGGAGCTATCCCGCCTTTTATCTCTCGGGTTTTCAACCGGTCGCTGTGCTGAAAGGTAAATTGAGTACCACACTGAGTGGGGAAGGCTTGCGCAAAGGATTGGTTATCTTTCAGTTTACTTTATCAGTCATGCTCATCGTATCCGTGTTGATTGTTTACCAACAGATTGAACTTATCCAGTCCAAGAATCTGGGTTACGAAAGGGAGCATGTCCTCTATTTTGATACGGAGAATATGAGCAATGCTTTCGCTTCGGAGATCAAAAACATTCCGGGAGTGCTGGATGTAGGAGGGGGTAATTTGACGCCTGGCAAGGCATTAGGGGGTACTTCCGGTATTTCATGGGAAGGAAAAGTCCCTGATGATAACATATTTTTCTCAACCCTCTGGTTAAGCTATGGTTTGATTGAAACACTTGGCATGGAGATGGCGCAGGGAAGCTCATTTTCAGAAAATTTCGGTTCGCCAAACCAGATCATCTTCAACGAAAAGGCGATGGAAGCTATGGGGTTAACCGACCCTATTGGCAAAAATGTTACCATTGGAGGGGAAGAAAGACAGATCGTGGGTATTGTAAAAAACTTTCATTTTGAATCGCTTTATGAAGAAGTAAAGCCCTGTGCGCTGCTTTTGGCCCCGATACATTTTGCCCCGAAGGTTTCGGTCAAAATTCAGACAGGTACGGAGAAGGCTACTATTAAAGCACTTCAGAAAGTCTATCAGGCACACAATCCAGATTTAGTGTTTGATTTTAAATTTATGGACGACGATTACCAAGCCCTCTACGCCGCCGAACAGCGCGTCTCTACCTTATCCCGCTACTTCGCCAGCATAGCCATCCTCATCTCCTGCCTCGGTCTCTTTGGCCTGGCCGCCTTTACCGCCGAGCGTAGACTTAAAGAAATTGGCATTCGCAAGATATTAGGCGCCAGCGACTTTGGCATCGTTCGTCTATTGTCGGGCGACTTCACTAAAATGGTCATTCTCGCTATTGCAATTGCCTTACCGCTGAGTTATTTCATTGCTCAACAATGGCTGGAAAGCTTCGCCTATAGGATTGACCTGCAATGGTGGTACTTCGCCGGTGCTGGCTTATTGGCTTTACTGATTGCCTGGTTTACCGTAGGGCTGCAAACGGTGAAAGCGGCCAGGGTCAATCCGGTGGAGTGCTTGCGGGATGAGTAAACTTTTCAACAGCAGAAATCATTCTGACAAGGCTTCCCGTATATACAATTCAAAGTGTCAAAGGAACTGCTAAACCTTATCAAGTGAAGCAGTTTTTAAAGTTGGTAGAAAAGTATAATCTTAAACTACAGGAAGAATGAAAGACTATCATATTAATATTTTCTATAGCCAGGAGGACGAAGGGTATATTGCCGATATACCGGACTTAGCGTCTTGCTCAGCCTTCGGCGAGAATGCCAGTGAAGCGTTGGCCGAAGTACTTAGAGCCAAGGACGCTTGGCTGGAAGCAGCAAAAGAGCAGGGTAAGTCCATTCCTCCACCTCAATACCGTCCTCTTATCTATCAAATGACTACTTGATTGTTGTGTCGCCCAATGCTGACTACAGGACTTCACTTTTTCTCCTGAATTTAGAGATTTTCCTGATTGACATATTCTCGAAAAGTTGTTGGCTTAATAGAAGGGTAACGGTCATTCTGTAAATTTTGCATTTTACCCGATCCATTAAGTTGCGCTCTATAGTACATCATGGGTAAGTACTGTAATGTGTTCTGTTCACCACCTTTTTTCAACGCTTCAATTTTAGCATCCAGGTCTTTTAAAGAGCCTAATTTCACTACTTCGAGTTTCCTGCCGGTTTCTGCCTCATAAGCCTCCACCATCTCATAGAAACTGAGCGAATTACCGGCTACCCTGAATACTGAAGGAATGGTTGTCTCATCAACTGCTACTTCCGCTGTATATTTTGCCGTATCTGCATAGGTGGTGTAGTCTATCGCTTGATTACCATCACCCCATACATAGGCTTTTTGCTCTTCTACGTTGATGATGTTGATGAATCCAAAAAGTACTTTACGATCCAAAAAGCCACCATTGAGGATGTGGACAACCTCCATGTCACCTCGTTCTTTTTCAGCAGTATCGGCAAACGCTCTTCTCATGTCCGAAGTATCAATTTGCCCAAGGTCTACTGTAAACATATCCAGAGAAAAATCAGAGGGGATAAACCGCTTCACGCCTGCTTCTTTGGCGGCTAAC
>JBBSNI010000262.1:0-8278 GCA_038232695.1 Cytophagales bacterium
TGTTTTGTTTTAATAATTCAATGGCACTTTCACCTTGGGAAGCTGTTTCGGTAGTGAAGCCATTTTTAGATAAAAATCTATCCAATAACAGACGAATATCCTGATCGTCGTCGATGATTAGTATTTTATTCATTGAGCGCTAGCAAATAAGAAAAAATGGAACTGTAGAAAAACAGAAGCTATTTTCTGTAAGGCTAAAGATAAACATTTTTAAAATCAGAGCAAAGGGCAACAAGCAAGGGCGGGTTAATTTACATAAAATCAATAGCGCGGAGTGCCGTGTTTATTTTTTCTTTGTTGAAGGGTTTGTCAATGAAACAGTCGATGCCATTCTTTTCAGCCTGTATTTTTTTTAACAACTCCTCATGGGCACTGATGAGTATCACTTTGGTTTGTTTGTGGTTTTCTCTGATCTCGGGCAACAGGCTGTACCCTAAGCCGTCAGGCAAATTTAAATCTAAAAATACCAAATCAAACGCTTCCTGTCTAAATTTTTCTTTGCCTTCTTTGAGTGTGTAGGCATAGTCTGTATCATAACCCATGCGGGTGAGCAGGGCGGAAAGCAAAAAGCATATTTCTTTCTCGTCGTCTAAAATCAAGATCCTCTTTTCCATAATCACGTACGTATACTACAGCAGCGGTATCTGTAGCCTGTACATATATTCAAAAAGCAAACCGAACTTTGCCTGCCCTGACCGGGTAGGGTCATTCATAAGAAATAACCTTTTCCGCTTTTATTAATGCTTATCTTATACTCTGTTTGGGTCTGTCTATGCGCTGGAATGTGGTTTTTTATGAAGAATTTTTAGTATATGCGCCTCTTTTTACCGATCATCAAACCATATTTTTCTTTTAAAATAAATCCTGTAGCCGCAAGCCGACTTGTTTGGCTCAACAGGGGTTATTGAGGAAACTCTACAACGGTTGTAGAATAAAATCGCCGTATAAGAAAATATTTTATTAGCTTTATTCTCCCATTCCTTCTTAAAAAAATGAGTTTAAAAAAATCAGGCTGCTGGTTGATGCTGCTGCTCACTGCCTGCCAGACCATAGAGACAAGCAACGAAGTGAGCCAGAACAGCCCTCCCAACATCGTGATTATTATGGCCGATGATATGGGCTATTCGGACATAGGCTGCTACGGGGGCGAAATTGCCACGCCTCACCTGGATGCCTTAGCAGCGGATGGATTGCAGTTTCGCCACTTCTACAACGCTGCCCGCTGCTGTCCTACCCGGGCTGCCCTGCTCACGGGGCTGTATCCACACGAAGCCGGCATGGGCGGTATGGTGAGCGATCTGGAAAGCGATCCCGCGCTAGGCGCTTACCAGGGATTCCTCAACGACAGCAGTATCACTATTGCCGAGTTGCTCAAGTCGGCAGGCTATGCTACCTACATGGCGGGCAAATGGCACGTAGGAGAAAAACCCGAACACTGGCCCCGGCAGAGAGGCTTCGCCCGCTATTACGGACTGATCAGCGGCGCCAGTAGTTATTTTACCCTGATCGAAGAGCAGCCCCGTACCCGGCAGATGGTGTTGGACGACCAGCGTTGGCAACCGCCTGCCGAAGGGTTTTATATGACCGATGCTTTTACGGATTATGCGGTTTCTTTTCTGAAAGAACATACCCGGCAACGCAAAGAACAGCCTTTCCTGTTGTACTTAGCGTACACCGCCCCCCACTGGCCGCTGCACGCCCTGCCCGAAGACATCCAAAAGTATGAAAACCGCTACCAGGTAGGCTGGGATTCGCTGCGCAACGAAAGATACCGGAAAATGACAGACCTCGGCATCATTGACCCTACCTTCCGGCTCTCGCCTCGCGAAGCCTCCGTACCCGCCTGGATGGATGCCGGGGAAAAAGAGGTCTGGGCACAAAAAATGGCCGTGTACGCTGCGATGATCGACCGCATGGATCAGAACATAGGGCGTGTCTTTGAGCAGCTAAAGCAAGCCGGTGCCTGGGACAACACCCTGATCCTGTTCCTGTCGGACAATGGCGGCTGCGCCGAAGAGATTTCCGGCAGAAACCTCAACGACCCATCCGCGAAGATCGGCTATCCGGGCTCTTATGTAGCCTACCGGAAACCCTGGGCCATTGCCTCCAACACGCCTTTTCGCCGCTACAAACAGTGGGTCAATGAAGGCGGCATCGCTACGCCCCTGATCGCCCACTGGCCGGCAGGCATCACCCAAAAAGGTGTGGTAAACAATTATGCGCATGTCATAGACATGATGGCTACCTGCGCCGATGTAGCCGGTATACAGTACCCTTCGCAGTTTGACGGACACCCTGTAAAACCCTTGCGAGGCCGGAGTCTGCGTTCTTTTTTTGCAGGCATACCTCCGGATGATCAAGAAAGGACTTTGTACTGGGAACACTTCGGGCACCAGGCGCTGCGCCAAGGCCGGTGGAAGATCGTCTCTGATGCACCCGACAACGACTGGGCGTTGTATGACATGGAAAAAGATCCTACCGAGCTTCAGGATGTAGCCGATGAGTTTCCACGGGTTGTTGAGCATCTGTCTACCGGCTATCAGCAGTGGGCGCAGGAAGTAGGAGTCAGACAGCAGCAGCCTTAGCCTTTGTGTATTTTTTGTATATAGCTGATCCAGTCTCCGCCGGCAATGGGTAGCAAACCCGACACGTCCTGGTCAAATTTCAGGTAGGTATAACACTGATGCGCAGGCAGGTACACCAGACGGTATACCTGGTGTTCAATATCCTCAAGCTTGTTGAGTGCCTCCAGCGTAGCCTCGTCGATGCGGTATACTTCTCCTGTCACGATGTCTTCGGGGTGGCTTTCTATCATGTAGGGATACCAGTGGTTGTAATCGTATAGCCGGTAGCCTGACAGGCAATAATTTGTTTTGAGCAATACAGCTTTTTGCATAAAGACATGGTTCAGGCCATCTTTGCGTAATGTTCCGTAAACAAAAATCGAGTATGTTTGCGCCATAATTGTTGAAAGCTAATGTACAAAGCTTTGTTTGTGATCAATCCTATCTCCGGGCTGAGAAAACAGAAAAATTTTCCCGAACTGATTGATCGTTATTTAGACAAATCCCGGTTTGCTTACGAGCTGTGTATCACCGAGTATGCCGGTCACGCCAAGGTCATCGCCGACGAAGTACGGGATGATTACGACGTGCTGGTGGCGGTCGGCGGCGACGGTACGATCAATGAGATTGCAGGCAGCATCATGCACCACCGGGCAGCCCTGGGCGTGATCCCGCTGGGTTCGGGCAATGGGTTTGGCAGGCACCTGCACATCTCTACCAATCCTGTCAGCGCACTCCGCCAACTGAACTGCTCGCAGCCAGCGGCTTTCGACGCCGGTTTGCTCAACGATAAGCCTTTTTTCAATGTATCGGGCACGGGCTTTGACGCGCAGGTGAGCAAAAAGTTTGCCGCCCAGGTCAAGCGCGGTTATAGGACCTATGCCCGCTGTGTGCTTGAGGAAATATATAAATATACCCCACGGCGGTATGCCATTCAAAGCGATGATAAAACCTGGGAAGACACTTTCTTTCTAATCGCCTTTGCCAACACCGCCCAGTATGGCAACAACGCCCTGATCGCCCCGCAGGCCTGCACCGACGACGGGCTGCTGGATGTGGTGCTGGTCAGACCGTTTCCTATGCTTTATTTTCCTGTGTTTACGCTGCTGGGCATGAGCGGCAAGCTGCACCATTCTTCCTATGTAGAGACCTTCCGTACCCGTGAACTGACCATCCGCAACCTGGAGAACGCACCTATTCACCTGGATGGCGAATACGAAGGACAGGAAGATATGATCCGCCTTACGGCCCGGCAAAAGGTACTTAACGTCATGACGCCCCGTTAAGCGCAGGTTATCATTTCGGAAAGAACAACCGGTAAAAGTAACCATAAGGTAACACAAACTTAAACTTGCCTTAACACAGCTTTCTTTGAATCTTCCTTTCTTTGTAAAACCAAACAGGAAGTGCCTTGTCTGACGTTGTTATGGGACAAAGAAAAAAGGTCGAGGTAGCTATTATCTCGGATGTACACTTAGGCACCTATGGATGCCGTGCGCCGGAGTTGCTGCGCTATCTGAAAAGCATCAAACCAAAAATCCTTATCCTCAACGGGGACATTATCGACATCTGGCAATTCAGCAAGCGGTATTTCCCCCACTCTCACATGAAGATCATCAAGCAGTTCTTCGGCATGGCTGCCAAAGGCGTGCAGGTGTACTACGTAACGGGCAACCACGACGAGATGCTCCGCAAGTTTGAAGGCTTCACGATGGGTACGCTGAAGATCGTCAATAAGCTGGTGCTGGAACTGGATGGCAAAAAAGCCTGGATTTTCCACGGTGACGTGTTTGATATTACCATGAAACACTCCAAATGGCTGGCGCGCCTGGGGGCGGTCGGCTACGATACACTCATCCTGCTCAATGCCTTTGTCAACTTTATTTATGAAAAGCTGGGAAAAGGCAAGGTCTCTTTCAGCAAAAAGATCAAGAACAAGGTAAAAAGCGCCGTTAAGTTTATTGACGACTTTGAGCATACCGCCGCCGAAATTGCCATTTCCAATGAATACGACTATGTGATCTGCGGCCATATCCACCAGCCTGAGATCAGAACCATACGCACCGACGCCGGAGAGGTCACCTACCTGAACAGCGGCGACTGGGTAGAGAACCTCTCCGCCCTGGAATACGATCAGGGCATCTGGACACTGTACAAGTTTCAGGAAGATGTCAGCCTCATGTCAGACAACAGCCCGGAGGAAGAAGACGACCTGGACGTGGGGCAATTGTATACCAACCTGGTGCAGGAGTTCCAAATTATGAAAAGAACATGAAGATATTGTACGCCATCCAGGGCACCGGCAACGGGCATGTGAGCCGTGCCCGCGATATTGTGCTTATTTTACAGCAAAAAGCAGAAGTAGATGTACTCATTAGCGGCATACAAGCCGATCTGCCCCTCCCCTACCCGGTGCGCTACAGGCTCAAAGGCATGAGTTTTATCTTTGGCAAATCCGGCGGGGTGGACATGATTGATACCTACCGCAAAACCGATACCCGGCGCCTGCTCCGGGACATCCGCAACTTTCCGGTAGAAAAATATGACCTGGTCATCAACGACTTTGAGCCGGTCTCTGCCTGGGCTTCTTACTTTAAGAAGAAGCCCTGCATCAGCCTGAGCCATCAGAGTGCGATCCTGGCGGCACAGGCGCCCCAGCCGGTGAAAAAAGATGCGGTAGGCAAGATGATCCTGAAAAAGTATGCGCCTGCTACCAAAAGCTATGGCTTTCATTTTGCCCGTTTCGACGAAGATATGTATACCCCCGTGATCCGGCAGGAGATACGCCAGGCAGAGGTGAGCAACCAGGGACACTATACGGTATACCTCCCTGCCTTTGATGATAAGAAGCTCATCAAAAGATTCAGCAAACTGGAAGGCGTCAAGTGGCATATTTTTTCTAAACACACCAAAGAAAAATACAAAGCCGGCAATATCCGGGTCAAGCCCATAGAAAACGAGAGCTTTATCAAAAGCCTGGCTTCCTGCGAAGGCATCCTTTGCGGAGCAGGCTTTGAGACGCCCGCCGAAGCCTTGTATCTGAACAAAAAGCTGATGGTCATCCCCATGAAAAGCCAGTACGAGCAACATTGCAACGCGGCAGCACTGTCAACGCTGGGCATCCCGGTATTAAAAAACCTGAAGAAAAAACAAATACCCGCGATAGAAGATTGGATACAACAGGGACGGTCGCTGGAGATCAGCTACCCCGATATGACCGAAGAGATCATAGACCTGGTGATTGAGCGACATGGCGTATCACCAAAAAATCAGGAATTTGTACAGTAAAGATTTCGGAGATTCCTTTCACTAGGGGGTCTCCACAGCCGCTTTCCAGACCGAAGGGGCACACGATACGGACGGAAAAGGACGCTCCATCTGGGACCAGTTTAGTGCGGTGCCTGGCAGGATTTTTCAGAACCAGGACGCCCGCACCGCCTGCGACTTTTACCACCGCTATGCTGCTGACGTGGCCCTTATCCAAAGCCTGGGCATCAAAGACTTTCGCTTTTCGCTGTCCTGGTCCAGAATCCTGCCCGAAGGTACGGGGCGTGTCAACGACCGGGGGATTGATTTTTACAACCGTCTGATTGATACCTGCCTGACCCACCGCATTGAACCCTGGGTGACGCTTTACCACTGGGACCTGCCGCAGGCGTTGAGCGAAAAGGGCGGCTGGACCAACCGCGACATCATCGCCTGGTTTGAGGAATATGCCTCCATCTGCGCCAAGGCGTTTGGCGACCGGGTGCGCTACTGGATGGTGCTGAACGAACCGGCAGTGTTTACCGGCGCAGGCTATTTTCTGGGCATTCATGCACCGGGCTGGCGGGGGATCAGCCATTTTCTGTCTGCCGCCCATCATGCCACGCTGTGCCAGGCAGCAGGCGCCCGCGTACTCAAAGACCTTGTTTCTGATGCTGAAGTAGGCACTACCTTTTCTTGCTCGTGGATAGAGCCGGTGCGGGAAGTTAGCCGGCACATCAACGCGGCGCAGCGGGCCGATGCGCTGGTCAACCGTTTGTTTATTGAGCCGGTACTGGGGATGGGCTATCCTTTAGAGACGGTGAAATCGCTGGCAAAGATTGAGCAGTATATGCAGGCTGGCGATGAGCAGCAGATGCAACATGATTTTGATTTTGTGGGGTTACAGGTGTATACCCGCGAGGTTATCAAACATTCGTTGACCATCCCTTATCTGTTTGCCAAACCGGTTGGCGCCGACCGCAGGAATGTGCCGCTGACGCTGATGAACTGGGAAGTGTACCCGGAGGCGATCTATAAAATCCTGACAGATTATCATCGCAGGTATGCGCTAAAGAAGATAGTGATCACAGAAAACGGGGCGGCTTTTAAGGATAAAGTGCAAAAAGGAGGCATAGCGGATCATGAAAGAGTGCAATATCTCAACGATCATATCCGGCAGTGCCTGCGGGCAAAGCAGGAAGGCATTCCGCTACAAGGATATTTCGTCTGGACGCTGATGGACAATTTTGAGTGGGCAGAAGGATATCGTCCGACCTTTGGGCTGGTACATGTAAACTTCAAAACACAGCAAAGGACAGTAAAAAACTCCGGGCTTTGGTACCGGGATTTTCTGATGGGCAGACAGAAACTGTATTAGCCGCTTACGACATATGCCTGTAAGAAGCATCTGTAGCCAGTGGGCTTGGGGCGGGTTTCTTCAGGGTTTTGTATTTGTTATTTATTTTTGTGTGGATGTACAGGGCGAAGCTTTCTTGTTCGCCAATATAGGAAGCCACCTGGGTGATACGTCTTTTTAGTAGGTTCAGCTCTTTCGTATTCATAACAAACCAGATAAAGTTGAAAAAATCTATACAATAGGTGGCGTATTATAACCACTCATAAAGCTTAAACGGCTAACATCTTATTTGGTTTGCCCGCCAGAAATTGCATGGCTTCCTGCGCTTCAGTAAATATTTTCAAATTAAGATTAGGGAATTTCAGCGATGGATTCATCAGCCACAAATTGTTGTCTTTGAGGAATACCTCGGAGCCAAGGGTAGTGAGCAGGGCAACTTTACAGACCTGGTTTTTTGATTGGTGCATAAAAAGATGAGTAGTCTGCTTAGACCATTTGCTGACAAAGAAAAGAAACTCCGTTTCCGTAATATCTTCAAAGGTATCTTTGATGAATAGCCAGTGGTTGGTATCATAGATGGCGGCAATGTTCATGGCAATATCCATGGTATCGTGATAAAGCTCCGGCTCGCCATACCCTTTAAAGTTGACCTCCACAGCAGAAAGGCGCTTATTATACTCTGCGGTCGCTAAACTGTTAATAATCCGGTACATAGATTGAAAGTTTTTAAAAATTAGTTGTTACGAAAAGCTTATATTGGTAATAAACAAAAAAAATCTGAAAAGTTTCTCAAATGTAATAAATAAGATAAAATTTATTGCAAACGTTTTCACTGTTTTATTCTTAGCAACTTCATTTTTTTAATTTTTTTCAATAAAGTTTAGATTTTATGAAAAATATATAAAATAAGTATCTATAAAATGAGAATGATTACCATTTTTTTAATAAGTAGGCAGATAAATACTTAATACTTGTTAAACACAAAAAATAATTGCTTTCGTCTTATCCAAATAATAGCGTCAGTATGGTATCATAAGATTAGGACGTATTGGAGAATCCTTCAGCAGGCACCTGCCAGGATAGCCGCTAAGCGCAAGTCAGCAAAAAGTAA
>JBBSNI010000263.1:0-8233 GCA_038232695.1 Cytophagales bacterium
CCCAGAGTTCCGCAGAGCATCTCCGTGTACCTCTATGTAAAAACCTCTGTGAACTCTGTGGTAAAAACAAACACTTCTCACGATTAAATTCACTTGATCTCAATCTCATAAGGCAGCCTCGCCTGTACACCTTGCAGGTGTTGCAACTCTTTCAATTGCTTGACAAAAGGATAAGCGATGCCCAGTTCGCGCTGGAGCCGGTAAGCACTTACTTCCTGCCCAAACTCTTTCATGATCTGTTCAAAGATAGTCTTCTCTTCCGGGTAATATCTGACGCGGTAATCATCCGACAACCCCGCCTTTTTGACCGCTAAGGCAACGGCTTCGTCCAGTCCACCCAACACGTCTACCAACCCTCTTTCTTTGGCTTGTGCGCCCGTCCAGACCCGCCCGGAGGCGACCTTCTTGATAGCTGCTACTGACATGTTGCGCCCTTTGGCAGCTTTTCCTACAAAAGTTTCATAACCCTCGTTGACGTACTTCTGAATGACCATCTTCTCATAGTCGGTCATCGTGGAAGTTGGGTTGAGAATATCGGCGTAAGGGCTGGTCTTGACGACGTCCGTAGACAAGCCGATCTTGCTGATCAACTCCTTAGCGTTGAACGCCAGGGCAAAGATACCGATAGAGCCTGTGATGGTGTTAGGTTCTGCCACGATCGTATCGCAGCCCATCGCGATGTAGTAGCCCCCGGAGGCAGCTACATCCGACATGGAAGCGATGATAGGCTTGACTTGCTGGGTGAGCACCACTTCCCGCCAGATGACATCCGATGCCAACGCACTGCCGCCGGGTGAGTTGATACGCAGCACGACAGCTTTTACATTGTCGTCCAGTCGGGCTTTTCTGATCTCTTTGGCAAAGGTTTCTCCGCCAATGGTCGTGCCTTCGCCCTCGCCAGGCAGTATCTGTCCGTTGGCTACGATCACCGCTACGCGGTCGCGGGAGTATTCGCTTTCTTTTTCTATTGCCTTTCCGTATTTACTGAGCGAGACGAAGTTGATGTCATCGTCTTCTTCCAGCGACAGCTTCTTGCGGAGCATGTCCAGCACTTCGTCGTAGTAGGCAGTAGCGCTTACCAGCTTGTATTGCGCAGCCTCTTTGGCAGAATTCACGCTGACCGAATCAGCTAAGTTTTTCAAGGTCTGCACAGACTGCCCGTTGGAGGCGGCAATGTCTTTTAAGTAAGTCGTGTAAAGAGAACTAAGGTAAGATTCTGTTTGCTGCCTGCTTTCCGCACTCATATCGTCGCGGATGAAAGGCTCTACAGCACTTTTGAAGTCGCCTACGCGGAAGACCTGCGGCTTGACGCCGATCTTGTCCAGGGTGCCCTTGATAAAGGTGGTTTCTACAAAAAAACCATTGAACTCCATAATGCCTTCCGGATGTAAATACAGTTCATCGGCAGCGGAAGCTACGTAGTAGGCGCGTTCGGTAAGCAGTTCGCTGTAGCCGACAATGAACTTACCGGAGGCTTTAAAGTCCATCAGGTCGTCCCGGATTTCTTTCAGGGTGGCAAAGCCGGCAGAAGCCATACCGGCATCCAGGTAAATGCCCTCTATACGGTCGTCTTCTTGGGCAGCCTGTATGGCTTCTTTCAGGTTGATCAGCCCGATCACTCCGCCATTGTTGCCCACCAGCGACAGGTAGCTGAACGGCTCTTCGGTCGCCCGTTCTACAATAGGTTTGTCCAGTTCTATTTTCAGCACCGTCTTGTCGGCGATCTCTACATCCTCCCGGGAAGCTGCCGAAGAGGCAATGCCTGCTAAGATCAGCACCAGAATGCCGAAGAAAAGAAGCAAGCCTACGACCGTAGCCAGTACATTTAATAAAAATCTCATGGTATATCCGTAAGGGTTATGGTTATTTGTGCAATCACAAAGATAAAGGAAATCTTATTGAATGTGAGACTTGTTCAGGGAATTTACGTATTGCTGGGCTCCAACCTGGGCGACAGGCGCGACAACCTGCAACGGGCCCTGCACCATATCGGCACAAAGGCAGGGCGCATCCTGCGTACTTCTGCCGTGTACGAGTCGCAGCCCTGGGGCGAGCCTGACCAGCCGGACTTCTACAACCAGGTGGTGGAGATAGACACCCCCTTGCCTGCCGAAGCCTTGCTGTTTGCCTTGCAGGCGATAGAAAAGGCGATGGGTAAGCACAAGCTCGGCAAGTGGCGGGAGCGGCTCATTGACCTGGACCTGCTCTACTACCGCAACCGTATCGTCAGAACGGGGCGGCTGACCGTGCCTCACCCAGAAATCCAGCACCGCAACTTTACGCTGCTGCCCTTGTGCGAGTTGGTACCGGACGAGATGCATCCGCTGCTGCGGCTCACCCACCGCCAGTTGCTGGCAGCCAGCCGGGATACATTAGAGGTGCGTGTTTTGCCTTCATAGAAGCCAGGTAATGTTCTATCGTTTTTCAGGCATATTCCTCCCGGCTTATGTCACTGGCAAAGTCAGCTTGTTTTGGTATTATTACAGGAAGGCGGGTTTTTCTTAGCTCTTACGTTTCTTTTAAGTAGCCATGCATAAGTAATACGGTATTTCTTTTCTGTAAGTGCTTCATGTTTAGCACCTTAAGTTTCAATAAAATATGCATCGGTACTTATTATAATCCTGGCAAAGGTGGTCTATGGTATCAATAGTTACCGGAATACCGGTTGGCTCCTGCGTGATGAAGGAGGCGATGCCTTTACTTTTGATGTAAGCCATCTCCTGCTTACTGCCAAGCGCCTGCTGAATAACAGTTACATTGCCGCTTTCAGCAAAGGTCTTTTGCAAGGCTTTGACATATTCGGGTAAAGGCTCAATGGCATAGATATGTTTGGCAGTAGGTTGCACCAGGAAGGTAAAAGAACCTTCGGCGCAGCCGCAGTCCAATACCACATCTTCTGTTGTTACTTTCGTTTGAGGAATTTGATAGTAGTGCCACTGCCAGGTGTATAGTTGTTCGGCCAGCGTTTGATACAAAGGTTGCAGCGGCTAATGTTTTGGGATAGTACAGGTATTCAAAAATGATCTACCATTGGACAAAAGACCTTACCCTATTTACCAATGGAAAATCAACATTACCCCAAGAACAGACCAAAAAGATCAGAAAATACCGTATTGAAATTGTTGAAACAGAAATTGATGGTTTCGAACATCAGGATGGAAACATTCAACAAGTAAGGTTTAAAGGTCATTCAAAAATGTCTGTGAAAGCTATGTATGCGAAGGTTGAATTTATACAACATTGCAACATTCCCATAACTTTAGGTTGTGAACTGACAGAACAAGGCTATATTAAAGTTGATAATTTTGGTAAAACTAATATTGATGGTATTTATGCCGCAGGCGATAATACAAACATGATGCGGGCGGTTTCGATGGCTACTTTGGCAGGTAGTTTTATTAACAAAGAATTTATAGAAGAAGAATTTGTCATTGGAAATCACAAACTGTGATGTCCAAATAAGCAGGATAATTCCGAAATCACTTCTGCAAAGCTGCCAGGTGCTTATAAAACAGCGTAATGGTTTCAATACCTTTCAAATAATTAAAGATACCATAACTTTCATTGGGCGAATGGATGGCGTCTTCATCCAGGCCGAAGCCCATCAGTACCGAATCCAGTCCGAGTTCTTTTTGAAATAAAGAGACAATAGGAATGCTGCCGCCTTCGCGGGTCAGAAAGGGGGTTTTGCCCCAGGCTTCTTCAAAGGCTTTCGTGGCTGCCTGTATAGCCACCGAATCGGTAGGCACCACAGCGGCTTGCCCTCCGTGGTGAGCGGTCACTTTTACCTTTACAGTTTTAGGGGCAATCGCCTGCATATGGTCGGCAAACAGTTTACTGATCTGCCGGTGATCCTGGTCCGGCACCAGCCGCATGGATATTTTGGCGTGGGCCTTGGAAGGCAGCACCGTTTTGGCACCTTCGCTGGTATAACCGCCCCAGATGCCGTTGACATCCAGCGTAGGCCGGATACCGATACGCTCCGGCGTGGTATAACCATCTTCTCCGAATAGCTTGTCTACTTCCAGCGTCTTTTTGTATTGTTCATCATCATGCGGGGCGCGGT
Organism: Cytophagales bacterium; assembly: GCA_038232695.1. Lineage (GTDB taxonomy): Bacteria > Bacteroidota > Bacteroidia > Cytophagales > Cyclobacteriaceae > JAJNNC01. Next base: position 4,067 of record JBBSNI010000263.1, read on the forward strand.
TGATTTCCTGGCGCTGCTCCTGGCTAAGCTCTTTTACTTTGTCATAAAACCCGGGAATGTTCACACGCCCTTGGGCATCGTGCAAGGAAGCGATCATTTGGCACAGGACATTGATGGGGTTAGCCACCGTGCCGCCATACATGCCGGAGTGCAGGTCGCGGTTGGGGCCGGTCACTTCTACTTCCATATAGCTCATGCCCCGGAGCCCTACGGTAATGGAAGGATTTTCGTTGTCAATAATATCGGTATCTGAGATCAGCACCACATCGGCTGCCAGCTTCTCTTTGTTGTCTTTTACAAAATCTGCCAGATGGTCTGAGCCGATTTCTTCTTCGCCCTCTATCATGAATTTGACGTTGCAGGGCAAATGGTCTTGCGCCAGCATCGTTTCCAGGGCTTTTACATGCATATACACCTGCCCTTTGTCGTCGCAAGCGCCCCGGGCGTAGATTTTTCCGTTTCTGATCTCAGGCTCAAAGGGTGGTGACTGCCAAAGCTCATAAGGGTCGGCCGGTTGCACATCGTAGTGGCCGTACACCAGCACGGTAGGCAGATTACTATCTACGGTTTTTTCAGCATAGACAATAGGGTAACCCTCTGTTTGGCAAAGCTCCACCTGGTCTGCCCCGGCGGCTTCCAGTTGCTGGCGGATATAATCGGCTGCTTTCACCACATCGCCTTTAAATTTTTTGTCGGTGCTGACGGAAGGGATGCGTAGCAAGTCTAAAAGTTCATTTATAAAACGGTCTTTGTGCTGATCAACATAGGTTTTGGCAGTCAGTTCACTCATGGTTGTGGTTTTTATGGGTTTCTTTTTGCCCAAAGATAGGTGCGGTTTTCATTTCCCCGTATCAGCCTGACTACATTTTTCTTGTGGGTGAGTGCCAGTACGACAAACATCAGAAAGCCAAAGCCGATCAGGACAGGTTCGTCTGTCTTGAAGGGAGGGAACAATAAAAGTATAGGAAATGCCAGCGTAGCCAGCAACGAACTCAGAGAAACATATTTGGAAACAGACAGAACGATGACAAAGACAAGTACACAGATAAAAGCAACCCAGGGCTGGATAGAGATAACCATGCCCAGTAAGGTAGCCACCCCTTTTCCGCCCTTAAAACGGGTATACACAGGAAAAACGTGACCAATGATAGCCACGATACCCAGCAGTAGCTTAAACTCTGTCAGGTCTACCGTACGGATAGCGCCTGCCCCGATCAGGGCAAAAGCCAGCATGGTGGCAGCCATCCCTTTCAGAATATCTATGAGCAGTACGACCGTACCTGCCCGCTTGCCCAGCACCCGGAAGATATTGGTAGCTCCCGCATTGCCGCTGCCATGCTCCCGGACGTCTGTATCATAAAAACGCTGACCATACCAAACGGCCGTAGGAATAGCGCCTAACAGATAGGCAGCGATCACGGCCAGTGCAATAAAAACAATGTCCATAGGTAATAAACCCTGCAAACGTGGTAAAGTTAGACTATGATGCAAATGATTTGATGATTGACTATGATGAATGACATGCATAGCCTTGCAAAGCTAACCTGATCTTGAGATCAGGTACCGGGATGTGATGTCATATGGCACTTCCATTAAAAACCATCCCGGTCGGCTTCTTTTTCCTTTTTCTTTTCTTCGCCTGCGATGATCTGGGGTGTACTGTCTAAGTTATAAGGCTCCTCGATACCCAGGTAGGTTTTGCGGAAACGGTTGACAAAGTTAAGCGTCTCGGCAATATCGCTCAGGTAGAAAGCAAAATCGTCGCCTCCTGCCTTGTTGATCTTAGACTTGCTGCCGATCAGGTCGCAGAAGCCTTCGTGGTATGCCCAGATGCCCAGGCGGTTGTTCTGGTAGGTAAAATAATACCAGGAGTCGGGCGTAGCCTGCATAAAGAGATTAATAATACTACCGCCTTCGGGCGTAGGCTTGATCTCCAGGAAGCCAGTGGTCTTTCCGTTGATGTCTTTGTCCTTGATGTTGGAAATACTCAGCGGCGTGGTGCTGTACCAGGCCTTTTGCTCGTCTGACCACTGCAAGGTAACATCAGAGATGACCAGCGTCTTGCGCAACTTTGGCGACATAGAAACCAGCGGTGTATAGTTGGATACAGAAAGTTTATCGTACTCCCTGGCGGCAGCGTCGCCGATGATTTCGGATACTTTGTAGAGCAAACGGGTACGGTCGTTGTTGGCAGGCGGCGCGCCTGATTTGTTGAGCGCCTGGTTTACATCTTCGCCCATCATGACCACGGCCTGCTCAGGCAGATCATAATTAAGCGCCAGAAATACATCAAAAGTAAATTCTTTGGTTTCCAGGTCACCGCTGGCCAGCGTAGAAGCTTCCAGGCTGATGCCCTTTTCAGGATACGGCAGGAAGCGGATCGGTCCTTCCATATTCACTTTCTGTGTGTTTTCATTGTAGGTAAACACTTCCCCGGACAAGGCTTTGGGATCATTTTTCTTGGGAGAACGAATGCTATATTCCTGTTTTTCCTCGTCATAAGAAAGCAAGCCGGTTGGTCTGAAAAGGTCTACATCGTCGGGGGAGCGGCGGTCGGTGACAAAGGTGGTGTACAGGGTATTGTCCTTACTGCCCAAGTGGAGACCTGCTACGAGTGGATTGCCCCGATTAGTCACGCTTTCGTTGAAGTTGAATTCCAGCTTCTTTTGTCCGGCTTCGCTCTTGTAGCTGATCCAGGTATCGTAGTTGGGAATGCGTTTGAAGTCCAACTTGACTTCGCCATCCAGCTCGAGGGCTTCTTTGCGGGCGTCCATGTTAGCCAGCCCCCTGTAGAGCATTCCCGGAGAGATCAGGATGTTCTGGCTTTCTTCTATTTTACCTTCGGCGACGGTGCGTTTTACAGACTTTTTACCTACCTGCAAGACTTCCTGGCGAAAGTTGGTCATTTCAATGGCAAACGTATCAGCGGCAGATACCAACTCATACGTCGCTTTCCCTTTGAACTGGTTTCTGGAAAGCACGTCAATCGTACCGTTGTACAGGTTGTGATAGCCGTTGAGCGTATCAATAACCAGCGTAGCGTTTTTGAACGTTTCAAAGGTCGCATTTTCCAGGATCTGAAGCTGGTTGTTTTCCGGGGTGATCTTCGCGTCAGCTACCTGGATGTAAGGTACGCCGAATACGTCTAATTGCAGCAAAGGAATACGGTAGATCGCTTCTTCGGCGTTGAACACCAGCGAATCCAGTTCCTTTTTGGTAGCATAAAAGTAGGAGTTGGCAATGGCTACATCTTTAGGCTTGCTCATTTTGACCGTCTCATCCTCCAAGTTCCAAACCGCTTTGGTGATAGATGTCTTGAACTGGGCATAAGGAAACGCAATGGCAGCTACCCCTTCTTTCTCCGGGCTGATGTTGGCACTGTTTTTTTGCAGATCAAAATCCAGAAAGACGTCTTTACCTGCCAGGGCAGGTTTTTTTGCATTGGAAGATTTGATCTCAAAGTCAGCGTGGTGAGCAGAGAACTCATTTTGCTCAAAGGCCATTTCCTTTGAGATCGCTTCTGAGCCTTTTGTGAATAAAGTGCCTTTTCCGAATAATCCCCGGCTGGTCAGGATGGTCTGCCCGTTGAGCGAAGCGGTGCTTTCATACAGTTGGAAAGGCTCTTTTTTATTAAAGAGAAACATACTGTCTACCTGCGGCAGCCATTTCATTTCGTAGTTGGCTACATACATCTGCGGGAAAGTAGCCTGCTCGGCTTTGCCTGCTTTTGTGTCTACTTCAGTTCCTTTGGTAGTAACAGAATCCACATAAAAGATGAAATCCTGGGAGGCCAGCGTAGTAGTCAGGTAGTTGATCGTACCGTTACCGCGCAGCCCGTTTCCGTCCAGGCGCAGCGTGTTGTTGTACGTAGCCGTACCGCCATACAGTTTGTATCCTGCTGCCGATGTCTTATGTTCAAACCCCATAGAATTGTCCGGCATGATGCGCAGCGTTTCATCGATAGGCGGCAGCATATTGCCATACAGCGTACCCTTGAATCCAATGGAAGATGGGTCTGCGTTGTTCAGACTGTCGATAGCAAACGGCGGGATGACAAAATAGAGAGATTTATCGTAAGCGCGGTTCAGCACACTCTTTTTGTCGAAATACACCACCGCACCTGTCGAGGCATTGAAATTAGGATATTGGGGATAATCTTGGCGCGCC
>JBBSNI010000264.1:0-8208 GCA_038232695.1 Cytophagales bacterium
AAAGACATTTCTAACTCCTCTTTTATTCCTCTTTGTTTTTCAAGTATTTGCTCAACAAAAGGCTACTGTATCAGGAAAAGTATTGGATGCAGGTACTGAAGAACCTCTGCCTTATGCAACCATTACCATTACAAAGCAAAATACTGAAAAGATGTTTGCCGGGGTGATAGCTGATGAACAAGGCAGGTTTGTATTTGAAGAAGTTCCTGTCGGAAACTATATGGTATCCTTTAGCTTTGTTGGCTATGAAACAAAAAAAATACCGCTGCTAATTGGAGAACTGAACCACTCATATGATGTAGGGAAAATAGGACTGGCAGCCAGTGGACAGGAGTTGGAAGAAGTATCCGTTATCGCCAAAAGGGAAATTGTATCTTCAGGCTTGGATAAAAAGAGTTTTAGCGTAGAGGATAATATTTCACAGTCTGGTGGTTCTGCACTGGATGCCATGAGGAACCTGCCCGGTATCACGGTGGACCCGGAAGGTAAAGTGCTTCTAAGGGGAAGTGATAATGTATCGGTATTGATTGATGGTAAATCTTCCAGCCTTACCGGGTTTGGCAATCAAAAAGGGCTGGCCAATATTCCGGCTTCTAATATTGAAAGTATTGAGATCATCAACAACCCCTCTGCAAAATATAATGCCGCAGGAATGGCAGGCATTGTAAATATTATTTATAAAAAGGAAAAAGAAACGGGTTGGAATGGCGAAGCAGGCTTCACCACAGGAGTAGGCGAATTGACCCAGAGAAGGGGAAACCTCCCCAATATTTCAGATAAATATGCTTTTACCCCCAAGTTGAACCCCAACGTTAGCCTGAATTACCGCACAGGAAAAGTGAACCTTTTCCTACAGGCTGATGGCATCATTCGAAAAAGGGTCAATACCAATGAGTTTACCCAAAGGGACTACACGGATGGCAGCACTGATATTTCATCCCAGTTTTTGGAGAACCGTAGCCAAAAACTATATAACATCAAAGGTGGCCTTGACTGGGATATTAATAAAAACAATACGCTTACCTTGTTTGCCCTTAGGCAGTACGAAGAACATATAGATTTGGGTGATGTGCCTTATGATAATATGGAGACAGGAGAGAGAAGAAGGCTTTGGTTGTGGAGGGAAGACGAGCAAACCAAGTTTATCAACTATTCGGCCAGTTTTACCCATCGTTTTGAACAACCGGGGCATGAGTTTAACCTGACTTATTTGTACACCGGTGGCGGTGAAGATGAGCTTTTCTCTTTTTCGGATTCCAGTGCCACCCGCCAATCGGATGATGTTACCCACTTGGTAGTAAATGAATATGTCCATAATATCTCCCTTGATTATGTAAAACCATTAAGAGCAGGAAGGATGGAACTTGGCTCTAAAATCAGTTTACGCAATATTCCGATCACTTATATTATTGAGCCGGGGCAAAACTCCATTTTGGATCCTAACCTGGGTGAGTGGTCAAAGTACAAGGAAGATGTTTATGCTTTTTATGCAAACTATGTCTGGCAAAGTAACAATTACGATCTTGAAGCGGGCATGCGGTTTGAACCCACTAACGTAAAATACAACCTTGATCCAGCCAATGCTTATTATGACAATACTTCTTATCAATATTCTCCCCTGTTCCTCAACATCCGCCTGACAAGGAATTTGGACGAAGTAAACACTTTGTCCCTTTTCTACAACCGCAGGGTGGATAGGCCAGGAGAATTTGAAGTACGCCCTTTTCCCAAATATGACGATCCGGAAATATTGAAAACAGGCAATCCTGCTTTACGGCCGCAATTTACCCAAAATTTTGAATTGGCTTATAAGTATTTTTGGTCTATTGGGTCAGCATATTCTTCTTTATTTTACAGAAAGATAGGTGGTATCATTTCCAGGATTTACACCACAGATGCCCAGGCTACAGATGCCATCATCAATAACATCCCTCAGAATCTGGGTAAAGGCACAAACCTCGGACTGGAACTGGTGGTGGACCAGCAAGTGACTGACCAATGGAACCTCAATGCCAATCTGAACTGGTACAGAAACCATATCAATGCTTTTTCAGGCACATTATTATACCCTTATGCTCAACCTTTTGAATTTGCAGAAAGCAGCACTTATACCTGGAATTTTAAAGTAAATTCCAATCTTAAATTTGGACAGGGATGGGACTTTCAACTCACCAGTGTGTATTATGCCCCTGACATCATTCCGCAGGGCAGGATCAAGGACAGGTATTCACTTGATTTTGGTTTAAAAAAGAAAGTCTGGAGTAACAAAGCAGAAATATGGTTAGCGGCAACAGATATACTCAATACCTTCCAGATTGAAAGGGAAATTGAAGGTGAAAATTTCAACCTGACCGCTTTTAATTATTATGAAACACAAGTGGTTACTTTAGGATTCAAGTACAAGTTTTGAAGAACAAGGTATGAGACTATTAGGGTTTGATAGAATCAAGCAACTCGGCTTTTTTGAGGCAAAACTGACTCTGTCTTTCTTGCCTTTTTGATGTATCACATGAAACGAGTATCTAAAGTATTCAGCATTACCGTGGCTGTTGCCTCTCTGGTACTTATTTTTGCTGTGCCTTTTTCCAGGGTTTATCTGGGAGCGCATTGGTTTACCGATGTGACGGCTGGTTTCCTGTTGGGGATACTTTTCTTATCAGGGTTGATTTACCTTTATCTGAAAATATCTCATAAAAATGTATTGGAGTAACCAAATACAGATGATACATCCTTCTGGCCTCACATGAAACTAATTTCTATATGGCAATGTCATCAATAAAGAATTAACAGCAAGTTTTGCGATGTGAATTGCTGATGGGGAAAAGAAAAATTGTGTAAGATGAGATTGAAAACAATATTGATACTTTGCCTAACGACGACAACGCTATCTGCGTTTGCTCAATCATCCTATGAGGTAACGGGTAAAGTAGTAGATACCATAGACCAACAACCGCTGATAGGAGCTTTTGTCGCGGCCAATACTTCACAGCGTACCACGACCAATGAAAAAGGCTTTTTCAACCTGCAACTTCCTGAAGGGGAATATCAGATTACAATCTCTTACTTGGGTTACGAGACCAAAACAATGACCATTGATGCTAAAAACAGTCAATTAGGCGTCATTGCGTTGGAAGTAAGTGCAACAAGTCTTAAAGAAATTCTGATCAGTGCCACTTCAGGTAATTTTAACGATAATTTTAAAGGCTCAAATTTTCGGATCAGCCCGGTGGCTATCAAGAACTTTAATCCCCTCAATACAGAAGAGGTACTGCGAACCATTCCCGGCGTCAATATCGTAGGCGATATGGGTTTGTCGAACCGGCCTAATATCAGCATCAGAGGCTCCTGGGGACGCAGGTCCAAGAAGGTGTTGTTAATGGAAGATGGCTCTCCTGCTGCTCCTGCGCCTTATATTGCACCGGGAGCGTACTATAATCCCGTGAGCGACCGTATCCAGGCTATTGAAGTTTATAAGGGAGCAGATATGCTCCGGTTTGGCCCCAATAATATGTTTGGTGCGGTCAATTACATCACTGCCCTGCCGCCGCAAAAACCGGAACTGAGACTTAAATTAGTGGGTGGCCAACGGGGATACACCACCGGGCTTGTTTCGTATGGAGGCACCTGGAACAATCTTGGCAGTTTGGTGGAAGCGGTTTACAAAAAATTTGATGGATTTACAGATAATTCATCCGTAGAAGTGTTGAATCTGAATGCTAAGATCTTTGCCAAACTCTCCGAAGATCAGTCGCTGTACTTTAAAGTGAGTGGACAGTTTGAAAATAACCAGGCATCTCTGAGTGCCATGACACCTTTTACTTTTGAAACAGACCCTACCCAACATCCCCTTGATGCGGATATCTTCACGATGCGCCGGTATGGACTGGATATTATCCACAAATGGCTGCCTGAAAAAAATATCAGTCTGATTTCCAAAATTTATGCTTCTGATTTTGAAAGGGATTGGTGGCGGCAGGTGACGACCGTCATCAAAGCCTCTGAGGTGAGAAATTACCTGGGAGATGATATTTTTAACGACAGATATCGCTATCTGAATGGTCTGAATTTCACGCAAGAAGATTATGTGCGCGTCGGAAAAATCACCAATGGCAGGGAAAGCATCACCGACAGCCGTTGGATTTTCACCGTTTCTGGCTTACAGGAAACGATGAATATAGATTGGAACGCATGGGGAGAGGATCATCACCTGGAGGCAGGACTTAAACTTCATCAGGAAACTTATAAAGACCGATTCCTGAGAGCAGATAGTTCACGATGGGCCAGAAGCGGCAGAGCCACCACGGATCTGAGATATTACCTATGGTCTTTGTCAGGATACATTCGCAATGAATTTAATGTGAACAAACTCAGCCTGACGCCCATCATCCGGTTTGAACATATCAATATGTACCGGCAGGATCTTCTGGCTTTGTCCCAGGACCCTACCATCAGCAGTCTTGAAGACGGACGAAAAATGAACGTATATGATGTAGCATTGCCGGGAATCACTGCCTCATATGCCATTCCTCGTGGGGAAATTTTCGGCAGTGTGTATCGCGGTTTTATTGCTCCCTCAAAAGTATTTGGTTTTTTTGTGGAAAGAAATGGTGTGCTGACCAACCCTTTTGCAGGAGAAAAGGTCAATGTGCAGCCTGAGGTAAGTCTTAACACGGAAATTGGCTGGCGGGGCAGCCTTGCGCAAAATCTGATAGAAGGACAGTTGACTTATTTTAATAACACCATCCATAACTTTATAGCAGGCGGGGAAAATGAAATATTTCAGGAACCTGGAAAAATAAATATACAAGGGATTGAAACAGGGGTAGACATCAGGTTGATTCCCAATTCACCACCGCACAACCTAAAACTCACCTTGAATGCAGCCTTTTTGTATTCCAAAGTACTGAAAGGAGCCCTACTGGACAAAGATATGTTCGGGCAGGTAGTGCATAGCACCGCTACCCGGCAGGAATTTTTAGATGATGTAAACACCCATCCTCAGGCATATGACATTTATATGTCTGATCCGCAAGGCAATGAAGGAATCGTGAATGAGGAAAATGTAAACGTGAGCAACTTTGAACAGATCAGCAAAACCATTGTGAGGTTTGGAGAAGGATATATAGAAAAGGCAGAAGCTCCCTATACTCCCCATCTGAACCTGAGCAGTGGCTTGAGTTATGATTACAACAAATGGTCGGGTGGACTTACTGGCAATTACGTGAGCGAGCAGTATGCTGAATTTATGAATTTTGAACATGAATCAGCGGATGGTGCTATCGGGAAACTGCCTTCCTATTTCACGATGGATGCTTATTTAAATTATGATTTATCCTTCAAGGAGACTAAGATCAATTTGTTTGCCAATGGTAAGAACCTGACCAATCAGATTTATCGGGCCTCCAGACTTAACCGCGCTGCATCAGGCATTTTTCCAGGAGGCTTTCGTCAATTGATCTTTGGCGTGAACATTAAAATATAAGAGATGATGCTACTTATTAAAACTTCACCCCTATATCTATCCCCAACAGGTCGTTTTTGATGATCAGGTCTTTGGATTCTACGCCGGGTATAGTGTTTTTAACCACATTGCCCAAGCCGCGGCGGTAAGAAATCCCACCAAACAGAATCGTACTATAACCAAAGCGGTACTCCGCCCCGGCAGCGATGAGCAAGGAAGAGTCCAGACCGCGAAACTGAGTCACGTACGTCACCTGGTCGCTGATATTGTCTTCCAATAGCTTAATGTCTGCCGTCAGACCAGCCTGAAAATAGATGCGGGTATCCAGGGCAACCTCGTTGGTAAACAGTTTGATGGAAACAGGTATCTGCAAATAATGCAGGCGGTAAGCTTCTTTGCCATTGCCACCCTCGATACCTACTCTTTTGGGCACAAAAAACAAGCCGGTGCTGGCATAGTAGTTTTCCTGAAAATTGTAGTCGGCGATCAGCCCTGCCACCAGGCGCCCCCCTACGCCACTGGCAGAAAAATCTTCAGTAGGCGACTCATCCCGCAGGCGGTTAAAGGATAAGCTGGGTGAAATTTGTACGCCCAGGTCTACTTGAGAAAAAGCGGGCGCAGAAAAAATCAAAAACAGGATCGGAAAAATAAATGTGGTCTTTTTCATAACAACCAAACACAACTCTCCCGAATGTGTTTGAGGTTTTGATAAATAAATCCCCAAAAAATACCGTTGGTACTATAAAATCCAGGCTTTGCTCACGACTTTTGCATTTCCCAAAGGGAATGATAATTTTACCCTTCTTTTACATATACATGTTATGCGCATATTTTTTTGTATTGCTTTTTCCTTGCTTCTGTTTTCCTGCAACAAAGACCGCTGCGGCGGACCCGACGTTTCTGATATTCCCATCAGCCTCACCATAGAACGGCTCGACCAAGCCATGTTTTCGCTCAAAAGCCCGGAAGAGGTGCAGCAGTTTTTAGGCCGTTACCCTGCATTCAGCAAAGATTTCCTGGGCATCGACCGGCTGCCTGCCGACTCGGCGGTGGTCAATGAACTTTACCGCCTTATCCATGACCCCTACATCGACACCCTGTACCGGGAGACGCAGCAAACTTTCGGCGATCTGTCGAAGCTGACAAAGCAGTTCGAAGATGCCTTTCGCCATATCAAATATTATTACCCTGACTTTACCCCGCCCACCATTTACACCGCCTTCACCGGTTTGGGCTCCGTAGGCTCCGATTTTTATGTAGGCGACAGTACCATCATCATCAGCCTGGAATTTTTTCTGGGCGAAGGCGCCCGCTACCGTCCGCAGGTATACGACTACATCCTGGCGCGCTATCGTCCGGAGTATATCGTACCTACCTGCATCATGCGGTATGCCAGCCGTTACAATGCCACCGACCCAAAAGACGAGTCGCTGCTGGCCGATATGGTCTTTTATGGAAAGAGCTATTATTTCATACAAAAAGCCATGCCTTGCCTGCCGGACAGTGTGCTGGCGGGCTATACCGAAGCGCAGGAAATGCTGGTAGAAAACAATACGCGGGTGATCTGGGCGCATTTTGTAGACAACGAACTGCTCTACGAAACCAGCCACTTTGCCAAACCCCGCTATGTAGACGAACGCCCCAACACCATTGAGATCAGCAACCAGGTGCCCGGCAGGATCGGCCGCTGGCTGGGCTGGCAGATCGTGCAGACGTATGCCCGGAAGGCAGACGCGCCCCTGCCCGAACTGATGAAACGAGGCGCCAGAGAGATTTTTACACAGTCAGGCTATAAGCCGTAGCAGGCTGCTTTTCAGCTTCAGGGTTAATCGCCGCCAGCAGATTTTCTATGTGTTTGTTTTTGTCGAACTGCTGCTCTGCCAGCTCGCGGGCCTGGTGCTGGTAGCTTTCCAGCCGCTGGCGGTCGTGTACAAAGGGGGCAAGCCGGCTGACGAAAGTTTCCGGCTGTTTGGGATCAATGAAAAGACCGCACTGGTTTTCTTCTACCAGTTGCGTCAGCCAGCCTGGCGTCGTGGTGATGCACATTTTACCGGCGGCCAGCGCATCAAAGAATTTGTTAGGGCTGTTGGTCTGGAGCACGGGCTGGTCGGCAAAGCAGATATAGGCTGCATCGGTAATGTTGAGCAGGGATAGCAGCCCGTATTTGTTTTGGGCAGGCACGAAACGGACGTTATGCAACTGCCGGTTGACAGCCATTTGCTGAATCTTTTGTTTTTCACTGCCATTGCCGGCGATGAAAAACAGGACGTCAGACAAGGTATGCTGGCAGGCTTCTGCCGCGTGTAGCATATATTCCAGGTGATTAGCCTTGCCGATAGCCCCAAAATAACTAACCACAAATTTGTCGACCGCATCGAACTGTTCTTCGTGGTACAGATTTTTGTCTGCTTTCCGGAAAAACTGGCAGTCGGACAGGTTCGGCAGCAGCAGTAAGGGTTTTTGCGGAACAATGCGCCGCAAATACTGGGCAATGCCCGGCGAGAGGGCGACCAGCCGTTCTGCCTTTTTACAGATGTTTTTTTCCAGTCTGTACAGATAGTTTTTGAGCAAAGGGTTGCTGATGGTGCGCATCTGCACGGGTGCTTCCGGCCACAGGTCTCTTACCTCAAAGTAGAAAGGTATGTTGAAGCGGCGTTTGAAGTACAAAGCGATCAAACCCACCGTGAGCGGGGTAGAGGTAGCATAACAAAGATCAACCTTTTTGAAGCTGGACGCCTTGTAACATA
>JBBSNI010000265.1:0-8207 GCA_038232695.1 Cytophagales bacterium
CCTGGGCTACCCCCTGGCCGGTGTAAATCAATAGTAATAATAAGGTGTAGGCAATTTTTTTCATGGTAGCAAACGGGTTGGATGGTAAGAACGGTAATCTTATAAACTTTCCTGCAAGGCATCTTGGGTATCGGGTTTTAGCGGAACGCTCAGTTTCAGTTCATTCCACTGAAGATTCACCAGGTTACCCTTGGGGGTGGCTTTGGCTTTTTTAACGTTGGATCCCTCATCAAAAGAAGTAGCCCAGGCAAAGATGGCTTCCTGTAAAGCGGACAGATCAAAATGGCGTTCTTCTCCCGAATAGATGATCCAGTCTACATAGGCACTTTCCTCGTCTTTTCCTTTTTCTACTTTTAAAGGAAGGTCGCCAAACTGTGCCATCAGCATTTTTACCCTAAGGTCAACATTTTGGTCTTTTAAAGAGAAAGTCTGGTCTTGTAGTTTGAGCTTGTCCAGCATAGCCGCATCCGAGAGTTCAAAGCGAAGCCTCAAATCTTTGGCTTTAAACTTTCCGCCTTCCAATCGATCCAAGCTGGTGTGATAGTCGCCGCCGTTGGTCGCAAAGCAGAGGGCGGTGAGTGCTTCGGCTTCTTGCTGTTGACTGAAAATCTGCCCGGTGGCAAAGTCCACAAAGTCGTGCAGCAGCCTGACACGAAAATACTTAGGTTGCTCCGGCGAGCCCCAATACGCTACATACGGCCGACGTTGCTCCCAGGTGTTGCTGCGGCTGACCGTGCCCAGGGTGTACGACGAGTGCAGATAGGTGTATCCCACCACATAGGGCTTATCCAGACTGAATGTATCTACTGACACTTTCACCTGATCCAGCGTCTGGAAGTTCTTTAGCATATCTTTGGGGATTTGGTGTGGCAGCAGGTAGTATTCTACCGTCTTTTTAGCCTCACCATAGGCGATTTTTCCGTCTGAGGCACTGTAGAGAAAATCATAAAAATCATCCCGCAGCAGGGTGGCATAGCTGCGGCTGTGCGGGCCTGCCAACTGAGCCGAAGGCGGATGGAAGTGTCTGGCCAGTCCCTGCCAGCCTGTGCGGTAACAGACATCCACCATGCGCAGGGCTTCCCGGTCAGTGATATACTTTTGCATCCGCGCCAACTCATCCAGGGCAACTCTTGTATAGGTCGGGCTGTTGTATTCGGCAAAGCCACCCAAAGCGACGGTGTAGTCATAGAACCGCTTCAATCGCATGTCGGCATAGGCTTGCATGTCGGGCAGATCAAACAGGTGGGAGGCTACATAGGTCACAAAGGTGCCCATGATGGCGATGTTGGTGTATCCCGGCTTGACATCCCGCCGCTGTATAGAGTGGGCAGCATGGATGATGGATTGCTTCATCTTTGCTTGCAGGTCAGCAGGCAGCACGTCAGCATGGTTGATATAGTCTTCTATCAGGGCTTTGCTGATAAAGTCTGCCCAGTTCCAGTCGGGCTTCGCCATCTCCTCCAAAGGCTCTTCATAATTGTAGGGCCAGATGCCATAGGTTTCGCGCTCAGCGTCCTGATCCTGGTGGGCAATGACTTGTTCTATGATTTGAAATGCCCGTTGCTGATAGGCAGGCACTTGCGTATCGAGCAGTTCGGAGGCATAATAGATAGAGTTGCGAAAGGGATGCACGTCTTGACCTACCAGCGTAGAATGGTAGTGGTTAGACTCCGCATCCCGGTATACTTTCAGTAGCTTTACTTTTTCATCGTAGCGGTCTTCCTTTTTTACTTCTTCTATGAGGTGCGCTCTTTCAGCAGTGGTGAGCTTGTCCACGGGCTGGGTTTTGATCTTGGAGGATTGTGCCATAACCGATAGAGGCAGTAGCAGGAAAAAAATGAGTGGTGGTCGTTGCATAGGGTTGTTGGGTATATTAAGATGATGGTTTTTTTTACTTTGCCTTAATTTTTCTCTTTTCATCAATTTTCTAAAATCCGCCAGTTCTTTTTCTGTCCAAGGTTCTGATTCGATGATGAAATCTACCTCTTCTGGTTCTTTGATGAGTCCCATAGTTTTTATGTTTTGAAGTATTGATGCTTTTATTTCCAGGGAGTACCCGTTTGAAATACCTGCTCAAAAATCTTTAGCTTTTCCTGTGGTATATCTTTTCGGATACGAATGGTATCGCCAAACTCCAGGTAAGGCTCCTGCTGCATCGTATAGGCAGGCCAACCCGGGACACCTTCGCCGTTAGGATTGCCTGTAGTCGCAAAGTTCACCCAGGCTTGCATCATGGTGGCGGAAAGCTTTCTGTCTTGTGCGTCAAACTTTTTCCGGTTGCTCATCTCTCCAAACACATAGACGATCTCTGCCCCATGATAAGCACCCAACCCGGAGGCTCGTCGCCCTGGTGCCACCCGGCTAAATTCGTAGAAATATACAGCCACATCCTGACGGACAGCCGCCCGGGCGACGGCACGGGTACCGTACAAAAACATAGCATCGGTGATCAGTTGGCTGACCGCCTCTTGGATTTCTGCCGGGCTGCTTGCCGGATAGTGCTGATAGAATAACGCACCGGCAGGCGGGTATGTTTGCGCCAGGTAGCTGCGGTAGGCTGCCGCTGTGCGTATGGGCAGGTTTTCTACAAACTTGCTGCCTTCGCCGGCATTGATCCCCAGCAGCAAAGGTACCGGGATGATCTTACCGGCTGCCAGCCTGCCGGACACATCCTCCGGCACTATCCAACCATCAGCAAAAGCCCACCAGGGGCGCTCCCGGGCTTCCGGACGATGTACCGGGCTTTCCGGCCGGACGCCTACTTTGCCCTGCCCGAAGAACTGGTCGGTTGCCTGGTTGCCTGCTTTGATAATTTCTTCGGTAGAAAGCCTGCGAAACCGCTCTATATCTTTAGTAATCTGTAGCCCTACCGTTTCCTGGGCGGTCAGCCCCTGGTGGTTGTCGCGCAGGTGGACGTCGGGCATGGCCAGGCGGCTGGGGCTTTGCAGGATGGCGCGCTGGAACAAGCCTTTGGCCAGGGGCGACACCAGCAGGTAGCCGATGCTGGTCGCTCCGGCAGACTCTCCGAACACCGTCACGCGCCGGGGGTCGCCGCCAAAGGCACGGATGTTTTCCTGCACCCACCGCAGGGCAGCGAGTTGGTCCAGCAGTCCATAGTTGCCCGAAGACTGGTGCGGCGATTCCTCCGTGAGTTGGGGATGCGCCAGGAACCCGAAGATGCCCAGCCGGTAGTTGATGCTTACCACTACCGCTCCCAGCCGTGCCAGTGCGGTGCCATCCTTTTGAGAAGAACCCCGCTGAAAGCCACCGCCATGAATCCAGACCATCACGGGCAGATTTGCCTGCCGGCTGGTGTCGGGCGTCCAGATATTGAGCGACAGGCAGTCTTCGCTGGTCTTTTCTTTGGTTGGCCTGTCCGGCGGGCAGGCACAGCCGTAAGCATCAGCTTGCAGCGTATCTTGCCAGGCAGCAGCAGGCTGTGGAGGACGCCAGCGCAGCTTGCCTACCGGCGGCGTTGCGTAGGGAATACCTTTGAAAGCATATACCCCTTCTCTTCTGCCGTCCACAAGTCCTTGCCTGGTATTTACCAGCACTTGGGCTGCTGCCGGAGATGCTAAAGCAAACACCGGAAGCAGCCAGGCAAAACGAAAGATCAGGCGATAAGAAGCGATTGCTGTTTTTTTCAAAAATTCCAACGCTCAATAACCCGGGTTCTGGTACATGACCTCCCTGTTGAGATTAACATTCAGTTCATCGTTCGGGATGGCAAAAATACGCTGATACTCTTCCATCGTGTACCTTCCGCCGCCTTCTTCCGGCAGATCCAGGAAAGCATTCATGGTATTAAACGCTTTGCCGGTACGCAGCAGATCAAACCAGCGCAGATATTCGTAGGCAAATTCCAATCTTCTTTCCTGCATCAGCTCATTTTCAAAAGAAACCTGGTCGGGCAGTTCCAAGGAAGTAAGGGCACCCAGCCCGGCTCTGGCTCTTACGCTGTTCAGAATATTGAAAGCTTCTCCATCGGGCAGGTAGCCTTCTTTGTTGAGGATTTCAGCATACATCAACAGCACGTCGGTATAGCGGAGCACCGGCACGTTCACCTCGTAGTCGGTATTGTCGGCAGGGATAGAGCCGTGGGCATATTTGATAAAAAACAAGCTGACTGTATCCACTGATCCCGTATTATCCACAAAACCTTTCTGGATGTTGAAGTCCCTCCGGATGTCGCCCGGTTCGTAGGTTTCATACAGGTTATTGGAAACACGCAGCGCAATAGAGCGTCCGCCTTGCGGAAACAAGTCAGAGCGGATGTTTTGGGGCGCACTGGTAAATACCAGTTCATTGCCTTCGCCCACACCGCCTGAATTATACTGTATCTGGAAGACGTGCTCTTTGCCATTGTCAAACTTGTCTACAAAGCAGTCTGCATAGTTGTCAAACATCTCATATTTTCCGGAGTTGATGATCTCCTCTAACAAAGGCTTGGCAGCAGCAGGGTTTTGCTGAAAAAGATGCACCCGTGCCATGATGCCTTTGGCAGCAAAACGGGTGGCTTTGCCGGTATACTTGCCCGCCCATTCTTCGGGCAGCAATTCGGCAGCCTTTTGCAGGTCTGTCAGGGCAAAATCCAGTGTTTGCTGCTGGGTCGTACGGGCTGTTTGTTTGATCTCTGCCACGCTCATCGGGTGGTCGATGATAGGCATTCCTCCGTAAAGCCAGCCCAACTGAAAGTAGGAATAGCCGCGCAGAAAATAAGCCTCTCCGGTCAGATGCGTCTTCATTTCCTCATCTTCAAAGGTTACCCCTTCTATGTTTCCTATGATGGCATTGCTACGATCAATAACCCGCCAGAATCCTTCCCAGATATCTTCTACGGAAGGCGTAGAAGCATTATCCAGGAAGCGGCTGAGTTCGCCGGGATCATAGCCCTGGTTGGTCTGGACATTGTCGCTTCGGGCTTCCAGGTTCAGGGGTATGCGGTTGTCGCTCAAAGCCTGAAGTTCGGCGTAAGCACCGTTCATGGCCAGTTCAAAATCTTTTTGAGACTGGTAAAAGTTAGCCGAATTGTATTCGGAAACGGGGGCCAGGTCCAGAAAATCTTCACAGGAAGATAAGAAAAGAAGCAGGACAACAGACAGTCCTAATACATGAAATATATTTTTCATAAGATCGCTCAGTTTAAAAGGTTACGTTAATACCCACATTGTATCTTCTGGAAAGCGGATAGGTGCCATAATCCGTACCCGGGCGGGTCGTGTTGTTACCGGCACTGTTAGTTTCGGGCGTTGCGCCGGGATAGTGGTTCCAGGTAAACACATTGTCCGCCATCAGGTATATCCTTGCCTTGTTGATGCCCACCTTGCCTGACAGGCTTTGCGGAAGGTTGTACCCTATAGTGATATTTCTGATGCGCACAAAGGAAGCATCGTAGAGCCAGGTATCATTATAATCCGGATTTTGGCCGAAAGGGTTAGGCGTTTTGCCATCCCATGACATATCTACGCCTTCAGGAATAGGATTCTGTCCTTCTTCATAAGGAGGTTTCCAGGCATGAATCCAGCGGGAGAACTGGTTTTTGGAGTCTGTCCCATTGTCCAGGTGCCTGGCGCCTAGGAAGAAAACTTCTCCGCCCTGAGAACCTTGCAGCAGCACTCTCAGGTCAAATCCTTTGAACCGGAAGGTGTTGGTCATCCCCCAGATAAAGTCCGGGTAGTTGTTGCCTACGATGGTCTCGTCCTCGACGGTGATCTGTCCATCACCGCTGACGTCTACGATCTGGATATTTCCGGGTTCCTGCCCTTTCATGATGGGAACCAGCGCATTGCCTTCGCTGTCAAAATCTTCCGGCATAAGCAGCCCGTCGGATTTGAGCATATAATAACTGCCGACGGGTTCACCTACCTTGGTAATATAGGCGTTGTGCCCCCAGGTGCCAAAAATCAGCGGCGCATCCCCCTCGCCCAGGCTTTTGACCTCGTTGATATTGCGGGCAATGTTGAAAGAGGTCGTCCAGGTAAAAGCACCCGTCAGGTTGCGGGAGTTGATCTCCATTTCCAAGCCTTTGTTTTGTACCGCCCCTATGTTTTCCCGGTTAGAACTAAAACCGGAGATGGAGGGTACCGGGACATTTAACAACAGGTCTTTGGTATCGTTGATGTATCCATCCAGGCTCACCTGCACGCGGTTGTTGAACGCGCCCATATCGATGCCTATGTTCTGGGTGGTGGTCGTTTCCCAGCCCAGGTCAGGGTTGCCCAACGCATCAGGTGCCAAACCGCTGACAATATCGCCGTTCAGGCTATAGTTATCTACCTGCAGCAGGGGGATGTGGTCATAATTTCCGATGCGGTCGTTACCCGTCTTGCCCCAGGAAGCCCTTACTTTGAGCAGTGTAAGCCACTGAGCGCTGCTCAGAAAGCTTTCGCGGTCGATCTTCCAGCCTACGGAAGCAGAAGGAAACAAGCCCCACTTGGTATCCGAGCCGAAGCGGGAAGAACCATCCTGGCGCACACTGGCCGAGAGCAGGTACTTGTCTTTGAGATTGTATTGCACCCTGCCGAAGAAGGAGGCAAGTGCATTTTCATTTTCGTTGGTCTCCGCATTAGCCGGATTAGCGGCTACATTCAAGGTATAGATCAGGTCATTGGGATAGCCATCGGCCCTGGCGCGGATGCGGTAGAACCTGGATTTCTCCGCACTCTGTCCCAGCAGAATATTCAGATCATGTACCGTGTTAAAAACTTTGCTGTAGGTCAGGGTATTCTGTAGTGACCAGTCGTACCAGTCTCTCACGTTGGCGTCACCATAGGAAGGTCTTCCCCGGTTGACATTGGAGGGGTTGAAATAAGAGCCGCGCGATTGCCGGAGGTTGTAGCCAAACTGAGACCTGAATTTCAGGTTCTCCAGGATAGAAAATTCCCCCCATACATTGGTCAGTATTTTGTTTTCCCTGGTTTCATCATGTATCTGCGCCAGGCGCATCAGGGGATTCGGGAAGGTACCCGCGCCTTCGGCGTAGCCCAGTTCTTCCGTATTAGAATCTCTGGGTACATAAGGAGGCATATTCTGTGCGTGGTGCACGACGCTTTCTTTTCCCTGGGAGTCAGGGTCGTTTTGGGTAGAGAAAGAAGGCGCCACATTCATTCCCAGGGTAAGCCTGTCGCCTACATTCAAGTTGGTGTTGAGCCTGAAGTTAACGCGCTGGTAGCCGGTATGAGAGATCACCCCATCTTGCTTGAGAAAGGCGCCTGACAGCAGGAAGTTGCCTATATCGCCGCCGCCGGAAGCGGTAAGCTGGTAGCTTTGCATGGGCGCTATCCGGTAGATAATGTCCTGCCAGTTGTTGTCGGGCAGTTCGCCGGGTCTGAGGTAGGACTCCGGGTATCTCCGGTTTTCCGGTCTGGCTTCCAGCGGGTCGTTCAGATCGCCGCCGGTTCTGAGATATTCAACATTGTTTCTCCAGATACCGTAGGCCGTGTATTCGCGGGTGTTCATCACATCCACGATCTTGTCTACTTTCTGCAATCCGTAGTAGGCATCAAAATCAAAGGTAGGCTTGCCCTTTTTGCCTTGCTTGGTCGTGATCAGCACCACGCCGCCAGCGCCCCGGGCTCCGTAGATGGCTGCCGAAGAGGCATCCTTTAATACTTCTATGGAGGCGATGTCGTTAGGGTTTATTCCATTGATCTCGTCCATAGGCACCCCATCCACCACGTACAAAGGTTCGCTTGAAGCGGTGATGGTGTTATTCCCCCGGATGCGGATGTCCAATCCGGCGCCGGGCACGCCCGAGGTCTGCTGCACCTGCACCCCGGCTAACTGCCCGGCCAAGCCTTCGCTGACGGAAGTGATCGCCCGCTCTTCCAGGGCTTCGGCTTTTACCTGGGCCACCGCCCCGGTAAGGTTTTCTTTCTTCACCGTGCCATAGCCAATGACCACCACCTCGGAAAGCGACTGTACATTAGGGTCCATCGTCACGTTGATGATTGTCTGCGCACCGATCTGTATCTCTTTCGTTTCATAGCCTACCGAAGAAAACACCAGGGTTTGGGCATCGTCCGGTACGCTCAGTTTAAAGTTGCCGTCAATATCGGTCACCGTACCTAAGCTCGACTTTAGCCTTATGGAAATACATCAATTGTTCCCCTGAGGAAATAAGGGATATTTCTACATTTAATTTTTAACATCCTGCTGGATTGGGGAGGTTAAAAATTAAAAAAGATCCTCCAGTGAGTTGATTTAAA
>JBBSNI010000266.1:0-8200 GCA_038232695.1 Cytophagales bacterium
AAAAATAAAACAGTTAGTTTTGATTTGCCCAAAAATAGATAAAAAAAAATTAATTGTGCAATGACTTTCCTTATCTAATTGAAATTCAGACAGATTGTTCACCAAATTTAGTATCTATTTTACCAATCAGCGTACAGACAAGCGTCAATGTAAGCGATTGCCTTCTGGATTTTTTTGTTATTCGCAAAACACCTTCTATCTTCAACAACTTTTCAGGTATATACTTTATGAAAGAAAATCCGCTCACTATAGAAAACAACCAGGCGCGCTGCCGCTTCGAGGCGAAGCTCGACGATCAAGTGGCCGTAGCCGAATATATTCAGGGTAAAGATTATATTGTCTTTGCTCATACAGAAGTGCCTGAAGCTTTGGAAGGACAAGGCATTGCCTCGCGCCTGGCGCACACTGCCCTGGAATATGCTAAAGAAAATAATCTCCAGATCATGCCGCTCTGCCCCTACTTTGCCGCGTATATCAGAAAACATCCTGAGTATAAGACGATGCTCAGGCCCGGCTTTCATGTGTAGGTGGAAGCGAGAAACGAGAAGACGGAAGTCCGAAGAAATAAAACTTCCGTCTTCTGACTTCGGTCTTCCTACTTCAAAGTATTTTTCCGTTCTGGTTTTCTTGCTAATTTTAGCCCTTTCTAACACAACCCAACTATTCTGATGAAACACACGCTACTGGCTGTTGGCCTTGCTGCATTATTTTTTCAAATACTTTCTCCGGCTCATGCACAGATCAACTTAACCGACGAAAAATATGCTTTTGATCCTGACTTATCTTACGATACCAACATCCCTTCTCCGGTTGCCTTCCTCGGATATGAGTTGGGCGAATCGCTGACGCTTTACGACCAGGTCGTTGGCTATCTGAAAGCATTGGACAACGCCTCTGCCAGGGTCACCCTGCAATCCTATGGACAGACCTACGAAGGACGTCCGCTGGTGTACCTTATCATCTCTTCCGAAGAGAACCAGCAAAAGATTGAAACCATCCGGCAGAACAATCTGAAATTGATGGAGGGCGGGCTCAATACTTCGCAGGCTTCGTCGCTCATCAGCAGCCAGCCGGTGATCACTTCCATGAGCTACAACATTCATGGCAACGAATCGTCCAGCACGGAAGCTGCCATGCAGGTGGCCTACCGCCTGGCCGCGGCCAGCGATGAAACCACCATGAACATCCTCAGCAACTCGGTTGTCATCATGTACCCCTGCATCAACCCCGACGGGCGCGACCGCTATGTGTATTGGTACAAATCTATGCGGCGCCACGTGGTGGCAAAGGAACCTTACGACATTGAACACGATGAGCCCTGGCTCAACGGAAGAACCAACCACTACTGGTTTGACCTGAACCGTGACTGGATATGGATGGTGCATCCTGAGTCGAGAGGTCATATCAGCACCTACCAGCAGTGGATGCCGCAGGTGCATGTAGACCACCATGAGCAGGGCTACAACAGCAACTACTTTACCGCACCCGGCACCACACCGCGCAACTTGCTGCTGCCCGACCAGTACGAAGCTCTTTCAGATACTTTTGGCAGCGCCAATATCAAAGCTTTTGACAAACAGCAGATCGCTTACTTTACCCGCGAGGCTTTCGACTTTTTCTATCCCGGCTACGGCTCCAGTTATCCTTCCGTGATGGGCGCCATCGGGATGCTGGTAGAGCAGGGCGGCATCGGCGGCGGACGTGCCATCCGAACCGACGATGACTTTGTGCTGACGCTGCGCAACCGCATCTTTGACCATTACACCACATCGATGGCTACCTTCGGGAAAGCCGCCGAACAGAAAGAACTTTTTTTGCGCTACAGCTACAACGCCATGCAACCTGCCAGCAGCAAGGTAAAAACCAAGGCGTATATCTTGCCGGACGACTCCACCGGCTACCTTTACGAGGTAATAAACATATTGCTGCGGCATGGTGTCCGGGTAGAAAAAACGAATGAGGCTTTTAGTGTCCGGTCGGCGCAGAACTACCGCGATGGAAGCAGTGCCCAGCAACGCTTTCCGGCAGGTGCTTTTGTGGTTTCTGCTAACCAGCCGCGCCACCTGTTGATCAACAGCATCATGCAGCGCAACATGGACATTGAAGACTCGGTGATGTACGACATGGCTACCTGGTCGGCCCCGCTGGCCTATAACCTGGAAGCCTATACCACCGACCAGGCCGTAAGCGTAGCAACTACGCCCGTCACAGCCGCGCCGTCCTATCCACAAGGCGTGAACAATCCGCAGGCGAGGTATGCCTTCGTCATCGATTGGAAGCAGAAGAATGCGCCCAAAGCGCTGGCGATGTTGTGGCAGAAAGACTACCAGGTACGCACGGCTATGAAATCATTCAGCGACGGGCAGCAAACCTTTGCACCAGGTGCCCTGATCGTGTTGCTGGGCAGAAATAAAAAAGCGGATGAAACCGTGCAGCAGGACATGCAAATGATTGCTGACTCAGCACAGGTGCGCATCAAAGGTCTGAATACGGGTCGAATGAAGCAGGGCATTGACCTGGTGTCGCGCGACAGCAAGCCGCTGAAAAAGCCCAAAGCAGCCATGCTGGTAGACCAGCCCTTTTCGGTATATACGGCAGGGCAGATCTGGTTTCTCTTTGACCGGGAAACTGCGTTTCCTATTACCCGCCTCCGGGCTTCTACCTTACAGCAAACTTCCCTGCCCCAATTAGGCCGCCGCTATGGGTATGCCGACTTACAGGATTACGATGTACTGATCTTGCCTGATGGCGAACTGAAAGAAGTTTTTGAGGAAGAAGCTGTTAAAACATTAAAAAATTGGGTCAATGAGGGCGGCACCCTGATTGCAACCGAAGCTGCTGCGCCGTATTTTACCAAAGAAAAGTCCGGTATGACAGATATTAAGATGGCAGAAGCGCCCAAAGATTCCAGCGATACGGCCAAGTACATCCGCTACGAAGACCGGGAGAATTATTATGGCTGGAAGACGATTCCCGGCTCCGCCCTCCATGCTGTCATTGACAACTCTCATCCGCTGGCTTTTGGGCTGGAAGACCATCTGTATACGATCAAGTTTGGAAACGATGCGCTGCAAGCCGACCCCAGCCTGCAAACGGTTGGATACTATGCAATAGACTCTACACAGCTATTGGCTGCCGGTTATGCTTCGCAGGAAAATTTAAACCATTTGGCAGGTAAACCTTTTGCTGCGGTGTTGCCAATGGGCAAAGGAAAAGTTGTATTCCTGATAGACAATACCCAGTACCGCATGTTCTGGCGCGGTCCTTCCCGGATGATGCAAAATGCTGTAATGCTGCTACCGGGATAAAACTAAACGTGTTTGAATGAGTTTTATGGGCTGAGGGACTGAGGGATTGAACAATCTGCTCCATCATGGCTATCATCAAATCATTTAATCATAGTCAAAGATAGCTGACACTTTTTAGTACAAACCATCTACATTTTTCACTTGCCTGTAAAGGCGATTACCCATGAAAAAAATCCTTATCTCTTATCAGGTTCCCCGGGAAGGGATGGAAGCCTTTGAGCAGCAGTTTCAGGTAACCTACCCTGATACACAGTCTTTTACTTATGAAGAAGTGAGCGGGCAGATTGAGTCTTATGACGGGTTGATGGCCGTTAATATGAAAGTAGACCGGGCGCTGATAGAACGTGCCAAAAATCTACAGATCATTGCCAACTATGGGGCGGGCTACGACAGCGTGGATGTAGCCTATGCAGCCTCCAAAGATATTACCGTGACCAACACGCCGGATGCCGTCACGGAAGCCACGGCTGAGTTGGCTTTTGGTATGATGATCAGTCTGCTGCGCAGGATCAGCTACTGCGACCGGCAACTCAGGCAAAACCCTGACTTCTCCTGGGGTATGCTCAAAGGACATACCGGCCGCTCCCTGTATGGCAAAACGCTGGGTATTGTAGGTATGGGCAGGATCGGAAGAGCGGTAGCCCGCCGGGCGGTCGCTTCCCGCATGAAAGTGTTGTACCATAACCGCCATCCTTTGTTTGAACCTCTGGAACACGAAGCAGGCGCCCGGTATGCAAGCTTACCCGAACTGTTGCAAGCCGCTGATATTATCTCGCTGCATACGCCGCTAACAAAAGATTCGCACCATATGATCGGGCGCCGTGAGTTGGAGATGATCAAGCCTTCCGCTTTCCTGATCAATACAGCCCGCGGACCCGTTGTAGATGAGCAGGCGTTGGTCACGCATTTGCAGACCGGTAAGCTGGCAGGTGCCGCGCTGGATGTTTTTGAAAATGAGCCGCATATTAAGCAAGCTCTGTTTGCTATGGACAATGTGCTGCTGACGCCTCACATTGGTACCGAAACCATAGAGGCCCGTATAGAAATGGCGCAGGAGGCTGCCGCGAACCTTAGCGCATTTTTTGAGGGCAAAACGCCCCCGCATGTTGTAAAAACACCTACTTCTGCATGAACTGGTTTGAGTGTAAGAAAATGTTATCTAACATCGGCGGACGAAATCTCTCCCATAGCCATTCTGTTGCATTTTAACAGCACCTCCTGTAAGTCAGCGCCTTTCGAATGCAAAGGATCGATGGCTTTTACCAATGTTGTCCTCATACGATACAATGCTTCCCGATCATATTTTTTAGAACCTTTTACCAAATCAAGTTTCATCAGCGCTTGTTGCTGGTTTTGTTTGGGATTAAACCAACCGTTTAGTTCAGAACACTGGTTGCAAACGCCACTTTTGTTGATCAATGCACAACGACGGTCAAAAATCTCAAGCATTGTTTTTCTGGCATCCTGCAACAGGTATTTCACGACCCCTTCTGTCTTATCGAGAATGAGACCAATGTCGGCTACAGAAAAATCGTACACGTCTTTCAGCACCAAAGCAATCTGGTTCTCTATGGGCAAATTTTTGGAGATACAGGTAAAGCAGGTGTCAATATGTTCTTTCATGTCGTACCTTGCCTCAGGCGAAGTTTCAGACACCTTCACGATGGACTCATAAACGCTTTTGTTGGCTGATACCATTTCTTTGGCTCGTTCGGATACATCAGGCGTCCAGCGTTTTCGTCGTTGCAGATCGTTGTAAGCAAGGTTGGTGGCAATTTGGAATACCCAGGTTTTTAGGGATGATGCTTCCCTGAACGTAGAAAGTTTATCGTACGCTTTAATGAAGGTGTCGTGGGTTAAATCTTCCGCCTCATTACGACTGGCAAGTAAACGATACAAGTATGATTTCAGTTGATCCTGAAACTCAGAAAACAAAAGCTGGAAAGCGTTGATGTCTCCACGCAACGCATTTTTTAAGGTTTGTTCGTTTTGCTTTTCCATGGACATAAAGTTAAGGATTCAGCACTACTTTTCCGGTCGTTTTTCTTGCCTCAATTTCTTTGTGTGCCTGGGCTGCATTTTTCAAAGCAAACTTTTTGGGCGTCTCGATATTGAGTTTGCCTTGTGCTATCAAACCTATCACTGTGCCTAAAGCTTCCTGCCAAACAGGTGTTTTGGTTGTAACGAAAAATGCCAGATTGAAACCTGATTGGCTGATATTTTCATCCACGAAATATTCAGGATGAACACTGCCCTGCACGCCGCTGGCAGCACCATACACGATCAGGTGTCCGCCCTGTGCCAGGCATTTTATACTTTCGTTGTAAATAGCACCGCCCACCATTTCAAAGGCTATATCAACGCCTTTTCCTTGGTTTGCTTCTTTCACCTGGGCAGACCAACCTGGCGTTGAGTAGTTTATCACAACATCAGCACCCAGAGATTTTGCCACTTTGAGTTTCTCGTCCGAACTGCTTGCAGCCATCACTACCGCTCCGTTTAGTTTTGCCAACTGCACCAGCAAAGAGCCCACCCCGCCCGCTGCTGCGTTGATCAGAACCGTTTTGCCCCGGACATTTTTTGCTACCTGGGAAATCATCAGTTGTGCCGTAGAACCCTGCACAAAAATAGCGGTCGCTGTGTTGGGATCGAAATTGGGTGGAAGAGGCACGCAATATTGTGCCACCGCGCATACATATTCAGAATAACCGCCGCCATCAGGAAGAATACCCAAGACAGTAGCACCTGCTGTATAAGGTTCGCTGACTCCTTCACCTACCGAAACAATTTTACCAACCGCTTCCGAACCCAGCACGTAAGGAAGTGGAGTAGGCTGAAAATACTTATTTCGTCTGCGGAGCGTGTCTGAGTAATTTACTCCGATAGCTTCTACGCTGATCATAATCTCCCCGGCTTTTGGTTGGGGAATGTCTGCCTCAACCAGTGTTAATACGTCAGGTGGGCCGTATTGCTTGATTTGCACCTGTTTCATGTGATTTACCATTTTGTATAAATTTTTGGTGTCATACAGCTTTGACCAATAAGCCCATAAAAACGGATGAAGAATCATAGTATTTATGCTACATTCTTCAAAATGTTGGACATTTGGAGAATAAGCCTTAACTTTTCCAAACCAGACTATTACTACTAATACAACGACACTTATGGCAACACCTGTGATTGCGGTCTTCGACATCGGCAAGACCAACAAGAAAATAACCTGCTTTGATACCGGTTATCAGGCAGTATACGAAGAAGACCAGCAGTTTCAGGGCATACAGGACGATGACGGCTTTCCCTGTGAAGACCTGGAGGCCGTATGCCAGTGGGTAAAGCAAACGCTGCGGGAGCTCAAAAGAACAGATAAGTACAACATCAAAGCCATCAACGTATCGGCCTATGGGGCCAGCCTTGTGCATCTGGATGAGAAGGGCTTTCCTGCCACACCGCTTTATAATTACCTCAAACCTTTTCCCGAGGCGTTGGCAGCACAATTCTACCATCAATACGGCGGACAGGAAGCTTTTTGTCTGCAAACAGCTTCGCCTCCGCTGGGCATGTTGAATTCAGGGCTGCAACTGTACTGGCTGAAGTACCACCGGCCGCCTCTCTTTGAGCAGATCAAGCGGTCTTTGCATCTGCCGCAGTACTTTGCCTACCTCATTCATAAAAAGACCTATTCGGAAATCACCAGCATCGGCTGCCATACCGGGCTGTGGAACTATCCTGCCGACCGCAGCCACGACTGGGTGTATGAAGAAAAGCTCACCTCGCTGCTGCCGCCCATCGTTCCGACCCATACCTTCAAGACCATCAAAAGCAAAGGGCAGCCTATTTTGTGCGGCGTAGGTATTCACGACAGTTCGGCGGCGCTGGTGCCGTATCTGCTGGGTTTTGTAGAATCGTTTATGCTGCTCTCTACCGGCACCTGGAATATTGCGCTCAACCCTTACAACAAGGAACCTCTGACGGCCGAAGAACTCCGCAAAGATTGCCTGAACTATATGGACTATCGTGGCAGGCCGGTAAAAGCTTCGCGTATTTTTCTGGGCAACGAACATGATCACCAGGAAAAAAAGCTGGCGGCTTATTTCAGCAAAGCTCCTGCTTATTACCGTACCGTCAGGCTGGACAAAGATATATTGTTACGGCTGCTGCACCTGCAAAGCCCTGCGCGGAAATTTTATCCGCAAACCATGCAGCATACCGGACCGGTGCCTGCCTACACCGGACCCGAGACTGATCTGTCGCTTTTTGAGAGCTACGAGGAAGCCTATCATCAACTGATGCTGGACATTGTGAGTATGCAGGTGCTCTCTTTGAACCTGGCGAAAGGAAATACCCACCCGGAAAAAGTTTTTATTTCAGGCGGCTTTTGCGACAATTCGTTGTTTATGCAACTATTAGCCAGCTACTTTCCTGACATAGATTTTTATACGACCCGGCTGAAAAAAGCTTCTGCCCTGGGCGCCGCCCTGGTGATGCACCGGCAGTGGAACCGCAACCAGCCTATAGACCATCTGTTTGACAATTTTGAGAAGGTACCCCCTTGCACGGTAGAATCACTTCAAGCCTACCAGCTTACTACTGAAAAGCCTGTGGTTGGTTAAAATTTGGCTTATCTTTGCATATTCAACCTTTTAACCAGAGGGTTTATGCGACACATGGCTGATGTCAATCTCCTGGCATTTTGTATACTCTTGTTTTTTCTGATATTCACCTCTGATACCAGCGCGCAGCGTGCTATGCAAATAACAAAAGACAGCAAAAAAAGCGGTGACCCTACCCAGGCAACGCTCCTGGGCCGGGCAGTCCTCAACGCTGCTACTTTCGCTGCCGGACCTACTTCCGGTCAATACATAGGTGAAAGTCCTATCAACGGGCAGGCAGTG
>JBBSNI010000267.1:0-8198 GCA_038232695.1 Cytophagales bacterium
CACCTTTTGGGATGAAGCCACTCTATATATCGACCTGCAGTCCGTTCAGCTGACAGACCAGCCCTTCTGGCTGTACCTGGCCCTGTCGGCGCCGCATACGCCCTGGCTTCCTGACCAGGCATCGCAAGGCGCTTCCGAAGCGGACCGTTACGGCGATTTTGTGGTGATGGTAGACCAGATGATGGGCAAGTTGCTGGCTACGCTGAAAAAGAACAGGCTGGAAGACAATACCCTACTTATCTTCACCTCCGACAATGGCGCACACTGGACGCCGGACGACATTGCCGCTACCCGCCACCAGGCTAACTATATTTTCAGAGGTCAGAAAGCTGATATTTACGAAGGCGGTCACCGCATCCCTTATATAGCGCGCTGGCCCGGCGTGATACCTGGCAGCACATTTTCCAACCAAACCCTGTGCACCACTGATCTGCTGGCCACCCTAACTGGAATCCTTAACCAGCCGCTTCCCAAAAATGCAGGTGAAGATAGCTACAATATGTGGGAAGCCTTCAAAGGAAACGCACCCCAATCGCCCATCCGGGAGGCTACCGTGCACCACTCAGCGATGGGCTTCTTTGCCATCCGCCAGGGCCGATGGAAGCTGACCACCCGTCTAGGCTCCGGCGGCTTTTCCGACCCAAAAACCATAGAACCCCAGGCAGGAGAAGCACCCGGCACTTTGTATGACCTGGAAAACGATCCCGAAGAAACTCAAAACCTGTATTTGGAACGACCTGAAATCGTAGAGAAACTATCTGCCCTGCTGGAACAATACCAAAAGAAAGGATATAGCCGTCCTTTATAAAATCAAAAATTGCGAAATGCCGCCCAACTGTAATTAGAAATTTGAGTGTTGAATGTTTAAACACTCAATATTCAACACTCAATGCTCAAGGGTTATGCATACAGGTCTTTGAACCGGGCAGGATCAAACTCTGCCATCATAGCATAGACTTTATCAAACACATCCTCCGGGTTAGGCTTACAGAAATAATCCCCATCGGAGCCGTAAGCGGGCCGGTTGGGAGCCGCTGTGATAGTAACGGGCTGTGCATCCAGGTAGCGATAGGCGTCTTGTGTTTCGAGTACCTGCTGCATCATATATGCCGAGGCGCCGCCGGGCATATCTTCGTCGGCAAAGACTACCCTGCTGGTCTTTTGCACGGAGGCAGCGATCCGGTGGTCAACATCAAAAGGCAGCAGCGTTTGCACATCGATCACTTCGCAGGAAATGCCGTAGGCGTCCAACTGCTCGGCAGCTTCCAGCACTACTCGGCACATCGCGCCATAGGTGACGATGGTCACGTCGCTGCCTTCCCGGAGCACTTCCGGCTTGCCCAGGGGAACGGTGAACTCCCCTACGTTGGCAGGAATGTATTCTTTCAGGCGATAAGCGTTCAGGCATTCTACGATCAGGGCGGGGTCGTCGGAGCGGAGCATGGTATTGTAAAAACCGGCCGCCTGCATCATGTTGCGGGGCACGAGCAGATAGATGCCGCGCAGGCTATTGAGCAGCGTGCCCATCGGAGAACCTGAGTGCCAGATACCTTCCAGCCGGTGCCCCCGGGTGCGGACAATCAGGGGCGCTGCCTGCCTGCCAAAGGTGCGGTACCGCAAAGAAGCCAGGTCGTCGGTGAGGGTAGCCAGTGCATAGTAGACATAATCCAGGTACTGGATTTCAGCGATAGGGCGCAGCCCGCGCATCGCAGCACCGATGCCCTGCCCTATGATGGTCGTTTCGCGGATGCCCGTATCGGTGACCCGCAGTTCGCCATATTTGGCCTGTAGGCCGGCAAAGCCCTGGTTGACATCTCCGATCTTACCTACGTCTTCTCCAATGGCAAAAACCTCCGGACGGGTTGCCAGCGCATGATCAAAACAGGCTTGCAACACTTCACGTCCGTCTACCAGCCGGGCATCTTCTTCAAAAACAGGCGCTACCTCTTCTACTTTGAGTGCCGAGCGCTGGCTTTCGCTGTACAGATGGGCGCGATAACGCTCCTGGTTGGCTTGCAGATCCTGGATCAACCATTGCAGCAAAGCTTTTTTGGGCTCGCTGGTTTCGCCTATCATCATACGCAGCGCTTTTTTGGCAGCCTTGATGCCATCCAGGCGGGTAGGGTTAAAACTTTTTTTCAAGGTCTCAGCTACTGCCTGTACCTCACCGGGCCGGGGAGCCGCTTTAGCCATGCGCGTAAGCAACTGCTGTAAGTTTTTTAACTCCTGGTCAATTTCGTTGCGGTAGGCTTTCCAGGCTAAGTTTTTGGCTTGTTTGACACTTTCGGCGGCTTCCTGCTCGATAGCGTCTAATTGGCTTTCAGAGGCAAAGCCATTGAGCAATATCCATTCGCGCATCTTTTTGTTGCAGTCGTGTTCCCGCTCCCAGGCCAGCCGCTGCCGCGATTTGTAGCGCTCGTGAGAGCCTGAAGTGGAGTGTCCCTGTGGTTGGGTCAGCTCTTCTACATGCACCAGCACGGGTACATGCTCATTGCGCGTGAGGCAGGCAGCCTCCTCGAAGACTTCGCAGAGCTTTTCATAGTCCCAGCCTTTGACCGTAAAAATTTCTAGACCGTTGCCCGCCGCGCCCGGTTCGTCTTCCCGCTGAAAACCGGCCAGGGCTTTAGAGATGCTCAGCTTGGTGGTGTGGTATTTTTTAGGCACGGAGATACCGTAGTCATCGTCCCAGATGGCAAAGAGGATAGGCACCTGCAAGACGCCGGCGGCATTGACAGCTTCCAGGAACATACCTTCTGAGGTAGCCGCATCGCCGATGGTGGTAAAGGCTACTTCGTTGCCATTGTCGGAAAAGTCGGTGAAATCTGACAGGTCCGGGTTGTTGCGGTACAGTTTGGAAGCATACGCAAAGCCTAAAGCGCGCGGAATCTGCCCGGCGGTTGGCGACAGGTCGGCTGCCGTGTTGTAGGCCTGCTTCTGCGCCAGGAATTCTCCGGTATGTGGGTCTACAGAAGCCGAGCCAAAGTGAGAATTCATAGAGCGTCCTGCCGAAGAGGGCTCCGCCTGGTGGTCGGCATGGGCGTAAAGCTGTGCAAAAAACTGTTGCAGCGTTACCTCCCCCAGGGCAAAGATAAAGGTCTGATCGCGGTAGTAACCTGATCTGAAGTCACCTTTTTTGAAAGCCTTTGCCATAGCGATCTGGGTAACCTCTTTGCCGTCGCCAAAGACGCCAAACTTGGCTTTTCCCATAAACACTTCCTTGCGGCCTATCAGGCTGGCATGACGGCTTTCCCAGGCTAATCTGTAATCATTTAAGATCTCTTCCACAGATAACCTATGCACGGCGATGTCTTTTTCTTCCTGCAAAGTCTTTACTGATTCCAAGCGTTGATCAATTTATGGTAAAGGGGTTCAATATTGCTTTTAATGAGACAACGTATTGTCAAAAATAGTCAAAAAACTTACACGATGCAAAGGGGGCAGCTTGTTTACACTTTGTCAAAAAATAAGGCTTTGCGCCTTTTTTAGCTTATTGAGCTGCACATTCTTGTCAAATACAGTTTACGAGTACACATATTTTTTTACAAAAAACGGATATTTTGTTTTGCTTTTGTATTTCGACGAAGAATACCTAATTTAGCACCTCTTTTTATGAGCAGGCAAAAAACGATAGGGCTTTCTTCGCGCAGCAGAAATTTGCTGGTTGTATTAACGGCAACCTTGCTGCTTTGGGTTTCATCTGCCCGTACCCTTCAGGTTATTTCTTCCCTGCGATCAGCTACTGTGTCCACAGGGGCTGTGTCCACAGGGGCTTCTTCCGATCAGGAAAACGACAAGGACACCCCAAAAGTTTCTGCTGTATATGAGGCGGTCATTCCTATTTATAAATTTCAGATTGCCTTCTGCTGTTATTTTATTCGTACTTTCTCCTACGTAGAGAAGGTCGTCACCAATCACGATTTCGCCTTTCCTTTGCCACAGAGCCATTCCTTCCAAAGACTGCTCCGGCGAAGTATCTCTCCCAATGCTCCTTAGAAGGTGTTGATGTGTTAAGGTGTTCATGTGTTCATGTACATTATTACTTTAACACCTTAACACTTTCGCACCTTAACACTTTTATTCTAAAAAAATCATCATCCATAATCCCTATTATTATGCGTAACCGAAGTGGCGTTATTATCCTGACAGTGATTGTTTCGCTGTTGTGTATTTATTATCTTTCTTTCACCTTTGTTGCCAACAGCGTACAGAACGATGCCGAAGCCTATGCGACCAGCGCCGACGGCACCATTGATTTCTCCGAAAAGCAACAGTACCTGGACTCAGTGTGGAAAGAGCCTGTCTATAACCTCTTAGGCGCTAAATATACCTATGAGGAAGTGAAAAATACCGAGCTGAACCTGGGGCTTGACCTGCGGGGCGGTATGCACGTGGTACTGGAAGTGTCTCCTGTAGAAATTATCAAAAGCCTTTCGGGCAACAGCAAAGACGCTGATTTTCAGAAAGCCCTGCAACAGGCACAGCAAAACAGGGACAACAGCCAGGACAGGTTCACCCAACTGTTTTACGATGCTTTTAAAAAGCTGGCGCCTAATAAAGAGCTGAGCAGCATCTTTGCCAGTGCCGCCAACCGGGGGCGCATCAGCTATAGCTCTTCCGACAAGGAAATTCTCGATGTGATTGACGAAGAGGTAGAAAATGCCATAGACCGTTCTTTTAACATCCTGCGCACCCGCATCGACCGTTTTGGCACCTCGCAGCCCAACATCCAGCGTCTGCAAGGTACTGGGCGCATACAGGTAGAGTTGCCGGGCGTAGACAATCCCGAACGGGTCAGAAAGCTCCTTCAGGGCGTAGCCAAGCTGGAGTTTCTGGAAGTGTATGAGCCTAACGACTATGTAAATTCTCTGGAAGAGATCAACCGCCTGCTGGCCGCAGAGCAGCAGACCATGCCCAAACTGGATACAGACCCCAACGCCCCGGCATCCAGCCCTGACAACGATCTGTCTTCTCTCACTGAAGAACCGGCTGCCAAACAAAGCACGGATACCACAGACACCGCTGCCGATTTAGAATCACAGCTTGCCCAGGAAGCCGACTCTACCGGGCTGGATTCCCTGGCTAACGCGCAAGTCTCTCCGCTGTTCAGCCTGCTGAAAGCGCCCCTGAGCTATGGACTGGTCTATAGTGTAGACGATACGGCCAGGATCAACCGCATGATCAACCGCAAAGATGTGCGGGCGCTGCTGCCTTCCGACCTGGACTTTGTCTGGGAAGTGAAGCCAAGAGCCCAGGGCAGGGAGCAGTTGCTGGAGTTGTACGCCATCAAACGGGAACGTAACGCCAAGGCTCCGCTGACCGGCGAGGTCATTACCGACGCCCGCCAGGATTACGACGAAGCTTCCCGCCCGGCCGTGAGTATGAACATGAACGCAGAAGGCGCCAGGAAATGGAAAAGGCTAACGGCCAACAGCATCGGCAAGCGGGTTGCCATTGTGCTGGACAACCGGGTGTTCTCCGCGCCGGTTGTGCAGGGCGAGATTCCTAACGGACGATCTTCTATCTCAGGAAATTTTACGATTGAAGAAGCTAAAGATTTGGCCAATATTCTGGAAGCAGGTGCTTTGCCTGCGCCTACCCGCATTGTAGAAGAAGCTATTGTAGGACCTACCCTGGGCAAAGAAGCGCAGCAGCAAGGCATTATCTCTATACTGGCGGGTCTTGCCCTGGTGGTTATTTTTATGGTGCTGTACTATGCTAAAGGGGGTATTGTAGCCGACCTGGCGCTGGTATTCAATATTTTCTTTATCCTGGGAATTTTAGCACAGCTTAATGCCGCCCTGACCTTGCCGGGTATTGCAGGTATCGTGCTCACCATCGGTATGTCAGTAGACGCCAACGTGCTGATCTTTGAGCGCATCCGGGAAGAGCTCAGGAACGGAGCAAAACTGAAAGCGGCCATCAGCGCCGGTTATAGCAAAGCCTACAGTTCTATCATTGACTCCAACGTCACCACGTTTTTAATTGGGGTAATCCTGTATGTATTAGGACAAGGTCCTGTAAAGGGTTTCGCCGTGACGCTGATGATCGGTATCGTATGCTCTTTCTTCACGGCCGTGTTTGTCACCCGTGTGATCATGGAGCGGATGACCCGGAAGGGCGACGAGAGCAAGATGTCTTTCTCTATGGCTTTCAGCCGCAACGTGCTGACAAACATGAATGTAGACTTTATGTCTAAACGCCGCATTGCCTATATTTTCTCCGCGACGGTCATCGTGATCGGTTTGGTAGCTATGTCGTTTAAGGGTTTAAACCTGGGTGTAGACTTCAAAGGCGGACGCTCGTATGTGGTTACCTTAGCCGAATCGGTGGTGCCTTCCGATCTGCAGACTTCGTTTAATGACGACATCAAAGACGCCAGCGTAGAGGTAAAAACCTATGGTGCCAACAATGTACTCAAAGTCACGACCAGCTATCTGACAGATGACGAATCTACCGAGGCTGACGACCAGGTAAGACAGACCTTGATTAGTGGTATTGAGGAATTTACCAACATGCAGTTTGTAGAAAATGAAAGCACGGTCAGGGACAATACGTTCACCATCTCAAGTTCTACCAAAGTAGGCGCCACCATTGCCGACGACATCAAAGAGGCTGCTCAGGAGTCTATCGTTATCGCCCTAGTGGTGATCTTTCTGTATATCCTGGTGCGTTTCAGAAGATGGCAATACGGCTTGGGCGCTATCATTGCCTTGTTTCACGACGTACTCTTTGTATTGGCGATATATGCGCTGGCACGGGTGGTAGGCTATAGCCTGGAGATAGACCAGGTATTTATTGCCGCTATGCTCACCATCGTAGGTTATTCCATCAACGATACGGTGATCGTCTTTGACCGCATCCGGGAAACCCTCGGGCTGAGAACCAGCACAGACATGAAAACGGCCATCAACATATCTATCAACGAAGTGATGTCCAGAACGCTAATCACCTCACTGACTACTTTGGTCGTGATCATCGTTCTGTTCCTCTTTGGCGGTGAGGTATTGAGAGGATTCTCCTTTGCTATGCTGGTCGGCATTATCATAGGTACTTACTCTTCTATTTTCATTGCTTCGCCAGTGGTGATTGATCTTTCCAAAAAGAAGCAAAGAGCGGCAGCAACGCCTGTTGCAGAGAAGAAAGTAGCAGACAAGAAGCAGAGAGTCTGACCCTCTTAGTGGTCTTTGCGATACAGACCACAGTACCACGGTATGGAAGACCAGGGGATTGGGGGGGGTGGAGACGCATTATAATGCGTCTTTACTTCTTGATGCCGAAAAACATAAGGTGTTGCTGCGGCAGCACCTTTTTGTTTTCTATCAGGCGGAGCCCTACGGCTTGCATTTCTTTGACTGCCTGCGCTTCGGTCATCTTGTGTTTGGGCTTGATCATCACGCCGGGGTCTTCTGCCCGGTACTCTGCCAGCACAACCCTACCTTCCGGCTTCAGCGACTGTACAATGTTTTCCAGCATCTTCCGTGGATAGGTAAACTCATGGTAGGCATCAACCATCAGCACCAGGTCTACGCTGTCGGCAGGTAGCTGGGGACTTTGTTCTGTGCCTAAGATAGTCTGTACATTGGCAGTTTTTTCCTGAGCTATCTTATCGCGGATCATGGTAAGCATTTCTGATTGTATGTCTACAGCGAGTACTTTTCCCTGGGGCACCCGCCGGCTCATGCGAAAGGTAAAGTAGCCGGTGCCCGCCCCAATGTCGGCTACCACATCGTCATTTTGCAGGTCCATCGCCCGGAGCAGCAGATCGGTTCTTTCTTCCGATTCCCGGTCGGGGCGTTCCAGCCACTCTGCCCCTAAGTGTCCCATCACCTGCGCGATCTCGCGCCCTAAGTAGAACTTGCCGGTACCGTCCGGGCTGGTCGGGGAGCTATAGGTGTAGAAGCCCTCTTCCGGCTGTTTGGTTTCCTGTGTTTGTTCCTGTGGTTTTTGTTGCGCACAGGCAGGCAAACACATTGTTGTTGCTGATAAGAGCAGCGTTATCAAAAGATTGCTTGTCATAAGTACAAGGTTATGTAGGGGTTGGAAAAATGTAGCAACATATATTTTCCTTGAGTATTGAGTGTTGATTATTGAATATTTTTGGTTCTTTGACAAATCCTGTGGAATCATGCACATGCCATTAGAATGCGGAGTCTCATGTGCTCAAAATTAGGCAGGCCAAAAGAGATGCGTTTAAAGTA
>JBBSNI010000268.1:0-8195 GCA_038232695.1 Cytophagales bacterium
CCAGAAAGGTA
The DNA here is from genome assembly GCA_038232695.1 of Cytophagales bacterium. GTDB lineage: Bacteria > Bacteroidota > Bacteroidia > Cytophagales > Cyclobacteriaceae > JAJNNC01. Next base: position 12 of record JBBSNI010000268.1, read on the forward strand.
GCAGGCTCAATAAAAAACAAATGCAGCAGCGAGAAAAGCATCTTATCAGAAGCCAACAACTTCCTAAATGGGATGTCTGGATCAAGCCTTCCTATTATATGGGTAGGTTATTTCTTCAATGATCCCTAAATGGGTAGCATCCAATTGCGGAATGTCGCCCTCTATGTGCAGGGTGACCAATATCCACTCTATCCGGGCAACGGCGGGACCTTTGATACTTAGGAGTTCCAGAAAGTTGATAGCGCTAAAATTGCAGGCATATATCATAGGAGTGCCGTCTAAATTCCAGCGACCTCCTGCTGTTCCATATCCCAAAGGAGACCTATCCGGGGCTTTTTCTATTAATCTGTAGTATTTCACTCAATTACATGACATTACCCCATATCATGGCTTCTAAGGCATTATTTACTAAGGGAACCTCATAGACATGTTTCAATATCTCAATTGGTTTCTTGTCCCCAAGGGCAAAATTTGCCATGTCCAGCCAGGCTTTGAAATTCTCCTCTGTGCCGAATACTCGAACCCCTTTAGCCATGATGTGGTCAATATCAAACATAGTTTTAGAGCGGAGTTTGCCAATAGGTTTATCTTCTTTTTTCCAACGGGACAGTGTACTGGGATTTACTTCAAGGATGGTAGCGATCTCCTGTTGGGTATAGTCTAAAAATTGAAGCAAAGGTTGTATTTGCCCGTAGGTAAGGTTGCTGAAGGGGGCGTTGCTTCCTGGTTCCGTCATACCTTCTGCCAGATTTATCAGGAAATGATTACTTTCCGAATCAATTTTAATAGAAGTTAAAACCTGACCTTCTGATCCAAGGATTTTCCATTCAACATCGCCGTTTTTCATATCTAATTGCTTTTGCAATACTTATATATGGTATTTGCAATATACATGAATAAATAAAAAATTCAAATATTTACAAGGCTGACCAAATCTATCTGGCTTTTGGTTCGCTATTATTCATACTTCAAAGAGTTGACAGGATTAACCACCGATGCTTTGATACTTTCGTAGGCTACGGTGAGCAGCGTGAGTGCTAAGATGATGGCTACGGAGATGGCAAAAATAGCCCAGCCGATCTCTACCCGGTAGACAAAGTTCTCGAGCCAGCCCTGCATGATCCAGTAGCCCAGCGGCAGCGCCAGTACACAAGCGATGAAGACCATCTTTAGAAAATCGGAAACCAGCATCACCAGGATTTGCGGTACGGTCGCTCCTAACACTTTGCGAATACCAATTTCTTTGGTCTTTTGCTCGGCCGTGTAAGAAGCCAAACCATACAAGCCCAGGCAGGCAATGAATATGGCCAGCACAGAAAAAAACTGCACCAGGTTGACCATCTTGAGTTCGGTGTAATACATGCGCCCGAACTCATCGCTCAAAAACCAATAATCAAACCCTACGCCCGGTAATATTTCTTTCCACGTACTTTCCAGCATCGCTATTTTCTCTGGCAATTGGCTAACGGGTAATTTTACGTATAGAATTTGGTTTTCCGGGTGCGGTTTGCCCTGGATCACCAGCGGTTTGATACTGGTGTGAATAGATTCATAGGGAAAATCCTTGACGACTGCGATCACCTTACCGGCCTGGTGGGCGGCGGTATCTTCTAAGGTGAAGCCTATGATCTCATCAGGCGTCTTGTGTAAGCTGCGAACGGCGGTTTCGTTCAGGATATAATTATTGGAGTCGGCAATATTTTGAATGTCAAAGCTTCTCCCCGCCACAAACTCCAGGTCAAATACCTTGGGGAAGTCGTAATCCCCTTGCAGGTGTTTCCAGTTGTATACCTGTTCTCCGCTGATCTCCGGCAAAGTAAAAGCAGCATCAAGACGTGCGAAGCTTTCCCGCCGGGGCAGATGAGCAGCCAGGGTGACATCCTCAATATCCGGGTCGCTGAGTATTTCATTTTTCAGGGTTGGATAGCGTTCTATCGGAGCATTGCCGCCTCCGTAGCGTATCGATACGATCTGGTCAGCGCTATTATATAATTTGGAGCTTTGCAGCATGTGCATTTGCTGGAGAATAATACCTGTACTAATGATCAGCAACACCGATACGGCGAATTGCGCAATAACCAGCGACTTTCTAAAGTACGTCGGACCCTTGCCTATCCTTAATGTGCCTTTGAGTACCTCAACGGGCTTAAAACCGGAGAGGAAAACAGCCGGATAGCTACCGGCGACGAAGGCTACGCTAAGCCAGACCAGTAGCAGGCTCATCAGTATATTCGTTTGCAAAAATGAACGCAGTGTAAAATGCTTGTCGGCCAGGTCATTGAAGTAGGGTAATATGACAACAACCAGTAGCAGGGCGAGGAGTAAGGATAGGAAGGCTGTCAGCAAGGACTCCTGAAAAAACTGGAACATCAGGCGCTGGCGGCTGCTACCCAGCGATTTCCTGACGTCTACTTCTTTGGATCTTTTCACCGATTTTGCCGTAGCCAGGTTCATGTAGTTGATACAGGCGATGAGCAAAATCATCAGTCCGATAGAACCAAAGACGATGACGTAGTCAAAGTCGGCAGTTCCGTCCCACTCCGACCAGTCTGCTTCTTTATCGAAGTGGAAGTCTTGGATGTTAGTGAAAAAGGGCGCATGTTGGCTGGCTTTGTCCTGTAGATGTGCTGCGATGATACGGTTTAGTCCGGCCTTTACCTGGCTGAGGTCAGCCCCTTGGGCCAGGCGAATATAGCTTTTGGTATAAAATTTATCTACACCGGATAAGAATTCTGCAACAGAGACACCCGCATTTTCTCGTAAGTAAGTGTCAAATATTTCTACGGGAATCAGATAGTCAGGGCGCATATGCACATTGCCGGGATAGTCTTTCACCACCCCGGTTACTTCCAGGCTCATATATTGATCAGTAATATAAATATGTTTCATCTCTACCTGCCTGCCCACTACGTTTACCGCTCCGAACAAGCGTTTGGCGGCGGTTTCTGAGAGCACAACACTTTGAAGATTTGAAAAAACTTTTTCCCGGTTGCCATACAGCAAAGGAAAATACATGACATCAGGATAAGACTTTTCTACCAGGAATACCTCGCCGTCTTGTGTTAGCAATACCTTATCGGGCTCTTCCCGATTTCTCATGCTATAGGGATAGCCTATGGAAAAATACCGCAGGATTTCAACCACTTCAGGCATTTGCTCTTTCATTAACTGGGCCCAACCGGAAGGGACATAGGGGTATTTTTCTTTTTCCCCTTGTTCGCTGGTGTATTCTTCTCCCATTCCAAAGGTCTGCTCCGGTGACGGGTGTACCTTATCGTAGCTAAGCTCATCCTGGATATATACAAAGATGAGAATTACGGAAGCTAAGCCAATGGCCAGTCCTATGATGTTCAGCAATGCCGAACCTTTCTGCCTGGCAAAACTTCTGAGGGCGACTTTGAAATAGTTTTTGATCATAGCAGTGTTGTTTTATTGAAGAATGATATCGCCATCTATAGGATAGTGCTTGTCCTCGTAATCGGCTACCATATCAGAAAGACGATCCAACATGACAAATTCAGGATTGTCATAACTCTGGTCATCACCCACCCTAAGTATCAACTCATCAATTTTCTTTAATGCTTTTTGATATTGCGCCTCTGTTTCAATTGCTTTCATCTTTCCAAATACTTTTAGCATCCGCTTCGGACCGATATTTTGTCATACTCAGCATGGGTACCGATCCAACGAACATACACTTTTTGAGATTTGAATAATACTCAATATTTCAGTAAGCTCGTCAATCCTTCCGTATCATCCAAACGGGCGATGATGCCCCAGCCGTAGAAGTTGTTGGCAACGCCGATCATGATTTCATTCTGTCCCTTTTGCAGCGGAAGCCGGAAGGAGGTATTTTCAATGGTGCAGCGTCCTCGTGGCTCTTTCATGCCGGGTGAGCCAAAATAGTTCTTATCCACATACAGCAATTGTCCGTTGATCAGTACCCAAACTTCATCGCTGAAGCCTAAGTCCAGCCGCTTTTCCTGCTGGCTTTCCGATTGAATGGTCGTCTTCAGCCAGGTCAAACGACGTTCTCCCCGTTCCGTCCGTCCAAAGGGGCGGCTTAGGTTGACGAGTGCCCGATGCTCCGCATGGAGGGGCTGCCATTGTGTGGTGGAGTCGGGCAAATCCTGCTCCGCCACATCCCTTCCCATCGGAAAATCAACGGGCTGCGTCACTGTCCATTCCCTCAGGTAGCGCGGATCGTACCGGGTGGGGTCATAACCGGGCGTTGCGGGCAATCCTTCGGTAGCGTTGGGATGTATGACCAGGTTGGCGAAGATCGCATTGCCATTCAAAGAAATGCCTCCTGCGCCGTGCTTGCCTTCCAATATCGGTACCTGCAAGGCGGGTTCTTCCAGATCGTTTACGTACACCCACATCTGCTTTCCGCTCACCACCAATTTAACGTGGTTCCACCGGTCCTGATAGAGCGTGGCGGGCGCCTGGTAGTCGTCGGTCAGGTCCCACAGGCTGGTGCCATCCACCACCGTTGCATATTGAAGGGTTGTGCGGCTTAGCGGACTGATGGGCCAGAACGAACGCAGGTAGAAATGCTCTGTTTCCAGGCGGTTTTCTGCTTCCCGGAAGTTGATGCCCACAAAACTGTTCTCAGGAAGCTCTACATCAAATTCAATAGTACCGTCTTCAAAGACAACATCCTTTAAAAAAATTTGCAAGTCGCCCTTGATTGCTTTTGCCGCCGGCGCCGAGCGGTGCGTCGTAAACTCCACCTGGTCGGGCTGGTACTCCCAGTACTGAGGCTCCATCGGAATCCTGATCTCACTTTTTGGGTTCTTTGTCTTTCCCTGACCGTAGCTTATCTGCAATGACAACAAGGCTGCCATACATATCATGAGGTTTTTCATAAGATATTTGTTTTTTTTGTTTTACTTTTAAAATGAATTGTGCGTGTTGATCATGTTGAAGTTAACGATGATCATTCAGCTAAGACGCTATCTTGCCTGTTCAATCCTGTTCAATCTTGTTCAGCAGGCTTGTGTGGAGTTGAAGGGCGTTTAAGATGAGGCAATAATTTGTATGAAGAATCAACTTGTAGAACAGATTGAAGCCCAACTGAACTGGGGAGATAGTACCACCTGGACCAACAAGGATTTTCAGGAGTTGAGCGAACGTATTTTCAGCCGTACCCGCAAGCAACTCAGCGTCACAACACTCAAGCGGGTTTGGGGAAGGGCGGAATCCATCGCCAATCCGAGTGCGGCTACCCTGGACATCCTCTCGGAGTTTGCTGGCTACTCAAGCTGGCGGCAGTTTTGTCAAAGTAAGGAAGCGAATCTTTCCGGGAACGCTCGCCAGCAAAACCCGGTAAAACCTGCAAGACGTTACAAGGTCATAGGATGGCTGGTGGGTTTAGCCGTATTGGGCGTGATCCTGTACGCTTTTGTAGAGGATGCCCGAGAAGAAAGCCCAAAGCTAAGTTCCGCTTCATTGGATCATGTTGAATTCTCTTTCCAAAAAGTCACCGCCGGCTACCCTAACACGGTGATCTTCCGCTATGATATAGGCGACATACCATACGATTCCCTGGCGATCCAGCAATCCTGGGATACCCGCAAGCGTATCCCGCTGACCCAACCACAGGGGTTGGTGACCACCACTTACTATTATCCCGGCTATTTCCTGACTAAGCTGTTGGTGAACGACCAGGTCGTCCGGGAAGAAGACTTGTACATTCCTACAAGGGGTTGGCAGGGGTTGGTACTGGAAAATGAAGACGAATTTGTCTATCTGAAACCTGAGCAACTTTTCTGTGACAGTACGCTGCGGGTTGCTCAGGACGTGCTGTTTCACCTGAACGAGCATCCCAGCAGCCTGCTGTATCTGGCCAACCTGACAGACAAGCCCCTGATCAACAGCGCACATTTTAGCCTGGAGACCGAATTTCGCCTACAGCAACCTGCCGGGCGGAGTATCTGCCAAAACGTGAGGCTCACGCTAACAGGAACCAAGGACGTCTTCGGCTTTCAGTTCAGCATTCCCGGCTGTGTGGGCGATTTGATGTTTGTGTTGAACAAAGAAATGGTCTCCGGCAAAGACCATGATCTTTCGGGCTTCGGGGTGGATTTGAGCCGGTGGACAACATGTAAAATAGAGATGAAGGACGAGCAATTGTCTGTCTTACTTAATGGCAAGCCAGTCTTTCAGCACCTCTTAGCGGCTGACATCGGCAAGATCGGCGGGGTACAATGGACGTTTGAAGGGCTGGGGGAGGTTCGTCAATTAATATTACAAGATGAGGAAATAACAATGAACTTAATAAAATAGTGATTGGCAAAAAACCATATACATCCCTGCAAATCTAAAAATAATTTTTAGATTTGCAGGGATGATTACACGTATTGTAGAGCAGAATTACAGCATTTCGCTTAAAGAATTTCCAGTGACCGGCATCATTGGTCCAAGGCAGGTAGGAAAAACTACCATGGTCAGGCAGGGGAGCCACCAACAGTCTGTGCTGTATCTTGATCTGGAAAGAAATTCGGATATCAACAAGCTGAGCGATCCGGAGTTATTTCTTGCCCAATATACGGACAGAACCGTAATTCTGGATGAAATACAACACATACCTGAATTGTTCCCGCTGCTTCGTTCGCTGGTAGATGAAAACCGCAGACCTGGCAGATTTGTCATTCTTGGCTCGGCTTCTCCCGCCCTGCTGCGTCAGAGTTCGGAAAGCTTAGCGGGAAGGATTAACTATCTGGAAATGTTTCCGTTTTCTTTACTGGAAATAGAAGACCGTGTCACGTGGCAAGATTTATGGCTTTATGGCGGATTTCCGGAGCCTGCTTTGTCAGAAAAACCGGCTTTTGTCCGGACATGGTATCGTAATTTTGTCCAAAGCTATGTGCAACGCGACTTGCCTATGTATGGACTACCGGCTGACCCAAAAGTAACCCTGCAGTTGCTACAGATGATTGCCTCAGCCCATGGTAGCCTACTAAACTACAGCGCTTACGCCAAATCTCTGGGACTCACCATACCTACCGTCAAAACATATATCAGTTTCCTGCTCAATGCTTTTTTGGTTGATCTGCTTCCTCCGTGGCACGTCAATATCAAAAAGCGTCTGGTCAAATCACCCAAAATGTACATTAGAGATTCGGGTATGTTGCACTACCTGTTAGGTATAGTGTCTTATGATGCGCTGTCGGGGCATATTATGCTGGGCAATTCCTGGGAGGGATTTGTGATCAGCCAGGTGGCTGCCTTATCAAGATCAGACGATGAACTCTACTTTTACCGTACCCAGGACGGTGCTGAGATAGACCTGCTGATACGCCGAAACGGACGCTGGCTGATGGCAGCCGAAATCAAATTTACGAACGCTCCTTCATTAAGTAAAGGCACCTACCTTGCAATGGAAGACCTTGGATTGGAGAAGTTGTACATAATAACGCCCGGCGCCGATACTTATCCTATGGCTAAAAATATTGAAGTGACTAACCTGAGGCAGTTTCTTGCCGTTTATATTCCGTAACTCGATCTCTAGTGTTATTCTTTCTGATAGGTTCATCATTTGCAGCTATCTTTTGATAACAAGGTACGCAAATCAGACCATAGGCTGCCATGCTGATCGCAGAAATAAGTTGGTTTATTCATCCCGCAAACACTCCACCGGGTTAGCCAACGCGGCTTTGATGGATTGATAACCTACCGTAATTTAAGATCGTACTTCTCAATGAGTTTTGAAAACTGCCTGCTCCGGTAAGCTAAAACGTCGTATTTTCTCGCGTGATACGGTTCTCTTTGCGTGCCAGATATCATATTGAGATTGCAGATTGATCCAAAGTTCCGGACTTGTACCAAACGCTTCGCTAAGCTTCACCGCCATTTCAGGCGATACACCTGCCCGACCGTTAAGCAGTGCAGAAAGCTGGTTTCTGGATACGCCCAGTCCTTTGGCTGTTTCGGTGACAGTAAGACCCAGAGGTTCTATATGGTGATATTTTAAGATTTTCCCTGGATGTGAGGGTTCCATATTCATTTCCAGATGAATCATTTTTGGTAAAGAACCTTTTTAGAGCATGTTTAAATTTTGCTTTTGAAGGCGAAAATTGTCAGTACAGGGTTCTGAGGAAGTCATTTTTTGGCTGCATAGCAGCGCTATGGAGACAAAAAATGGCGAACTCAGGCTCCTGTAATGATGATTTGTAGCCCAAA
>JBBSNI010000269.1:0-8180 GCA_038232695.1 Cytophagales bacterium
AGGAGAGGATTTTGAAAGTGGAATCTGCCGGATACGCAAAATCCGCCGGAACAACGATAACCGAATCCCAACCCATAGCCGCTTCCGTAAGGGAATCTTTGCTGGCGAAATTTTTATGAGTACAAGCGTACAGCAGCAAGCCTGTCATGAGCATATATCCTATTCTTCCGATCATCATCACAAAAGTTAAAAGGGGAAGGGAAGACTCTGGCAGCCTTCCCCTGGCTGTTGTACACTTATTTGGACCACCACCCGCTGGACAGCAGGTTATCGCCCTGGTCAAGTATATTGACAGCTTCCTGGTAATGCGCTGCATTCACAGACTTGAGCAGCGGGGGATACACCATGCGTTGCATGATCTCATCGGTGAGCATGGCGGAACCTACATGAAATTCCGGGTAACCGACCCGCCGGTAGTTGAGCCAGCCATCGTATCCCTCGTAGTAGAAGTTGATGTACTGCTGCGTCCAGACCTGGTGGATCGCTGTGGGCGTATCAGCAGAAAGTTGTACGGCTTCATTGGCAAGATGCGCGTCGATGTCGGCTTCTGCTACACCCCACCAGGCGCAACTGGCGCGGATACCAGTTTGGTAAGGCGTAGCGGCATCTCCCGTTACGTAGCCCTGCAAGATGGCCTCTGCCTTATAAAATTCCACTTCTGCCTGCGAAAACAGCACCGAAGGCGCCCGCACGCCATTCAGTCCATTATAGGGCGCGGCAAGCCCATCAAAGCTGCGGATGATGTCGGGATTTTCCCCAGAGGGTACGCCCAGGTACACGGGATTGCCATCCGCATCTACGTTGACAGGATTATTTTCTTTGTCCACGCCCAAATCAGCCATATGGGGTCTGCGGGGGTCCAGGGTAGCCTGCAAGATAGTGGCAAAAGTCTCCCCCAACGCTACCGAACCCGGCGTACCTGTCTCCTGGGTGGATTCCAGCCCGAAACGACCGTCGTAGACGATAGCCGCTGTCTCCTCGGCAGAAGAGATAAGTTCTCCCTGGTTGATCAGGCCTGCTATCTGAGGCACGACCGAAGGGTCTGCCTTTACCATTTTCATATACATGCGCAGCTTGAGGCTGTTGGCCAGTTTCCTCCATTTCAGGTTATCGCCAGCGTAGAAAGGATCGCCGCCCCGGATAAAATTACCTTCTGGCTTGGTCGCCAGCAAGTCGTAGGCTTCGGTGAGCTTGTCTACATTTGCCCGGTATATGGTTTCCTGCGTATCAAACTTCGGCGTGAAGTTCAATGCGTCTCCTTGTACGGCTTCCGAGTAGGGCACCGGACCAAACATATCCGTCAGGTAGGTGGTCAGGTAGGCGTCCAGGATCAGGCCCGCTGCCAGGTAATCGTCCAGGTTTTCTTTCCGGGCTCTTTGCTTGAGGTCTTGGATGTCATACAGCGTACCATAGATATTGTCATAAATTTCTTCTGAGTCGGAGCCTCTGAAGTCATAGCGGTGACGCTGGTCTATCAGCGAGGTGTTGGTCCAGTACTGTCCTACGTAGTTGCCAATGTCGCCATAGTTGCGCGAGCGGGTGCCTGCATCATAGATCACCTGGGTCAGCAGGGAGGCCGCGTTGATGTCCGTCAGGCGCGTCGGGTTGGTGTTGATCTCTTCAAAATCGTGGCAGGCTGTCAGTAGGGAGAGCGTTACCATCAGGGAAATCCATTGTGTGCTTTTCATAAGATAGAATGTTTTTAAAAAGTAAGTTTAAGATCTATGCCCATCGTACGGGTAGAAGGAGAGCCAACGGCTTCCAGTCCGGGCGTGAGTGAACCGTTGTTGACCACCGACTGCTCAGGGTCATAGGCCGGGAAGTTGGTCCACAAAAATAGTTCGTTGCCATACAGGGCTACCTGGGCGCCCTTCATGCCCCAAAAGGCTGGCAGGTCGTAGGCCAGCCGCAGGTTTCTGAGCTTGAGGAAGGTAGTCTCAAAGACGTTACCCTCAATCTGGTCTCGCTCATACATGGCGTTGTAATAGTAAGGCGCAGCGGCAGACACCGTATTGGATACATACTCGCCGGATTCTTCGTCCAGCATCACCCCATCACCAATCACACCAAAACGTCCGTCAGCATTTTGTAGCCACTGTCCGGAGGCCATGTCGTATTCAGCACCAGACGGGTAAGTCGCCCCACTTTCCCGTCCGTACACCGTTTTTTCTCCCTTGCCTGTATAATTCATCAGGAAGTGGGTGATAGAATAGGCGTTGCCTCCCTGCTGGTAATCGAACTGAAAAGACAAGTGAAATTTCTTGTACCGGATGTTGTTGACAAGACCGGCGCGCCAGTCGGGGAACACATTGCCCAGGTAATCTTCATCGTTGTCGCGTGCGGCCAGGCCGTCTTTGAAAATGATTTCCCCTTTGTACTTATCATACCCTTTTCCATAAATCCTTCCCATCTGTTCTCCCGGCTCCGCTTTTACGATGACCCGCGAACCGACATAAGAACCCAGGATGTAGGTATCCACAATACCGGGTACGAGTTCTTTTACCCGCCCCCTGTTAGCCGACCAGTTGGCCGAGATGTCCCATCCAAAGTTGTCTGCATACAGGGGCTTTGCCGTGAGCTGTAGTTCTATGCCCCGGTTGGATACGGAACCTGCGTTGAGCAAAGCAGTCAGATAGCCGGAAGCCGGGTCTACGGGCATGGATAAAATCTGGTCTTTGGTCACCGACTTATAAAAAGTAGCGTCCAGGTTGAGGCGATGTTCCAGGAAATGAGCGTCAAATCCTACCTCCAGCGAGTTGGTTCGCTCTGGCTTCAAATCCGGGTTGGGCCGCGTCGATGGATTGGAGTAAGCACCGTTGAGCGCATAGGAGGTGACATAATACCTGTCTAAGCGGTAAGGGTCGGTATCGGAACCTACCTGCGCGGCCGAGGCGCGTAACTTTAGATAAGAGAGCGCAGTAAGATCAATATCAAAGAGTTGGGTCGCATCTATGGCCAGGGCTACCGAGGGATAAAAATACGAATTGTTGTCGGGCGGTAGGGTGGAGGTCCAGTCATTTCTTTCGGTGACATCCAGGAAGATCATATCCTTATAGTTGGCATTGACGAGGCCATAGGCCCCGTAATGCTCCTCTTGTCTGCGGCTGGGCGAAACCAGCGGATTTCCTTCCGCATTGGCAATATTGAATACACCAGGGATAATGAGCGCCTCGGCTTCTGTAGCAATACCGTTCTCGTCGGCATAGCGGTGGTTGAACCCAAGCGTTCCATTGAGCGAAATATCGCCCAGCGACCAGTGCTGAGAAAGGATCACATCGGTGTTGAGCAACATGGCTTTAATAGTGGATTCACGGTAGTTTCCATAGGGACTGCGCGGCTCTGACCAGGCTCTCTCCCGGGTTCTTAGCTCGGTATAAAATCAATGCCGCTGCGGGCGGTGAGTTTGAGGTCTTTGGTAAAGTCATGTTCGAACTGAATTTTGCCAAAGATGCGGTCTTTGTCTAGCGTATTAATAGAGTTGTACAGAATCCAGTAAGGGTTGGCGCTCAGAGCAGCAATCTGGTTTTGTGCGATGTCCTCCTGTCCATCCAGCCAAAGTTTATCCTCATACCATTGCAAATTATCATTGGCATTTAGCCAGAAAACCTGGTAGTGGGCATTCTGGCGGTCGTAGCCTTCGGCAGGCAGGTTGCCGGAGGCTTGATTGACATAGTTGATCTTGGTCGAGAATTTGGACTTGCCCGTTCTTATGCCCGAGGATAACGACAAGTTCAGGCGATTGTATCCCGTATTGGGCATAATGTAATTGTTGTCAAGATAATCTACCGAGCCTCTGAAATACGCATTATTATTCCCGGCTTCTACTGACAAGCCGGTCGTATTGGTAATGCCTGTTTCATAAAAATTTTGTTCAATCTTGTGGCTTTGCCAGGGGGTTTGTCCACCCGGCTCATATTCCCAGATTTCATCGCGTTCTTCTGGGTCGTAGACAGCCGTATGGGGTGAATCATACTGGTAAAAGTTTTGCCCCATGAACTTAGGTCCCCAGGAGTGGCCGTTCCTGTTTCGCGGCCCGTCCGGGGAATCCTTGAAAGCATAATACTCATTTTCCGAACGGTTGCCGGAGCCAAACGATCGCTGGCGGGGCAGCCAGCGGTTCACCTGCTGCACGGAAGTAGAATGGCGCACATTGACAGTCAGGTCTTGGTTGAACTTGCCGCTTTTGGTGGTGATCATCACCACACCGTTGGCTGCCTGGGAGCCATAGAGCGCGGCCGCAGAAGCCCCTCTCAGCACGGTGATGTCGGCAATGTCTTCGGGGTTCAGGGCAGATAAACCATCGCCATAATCTACCGGAGCACCTAAGTAAGAACCCTCCCCATCACCATTCTGGTCGTTGGTTACGGGTACGCCGTCGATGACGATCAGGGCGCGGTTGTTGTCCAGGTTTAAAGAAGATTCTCCGCGCAATACAATACGCGAGGAACCCAGCGGACCGGTAGAGCGCGTGAGTTGCAGACCGGGTATTTTTCCGGCAATAGAGGTGGCCAGGTTCGGGTTACCGCCGGCGGTGATATCCCGGCTTTCCAGCTTGGTGACTGCATAGCCCAAGTCTCTGGCCTCGCGCTCAATGCCCAGAGCGGTGACCACCACTTCGTCCAGGCTCGTAGCATCCTCTCCCATGACGACGTTGATGACGCTGCGGTTGTTGACCGTTACTTCTACGGTTTTATAGCCTACAAAAGAGAAGATCAGGCGGTCGGCGTCCTCGGGCATGTCCAGCCGAAATTTTCCGTCTATATCGGTGACGGTGCCCAGGGTAGTGCCTGCCACATTCACATTGACGCCCGGTATCGGGCTGCCTGCGGCCTGGTCGGTGACCGTGCCCGAAACGGGAAGGAATGCCGCCACCCTGACCCCTTCCTCGCCTTGCGACAAAGGCTTCACCAAAATATGTTGGTTGATCTGCTTAAAAGAAAAGCGCGCCTGTCGGGAAATTTCCTGCAAAACCTCCGCGACTGTTTTGTTTTCAGCGCGCAGGCTGATTTTTCGTTCCAGATCAATCTTTGTGGTGTTGTAGGCAAAGGTAAAGTTGGTTTTGGCTTCAATCCTATTAAAGACTTCGGCTACTGAATGGTTGTCAGAGGATATACTGATCGTCACTTCCTCTAATCGTTGGGCAAAGACCCTGTTGGCCAGCAAGCTGGAGTGTACCAGACAGACCACCAACAGGCCTGTCAAGGTATAGCAGGTACCCATAAGCAAGGTTTGAGTAATGTTTTTTTTCATTATCTTGTGAAGGTTTTAATGGTTGAGAATCTGTTAAAACTAAAAAGTGAGTCTGAGAAGTAAGCTGGTATCTGGTACATACCGCTTACTTCTTTCTCCTGAGGGGTAAGCCGTCAGGCAAGCTGATATGCATATTGTTTCATAGGCGCTTCATTTTAAGGTATACATCCCGTACCTGAAAGGGTGACGACCCCGTCCTGGAAAATATAATGGATCTGATTGATGTAGCTGATGGCATCGAGTACATGGAAGAGCGTTTCCTTTTCAAAATGAGCCATGATCTGACAGTCTTTGAGGTCTTCTGTGGCAAATACAACGGTTACATCATAATACCTTTCCAGCACCCGCGCCACTTGCGATAATCTGGCATTGCCAAAGACTAGTCGGCCCTCTGTCCAGGCCTGGGCATCCTGCAACACAACGGCTTGCTCGCGCCAGGATTTTTCGGTAGGGTTGCCTACCATTTGTCTTCCAGGCAGCAGAACGGTGGTGGGCAACCCCTGGGTCGAATGCACTTCCACTTTGCCGGTGGCTACCGTTACCTGGGCTGTTTCATCTCCGGGATAGGCGCTGACAGAAAAAGAGGTTCCCAGTACGCGGGTGGAAAGTGCACCTGCCTGCACCAAAAAGGGATGCTGCGGATCATGCGTGACCTCAAAGAAGGCTTCTCCTTCTAAGAAGACCTCCCGCGTCCGGCTCTGATTGAATTCTGTAGAATAGCGTATTTTACTGTTTGTATTCAGCCTTACCTTGCTGCCGTCAGCAAGGGTGAGGGTAGCCATCTGGCTTTTTCCGGTACTTTTCTCCATCCACCTGGCTTCTCCACTTTTCTGTAAAGACGGCCAGGGCGCCAGGAAGTATGCCATCCCTGCAACCATGCATAAGAGGCTGACACTGGCGGCTACTTTTAGCCAGTAGAAGGTCTTTTGTTGCTGCTGTTGAAGGTTTTCAGCCTCAAAGGCATCTATCCTTTGGTTGAGTCGCTGCTGAGCCAGCGGCGTATGAAAAGCTGTTCGCTCAGTGTGGGCTTCGTACCAGATAGCGCTGAGCGCTTTGAATTCTTCAGGATGGGTTTTTTTCCATTGTTCCAACGCAGCAAGCTCATCCGCTTCCATTTGGTGGGCCAGGTATTTACTGACCAATACATACTTGTCGTTGTTGGGCGGCATAGTAGTTTGTTCATCTGTATCACGCTAAATACCAACCCTTACCCCTACGGAAGTATGTTAAGGAATTATTAAGTTCGTGTTAACAAAATTTAATACTAACAACTTGCTCACAGCGACTAATCGTCTTCGTCAGCCTCAGGCGATGTAAAATACGCTGGATAGGGTCTGTTTCCTCGGGTGGCAAACCAAAGGATACGGTTCAGCAGATCATCATTGCCGCCATCAATATGCGCAAACTGTGGGTCCATCGACTTTTGGGCAAAATGTTTAGCCTTGCCCTGCAACTGACCCAGAGATTTGTTCATCTCATCCAGCGGAACCTGGTTTTCTTCAGCCGTAAACGCGCTCAAATCAGGCTGCGCCCGGAAGCAGTCAAACATAGGCAAAGCGCTGGCATCCATCATATGCATAGGAGGCAGCCCCAGGATTTGCTCTATGGTACGTACCATGCTTGTCTGGTTGTAGTTGGTGTGCACGGTACGGCCCAGCCGAGAATATGGGCTGATCACAAAGCCGGTCGTCCGATAAGCCGATACATGGTCCCAGCCTGCCTGCGAATCATCTTCTGTGACCAATATCACCGTATTCTTCCAAAACCTGCTTTTGGAAACGGCTTCCACAATCTGCCCCAAAGCCAGGTCATTATCCGCGACCATGGCGCGGGGCGTGGGAAAGTCTGGGTTCGTCCCTGCCGTATGGTCGTTGGGCAAAGCGACGACCATCAACGCCGGCCATTGATCACCCGGCTTTTGTTCGTATTCTTTTAACTCTTGTATAAACGCCCGGGCGCGGACCACATCAGGAAAATGGTGGCTGTCGTAGGCGGGAAACTTTTGAGAAAGTATAGGCGCTACCCGGGAGATGGTAGTGGTATTGGTAAAATCAATCATTTCGTTTTGCAGATAAGCCTGGTAGATTTCCTTCCAGGTTTCTCCGCCTTCCCACTGCGGGACAGCAGCCTCGCCGTAGATACGTGCCAATTTGCCATGATCCAGCGCGTTGTTCCAGATAAAACCTGTGGGTGAATACACCATCGCATCGGTCTGCACATGCGGGTAGCTGCGGAACCAAGCCCGGACGCTTTTCTGCACGTAGTCGGTGGTCGTGGCGGCATCCGTCCACTGGTGGCCTTCTGCGGAAGATTTGCCCGAGGCGTAGTAATTGTCCAGCAGTAGAAATTCTTTGGCTATCTTATGCTGGTTAGGCGTTGCTTTTTGGCCAAACACACACAAGTCCGGGTAGCCATCGCCTTGCGGCAGATCGCCCAGCACTTGGTCGTAGGTGCGGTTTTCTTTGATGACATAAACCACATGGCTAAACACGGAAGGCTCTCCGATGCGCTCCGGCACAGGAACCGGTTTGACTTGCGGGCGCGGCGGCTGATGGGTCAGCTCGATGCGAAAAGCCAGGTTTATCTGTCTTACTTTTTCTGTGTATTGGCTCAGGGTTTGCGCATCGGGCAGGGCTATTTTAGACAGCGAGGCCAATTGGTGATGGGCATTGTAAAAACCGGCGAGGGTAGACCGGGGATTTTTTTCATAGTAGTTCCCGATCTCTTTCGCCTGGGTATCACGCACAGCCACACGCGCGCCTTCTGCTTCCAGGTTGGTCACGTATAAGTGTAGGCTGTTCAACCTATCCAGATAATCACGCTACGCTTTTTAGTTCTTTATCCATGCGCCGCAAGATACTATAACGGTTATCGCAAGTGTAGTGCTGGCGCCATTTTTCAATGTCTACTTGGTGGACGGTGTTCAGTGC
>JBBSNI010000270.1:0-8163 GCA_038232695.1 Cytophagales bacterium
CAATGGAAAGCATGGCAAAAGAGAAAGATCAGGTAAGATCTCTCTGAAAGAGGGCAAGCATCCTATCAAGGTAGCTTACTTTGAGAACGAAGGAAAAGAAATACTGGAAGTGAAGTATGCCGGACCAGGCGTGAGCAAGAGAGAAATCCCCGGCAGCGTATTGTATCCCCGCAAAGGCAGCAGCAGCCCGGTAGCAGGCAGCCCTGGCAACGCTAACTCTTCTGATGCGGCTATCAGGATCAACTTTACTACTTCCTCGAGGTATAGTGCTTCCGGCTGGAACAACACCAGTACATCTACCAGGGAGGGCAGCAAAGCCTCTTCGCTGAAAGACGCCAAAAGCAAGAAAACCAATGTATCTGTTTCTCTGGAGTCTTCCTGGACCGGCGGCGACGACAACGGTTACAGCACCGGCAAAAACTCGGGCGTATATCCTGATGATGTTACTAAGTCATATTTCTATACCAGAAGCAATGGAGAGATCATAGAAATATCAGGACTGGATAAAAGTACTTCTTACGACTTCTCATTCTTTGCCAGCACCACGCGCAGCGGCAAGGCAACAGCCAACTATATCATCGGCAGCAAGCAGGTGTCCCTGGACGCTTCCGGCAACAAAAAAGATGTAGTGACGCTGCGCGGCATCCGCCCCGACTCACGGGGAGAAGTGAAAATCATCGTAGAGAGAGCAGGCGGATCGGATTATGCGTACCTCAACGCGCTGGTCATTGACCCGCAAAACAGCAACGCCCGTCTGGCTGGCGGTGACAAGACCTTCTCCAAAGAAGAAGCTACCGAGGAGATTGGCTCAGGGCTGGAAACCATAGAGATCAGTACGTTCCCTAATCCTGTGACCGATGTGCTTCACATAGAAATGGGTGGCGACGCAGGAGAAGTGGCTACCATCTCGCTGGTAGACCAGTTGGGCAAAGTGGTGTATTCAGAAGAGAAAACCATGAGCGGGTTTGCCGAATCTTTTGAGGTGAACGTAGCTTCTCTGGGTCTGAACCAGGGCATTGTCTTCCTGCAGATCAACTCGCCAAGCTATGGTAAGAAGACAGTCAAGTTATTGAAGAATTAATAAACGCCAAAACCAAACTATATTGCAGGAAAGGGCCAGGTTTCAAACCTGGCTTTTTTTATGTCTTTCAGTGTCCGATAACGAACATTTATGTCCGTTAGTGAACAGTTTTGTTTTGCAAAAACCTCTATAGCAAGCTCACAATGCCATCTTTTCACGGTGGCATGTTTTTTTATACCATCAAGCAGTTCTTTTTCTTCTTACTACTTTTAACGGACAAACCGCCATGTTTAAAAACTACTTCAAAGTCGCCTTCAGAAACCTGGTCAACAACAAAGTATACTCCATGCTCAACATAGGCGGGTTGGCCATGGGTATTGCCACCACCATCCTGATCCTGCTGTGGATAGGCGATGAGCTGAGCTACGACCGCTATCATACACAAGCCGGTCAGCTATACAGAACGATTGTCAAAGGGAAGGTAGGAGGGCAGGAAGTAGCGTATACCACGACGCCGGCGCCTTTTGCCGGGTTTATCCAAAGCGAGATCCCGGAAATAGAAAACGTGACAAGGTACAACCTTATAAGCCAGTCGTTGTTTACCTACGACGATCAGCCTTACCAGGAACGGGACGGCGTATACACAGACCCCGCTACGCTAAATATGTTCAGCTTTCATTTTCTGGAAGGAAACCCCGCCACTGCACTTACGGAGCCGAAGTCTGTGGTCTTGTCGCAAACGCTGGCGCGCAAGTATTTTGATGGTGAACAAGCGTTGGGCAAAACGATTCGGTTTGACAATCAGTATGATCTGAAGGTAACGGGTGTGTACGAAGACATGCCCGAAAACTCACACCTCCGGTTTGCCTACCTGCTTCCTTTTGAGCTATTCGTACAAAACCGTAATATCGGCGAAAATAACTGGAGTGATTACAACTATTATACGTATGCACAACTCAAAGAACAGGCTTCCGGGGAAGTAGTAGGCGGCAAAATTTTAAACCTGTTCAATAAGCGGTTTCCGGATGATAAGCTTACCGGGGTTTTGCTCCAACCTTTAACCGATATTCACCTGTACTCTAACTTTAATCTGGACATCAGCGGCAACGGCGACATACAGTACGTCTACATTTTTGGAGCCATCGCTTTGTTTATCCTCCTGATCGCCTGTATCAACTTTATGAACCTGGCGACGGCGCGCTCGATCAAACGCGCCAAAGAAATAGGCCTAAGAAAAACCATAGGCGCGATCAAATACCAACTGATAGGGCAGTTTCTGGGAGAAGCGATCCTGTATGCTGTGATCGCGGTATTACTGGCGGTGCTGTTGGTAGAACTTGTGTTGCCCCTTTATAATGACATGGCGCAAAAACAGATCAGCCTGCATCTGCTGGATGGAAAAATGCTAAGCGCTTTGCTGCTTATTACACTTTTTACCGGCCTTGCCGCCGGGCTGTATCCTGCGCTGTTTCTCTCCTCTTTTCAACCGGCCAAGGTGCTGAAAGGCACTTTCCAGGCCGGTAAGAACGGAACGGTGCTGCGGAAAGGACTGGTCGTCCTGCAATTCGTGCTTTCTATCGTCCTGATCATCGGTACGCTCATCATCAATGATCAACTGACCTATATCAGGAACAAAAAGCTGGGCTATGACAAAGAGAATGTCATCGTAGTACCTATGAGCGGGGAGATTTATAAGAACCTGGAGGCTTTTAAAAACGAACTGTTAGCGCACCCCGGTGTGCAGGACATTACGACGGCCAGCCAGAACCTGACCGACGTAGCCAGTTCCACCTCGGGCGCCGACTGGGAAGGAAAAGCCACAGACCAGGAGATACTGCTCAACCAGCTTTCGGTAGACCTTGATTTTATCAAAACTTTTAAGATCAACATGGCAGAAGGCAGAGCTTTCTCCAAAGAACGGGGTACGGACAGCACTGCCTTTATCCTCAACGAAGAAGCCGTGAAGCAGATGGGGATCACCGACCCGGTAGGCAAGTCGTTCAGTGTGCATGGCGTCAAAGGAACTATCATCGGTGTGGCCGAAGACTTTAACTTTCAGTCGGTACACCAGGCCATTGCCCCGCTGGTGTTGTTTGTCTCGCCCGACTGGCGCAGTAACTTGTATATCAAAACCAACCGCCAGGCTATTCCCGAAACGCTTACGGCGGCAGCAGCAAGCTGGAAGGAATTGAATCCTGCCTATCCTTTTGAGTGTCGCTTCCTGGACGAAAGCTTTGAGGCGATGTACAAAGCAGAACGCCGCACCGGCCAGCTCTTCGACTATTTTGCCTTTATCGCTATTTTCATCTCCTGCCTGGGCTTGTTTGGGCTGGCCGCCTACACGGCAGAGCTTCGCACCAAAGAGATCGGGGTGCGCAAGGTGATGGGGGCTTCGGTCAGCAGTATCCTGCTGCTGTTCTCCAAAGATTATGTCAAGTTGGTGCTCATTGCTTTTGTGGTCGCTACGCCTTGCGCCTATTTTCTGATGTATCGCTGGCTGGAAGGTTTTGCGTACCGAACCGCCATCAGCCCGGTTGTCTTTGTGCTGGCCATTGTTTTCTCCCTGGCAATCACGCTGCTGACGGTAGGTTATCAGTCTGTCAAAGCGGCAATGGCTAATCCGGTGGATAGTTTGAGGAGTGAGTAAGTCTGAACTGTTCCACAGCGGCTATGATTTTTATGATTGCATGATGGGCTATGATGTTGATGCTCTGAATTAGCTTGCATGAGCGTTTTATGGGGATGAAAAGCTGCCTGCTTCGGTTGATTGCAGGCTGTCTACCAGTGATATAAACTGGTCACATTTCTCGATCAGGTCTTTTTCACTACCTATGTAACCGCTCACTATACTTCTCAGATGTTCTTTTTTAAAGGCTTCAGTGTCATACAAGACGGCATCCGGTGCATAAAATTAATTTAACAAGTTTTGTGTTACAACGCCTAAGCTTTCTTGGCTAGCGCTGATTTTAGATAGCAATGTGAGCAGTTCAAAATCTAATTTTCCAATATCCTGATTACTCAATGCAGCTTCCCAGGAAACCGTGTACACCTCTGAAAAGGCAAATCCCCCTACTTTGCTTAATATTTCAGCAATAGGAATTTGGGAATTATGCAAGTAATTTTCAAGGGTATCTACAAAAGGCTGATGGCGATAGGTAACAAGGCTATCTATCTCATTGCGGCGATTAGTGTATTCGCCTACCAGGTTGTTGAGCAATACATCTATACGTTCTTTCTCGTTCAGGCTTTCCTGGTAATCATTGATCACCAGGGCAATCAAAATACCGACAATGACCGGAATGAGTTCAAAGCCAATTTTTCCGAGTATTTTACTGATTCGTCTGAATGCAGATTGTTTCATCCTTTTTTAGCAACAGCCGGGGACATAGTGTTTTAAGATAGACTATGAGCAACGCTACAATAAACCTAATTAGGGATTAATTGTTAGTATCACGCGCCCGCGCACGAGGGTTGTCAGCCATATCCTCGCTGCGGACTGCTCACCCGGAAGTTGTGCAACGCGGTGCAGGTGAGCATGACCTGATTACGAAAGCGAGCGGCAAAACTGCAACAACGTTCTTTGACAATATGGCAGCGCTTCACTCCGCTGATGGTATGCTCCACAACCACACGGTAGCGGCTTACCCATTGACGGTTCGCCGCGCGATTAAATTTCTTTTGCTGCTCGGTGAGTTTATCCTGATAGGGTTTTTTAATGGGCAGCAAAGTCAACACCCCCTTGGGATGGTAGCCTAAGTAGCCTAAGTCCAGCCGCAGACGGCTATTCGCAGGAAACTGGCAGGCTTCCTGATCAGCAATCTTCTTGTCATGTACTCGTCCTTGGTAAGTTTCGCTCAGGTAAACGATCTGCTGGTTGTCCCGGCACATCAGGTTGTTCTTGACCGTATGGTCTTTCTGCTTACCGCCGCGCCTTTTAGAATACTTGATGTAAGCATCTGCTCTAAACTCAAAATCAATGTTGTAGTCAGTAAGAAGCTTTTTGAAAGTATTCACGTTTCCACTCTGAACAAATCCTGGATTTTTCAATAGTGATATTAGCTTAGCTACTGTACTCTTTCCAGTGGAAGTTGAGCCAATAAAAACATTTTAAGGTATTTTTTTGTACTTTAGGAGTTGTTTTTTGAAAATTCTCTGATACAGTCTAAGCTAATGAAAAAGTCCATCCGGCAATCTTTTGCTGTGCCGTTTCACTACGAAATTTTTTTTACGGAAAACGTCTTTGCCAGTAGCAATGATCTGTTTGCCCAACTGGTAAAAAGTCCGCAAATAGTCAAAACATTTTTTGTCATAGACCAGGGCGTCGCCGATACACATCCTGCTCTGACCGCGCAGATTCAGGCTTATGCCGATCAGCACAAAGATACATTTCTACTGTGTGGAGAACCGCTTGTGGTGTCAGGCGGTGAGCAGGTAAAGAATGACAATAAATATGTAGAAAAAATATTGGAGGCTACCCATCAGTGGGGTATCGACCGCCATGCTTATATCGTAGCCATCGGAGGGGGGGCGGTATTGGATATGGCAGGGTTTGCCGCTGCCATTGCGCACCGGGGCATACGGCATATTCGCATTCCTACCACCGTGTTGTCGCAGAACGATTCGGGCGTAGGCGTCAAGAACGGTATCAATGCTTACGGAAAAAAGAATTACTTAGGCACGTTTGCCCCTCCCGCAGCCGTGATCAACGATGCTGTCTTCCTGACCACGCTGGAAGACCGCGACTGGCGTGCAGGCATCGCCGAAGCGATCAAGGTAGCCTTGATCAAAGATGCCGGCTTTTTTGCCTGGCTAGAAGAACATGCCGGTCAACTCTCAGCGCGCGCCATGGAACCTATGCAGTACCTGATCTACCGTTGTGCCGAAATGCATTTGCAACATATTGCCGGGAGTGGCGAGACCCAGTCTGGTCAGACCACAGGCGATCCTTTCGAGATGGGCTCTTCCCGTCCGCTGGATTTTGGTCACTGGGCTGCCCACAAACTAGAGCAACTGACGCACTACCAGATACGGCATGGAGAAGCTGTGGCTATCGGGATGGCACTGGACGTCACTTATTCGTATCTGAAAGGAATGATCTCAGAAGAATCGCTGAAGCGCGTCATTCAACTGATCAGCAAACTCGGATTTGAGGTGTATGTGCCTGCTTTATCAAAGCAAGAATTGCTTCTGGGTTTAGAAGAATTCCGTGAGCACCTGGGCGGGCAACTCACCATCATGTTACTGGAAGCCATCGGCAAGGGAAAAGAAGTACACGAAATGGACCGGTCGCTTGTGTTGAGTTCTGTCGAAAAGCTTAAAGAGTTTTAGGTTGTACAATAGATGTTCGGGTACTGATGTGTTGCCGGATACTTTTTTCCCTTGAACATTGAGTGTTGATTATTGGGTGTTGAATATTGAATATTTTAAACCGGGCGCACTCAACACTCAACACTCAATATTCAATGTTCAAGTAAAAAACAAAACCCAGTTGACAGGGCAACGTTGCTTCTAAAACACCTGAACACCTGCAATGAAACTTCCTAACGACCACCACCTCACCTACTGCACCAATATTCATCCCGCCGAAAGCTGGCAGGATACGGTAGATAGTTTGCAAACCTATGTGCCTGCTATTAAAAAAGTGCTTTCTCCGGATCAGCGTTTTGGCATCGGACTTCGGCTCTCGCATATCGCCAGCGAAGCTTTATCAGAAGGAAATAACCTAACGGATTTTAAAAACTGGCTGGCAGCCAACGACGCTTACGTAGCGGTGATCAACGGCTTTCCCTATGGTGGATTTCACCGGCAGGTGGTAAAAGATGATGTATACCAACCCGACTGGACAACGCAAGAACGCCTGGATTATACCCTAAGACTTTTTGGTATTTTAGCGGAGCTATTGCCCCAAGACATGGACGGCGGTGTGTCTACCTGCCCGCTCTCCTATGAACCCTGGCATGGCGACGATCCCCGAAAAAGGCATGAGGTTTTGGAGCAGTCCACCGCTCATCTTATCAAAGTGGCGGAGCACTTATATCAAATCCGCCAAAAAACCGGGCAATGGCTGCATCTGGACATAGAGCCGGAGCCGGATGGGATGCTGGACCATACCCAGGAGGTTATTGATTATTACCGGCAATGGCTGATCCCACAGGGAACGGGCTATCTGAAAGAGCAGCTTGGGCTTTCTGCCGAAGCCTCCGAAGCCTGCCTGAAAGATCATATCCAGCTTTGCTACGATGTATGCCATTTTGCTGTAGTATATGAAAAGCCGCCCACTGTATTTTCCAGGCTGAAAGCCGAAGGCATCAGGATTGGCAGGGTGCAGATCAGCGCGGCACTGAAAGCAGATTTACCTGCTGATGTATCTCAAAGAACTCGTGTTGCTAAACTGTTTCAGCCTTTTGTGGAATCTACTTATTTGCACCAGGTTGTGCAGAGGAATAAGAATGGCACTTACGTGCATTATAACGATCTTCCTGCCGCATTGGCACAGATCGCTGACCCGGCAGCCAGAGAATGGCGTACGCATTTTCATGTGCCCGTTTTTCTGGACAGTTATGGCACATTGCAGTCTACGCAGGATGATATTCTGGAAGTGTTAGCGTATCTGAAGCAGGAAAAAGTTACCCATCATCTGGAAGTGGAAACGTATACCTGGGAAGTGCTGCCTAAAGATATACGCCTGACTTTAGAGGAATCTATTATCAGAGAGCTAAAGTGGGTAAAGCAAAATATGCATTAGTATGAAAAAAACAGTAGTCATCAACATAGTAGCCTTATCCCCCCGGCTGATCGGTGAACATACTCCATTCCTGGCCGAATGGTCGTCCAGAGGCAGGCAGGTTTCTATCAACCCCGTTTTGCCTGCTGTGACCTGCTCCGCACAAGCTACCTACCTTACCGGACAATGGCCTGCCGAACATGGCATTGTGGGCAATGGCTGGTACTTCCGCGATGAATGTGAGATCAAATTCTGGCGGCAATCGAACAAACTGGTGCAGGCGCCCAAAGTGTGGGAAGCTGCCAAAAAGATAGACCCCAGCTTTACCTGCGCCAATATGTTCTGGTGGTACAATATGTACTCCACGGTAGACTACGCCGTCACGCCCCGCCCGCTCTACCCCTCGGACGGACGCAAG
>JBBSNI010000271.1:0-8141 GCA_038232695.1 Cytophagales bacterium
AAAAAGGTAAACAGGTAGCCAAAGATTTCTTGAATGACTGTAATATTGTCTTTGACCAAGTTCTGGGTAAATGGAATTATGTTGTTAAACCTCAAACCTGAAATTAGACATTTATTCCTTCTCTTTTACTAAGGTGTCAAATTACGGAAAGAGATTATAGATGTCTTTACGATGGGCTACCCGGGCAAGTTCCACGATATTGTTTTCAACAATAAACCCTATACGATAATCTCCCACTTTTAGCCGATAGGTATGAGTAAAACCAGTGAGCTTTTTGATATTAGCTATTTCCTCCAAAGCACTGGCGGTTTCAAGTCTGTCAATCGCTTTTTCAATTCGCTTTCTGGTGTTTTTATCCTTAATTTTATCCAAATCTTTGTAAAAATTCTACTTGCATATCAACTTCTCAGCTTCTTTAAAACAGTTTCTTTAGAAACCTTTTTTTTTCTATCTGCCTGGCTGACCAGATATGCTATGCCTAAATCTTCTTTTTCTTCTTCGGTAAGAATTTTAGCCTTGAAGCCCATTTTTTTAGCAATAGAAGCTAACAAAACTAAATCTTGTTCATTAGAAGGGGTAATAATAATGCTATCCATAGAATTAGTAGTTGTACAGCAAATATATACTTTTATTGTGAACTTGAGAAGCAAAAAGTATCAGCTGGTGATGCAGCGTATATATCTGCCGGAGAACTCTAATTATGAAAATTTCCTGCAAACCTTTCAGAGGTAAGGATTGCCTGAGAAAGCCACCTTAAATACTCCGCTAAATAAGGCGTGAAGATCTAAATTGCTGCAAATTCTTATGCCTATACCCCATGCGCCTTTTTGGTTTCTGCTTCCTGCTGATATTAACATTGACAAGACTGTATGCTCAAAGTCCTGTGGCTGATTTTAGCCTTCCAGCGCAGCGTTTTTGTCAGAATGAGACCATCTTCTTAGAAAACAAAAGCATGTTTTCTACTGACTATATGTGGGATTTTTGTAGCGGTGATTTTGAAAATTTTCCAGTAGCTGGTCAAAGCCTGACAAGCAGTTTGTTGAAAACTGTAAATCATATCGAGATATATCAAGAAAATATATTTTCACATGAAACGATGATCTTTATTCCTTCTGGTGGAAGTAAAGATGTTTTCCGTATTAAGTCTGATGATCAACTTTCTATAAATGTCAATGAGATTAAACCTATGTTCGGGTCATCTCTTGCACTTAAAAGACCTATAGATATCAGCATTGTGAAGCTGAATGAAATTTACTATGGTTACTTAATTGATTTTGAAGACAATAAAGTGTATGAGTTGAATTTTGGGACTGATTTAGCGTCAACCTCTATAACAGTTCGTGATTTAGGCGGCTTTGGTTTTTTAAACGGTCCTTACTCCGTAAAAGCGGTAGTAGACAATGGAGTAATTAAAGTTGTAATTACTAATTATTCTTCTTCAAACGTAGTATTGTTAGAACGAGCCCCAAACAATGAATTTATCGCTAAGTTGATTCCTGCTGGAGTTGCTCGGGGGCGTGGGGTAGACATTATCAGATTTGGCAATAATTGGTATGGGGCTATTGCTGTTTCGGTTGGTAATGCTAAATGTACCCGCTTTATTAACTTCGGCAATTCACTTTCTTCAAATATTGAATCTGCTTTTTCTTTTCAAGCAGCAGAAACTACTTCACCTAATCATGTTCAGTTTGTTGTAGACTCTGGTGTATTGAATGCTATTGTACAGGAAAATACAGGTAATTTGTGGAGAATTAATTTAGGTAAAAACTTTAGCAGTACACCTACTTACCAAATATATGGAAACTTAGGCGTACTAAATATCAATAACAGGGGTTTTGACATTATTCAAAATGATCAGTCTGAGTGGATTGGATTAACGGTTCAATTGAATAACACCATCAACAAGTTCAAGTTTAAAAATAATTGTTCATCGCAAATTGGTTTAAGTCAAAATACGGACCCAAATATTTTTTATAGTCAACCAGGAGAATATACTATCTCCTTATCAGCTTATGATGAATTCGGCAACAGAGATGACACCACCCAATTTATCACAGTCACCGAAAATCAAGCGCCTACCATAGATATTGATGTCAGCAGTCTATGTATTAATACACAAAGCTTCCTATCAGCTATAAGTAACCAGAGCCTAATCAGTGCAAACTGGACGATCAACGGCGAAGCAAAAGCAGGCGATACCGTAAGCTACACCTTCCCATCCCCCGGCACCTACCCCATCACCCTGCAAGTACAATCTGCCGATGGGTGTGCTAACCGCCTCACCAAAGAAATTACCATCTACGAACCGCCGGTTCCCGGCTTTGCCATACCGCAGGGCATGGTCTGTACCAATGGTGCCGTTGCTTTCACCAACCAGACCGACACCCGGGGAGCCGATAACCTGATCACATATGCGTGGGACTTCAATGGGGAAGGAAGCAGCACGGCAGCGCACCCAAGCTTTGTCTTTACCACCGGAGGCATGAAGACGGTCACGCTGACCGCCAGCGTACCGGGCTGCGAGCAGACCTACAGCCAAACGATCACCATAGAAGAGGGACCGCAGGTAGACTTTGCCGTGCCTTTCATCTGCCAGGGCAGCCCTACCACGTTTGAAAACCTCACTGACGGAACCAACATCACCCAATACCGCTGGAACTTTGGCGATGGCGGCTTGTATACTTCCACCACGGCAGAAACGCCTGTCTATATTTATCAATCAACCGGCAGTTATACCGTGACGCTTACCGTAGAAAATACTATAGGCTGTGTCAATACCCGCAGCAGGCAGGTAATAGTCTATGCCCAACCCCAGGTTGCTTTCCTGGCAGAGGTAGCCTGCGCGGGCAAGCCGGTGCGTTTTACCGACCAGACGAACGCAGGCTCTAACGCCAACGTAGTCACCTGGCAGTGGGATTTTGGCGATGGTAAAGGCAAAGCCAATATACGCAACCCAACATACACCTACCAGCAGCCTGGCACTTATGCCGTCACCCTCACCACCCAGACCAGCGCCGGATGCCAGGCTTCCCGCGTGCAGCAAATCACGGTAGCCTCCCCCGTCGCTACTGCTTTTTCTTATGCGTGGGTCTGCCCGGCAGTGGGTGGGCCGTATACGGTACTGCTCAGCGACCAGTCGGTGGTGGCTGCCGGAGACCAGCTTACGTCCTGGCTGTGGCGTATAGGAGGAGAAGCGTTTTTTACCCGGGATGTTCAGTATACTTTCCAGCAGCCAGGCACCTATGAAGTCAGCCTGACGGCCTTCGCTGCCTCTGCCTGCTATGCGACTGTTACCCAAACGATAGAAATACTCCCGCCGCCGGAGGTGGCTTTCCGCTTTGTACCTACCTGCGCCGGTGAGCCTTTTTCTTTTGTCAATGAAACAGATACTGCAGGGGTAGCTATAGACCGTTATTCCTGGGATTTTGGCGCAGCAGGTCAATCTTTTGAAACGGATGCGGACTTTGCTTTTGCTACGCCGGGCAGCTATGCGGTTACGCTGTCGGCGCACACGGTTGAAGGGTGTGTCTATACGGCGGTGCAAACGGTAGAAGTGCCTGCCCGGCCTAAGGCCAGGTTTACGGCTTCTGCTGCTTTTGGCGGTGCGCCGCTGCTGGTGCAGTTTATTAACCAAAGCACTGATGCCAGTCAATATGTATGGCACATAGGCACTGATACGCTGACAGAAGAGAGTCCTTCGTACACTTTTGAGCAGCCCGGTAACTATACGGTGACGCTGCAAGCGCAAAACGAAACTGGTTGTGTTGCTACTGCTACCCAAACCATCCGGGTAGTAGACCCGATCTGGGATTTAGTACTGGAAAATATAAGACTTGTCACAGACACCAAAAGCGGCAGTCGGCAGATCATCCTGACCATCCGCAATGCCGGGACGCTAACCGTCAGAGATTTTCCTGTCAGCATTCGGATAGACCAGCGCGTAGAAGTACAGGAGATGTTTACAGGCTACCTGAAGCCCGGCGAAAGGATCAACCACACCGTTACGTTTACCTTACCGGCTCAGCCCATTTCCTTAGGTTATCTTTGCGCTACCCTGCTCAACGGTGAAGGCACTCTACCCGACAGCCATCTGCCTGACAACCGTGCCTGCGTAAATATGGAAAGCACCTTTAGCAGCCTTTTGCCCTATCCTAACCCGGTAAAAGATGTGCTGGATGTTTCACTGATCCTGCCCGACGCGCAACTGGTGAAGATAATAGTAGAAAATGCACAAGGCAAACAACTCCGGGCGCGAACTTACCACAATACCAAGCCGGGGCTTAACATTTTCCCCATAGACTGCTCAGGCTTTCCGCACGGCACTTACTTTGTCCATATCTATTACCAGGACAAAAAGCAAACCTACCGCATCTTAGTTAGCACGTGAAAATCACTGGCTTCGTTTACGAGCCATAGCAGGGTGCTCCACACCGGGTCTCCGCAGGGCCCCTGCATTGACCCCCAACTATGTCCATTAGAACCAAGCATTCAAGCGCATACAGCATGTACTTCTGTACCTTCACCTGTTACCGGTGGCTCCCTTTATTCGAAATGACAAACAGTTATGATCTGGTATACAAGTGGTTTCATTATCTTAAAAGTGAAAAGCAAGCCGAAGTAATCGCCTATGCCATCATGCCAAACCATCTGCATTGCATCCTGTACTTCCCCCATGACCAATTTGATCTGAACAAGATCATTAGTAATGCCAAGCGATTCATGGCATACGAGGTTGTCAAACATCTTGAGCGGCTTGATCTTCACAAGATATTATACAAGCTACAAGAAGGTCTTAGTATCAGAGAGCGGGATAAGGGACAAAAGCATAAGGTATTTGAAACTTCGTTCGATGCCAAACCCATTTATTCGGAATCTTTCTTCCATCAAAAGTTCGACTACATCCATGATAACCCTGTGAAAGGCAAGTGGCAGCTTGTCCATGATTTTACGGAATATGAACACAGCAGTGCTTCGTTCTATGAATTGGGAATAGTCAAGCATTTTGAGCCAAAGCATTATGCGGCTTTGGAGTAAGCGTTTAAGTCAAGTCACGCAGGGTCCCTAGCGGAGACCCTGCTACGGCCGTGAAACGAGGCCGTGAAAATAGTGTCACGTAGGCGTCCTGCTACGGCTGAGCAACTAATGTTTCCCGGTACGTGACCTTTCGTAAGCCGTATACATCAAAAATGGCTCCGGGAGTAGGGTGACTTCATCGACTTCTCGTTGGTACCTACCAGCCAAAGCAGGGTGCTCCACACCGGGTCTCCGCAGGGACCCTGCGTGAATCTACATACAAAACTTTCTATGTAAACCTATTGTCTATGCAACCACCCTATCCGCGCTATCCTGATCAACAGTTGTGTGTTGGCCATAGATTTACCCATTTTCCCTGATTCAGACGAAATATTTTAAATTTTAATAATAAAAAGCAATAAAGTTAGGTTTAAATTGAGAAAACGTATAATGTGTTATGGTTAATCTTTTATGTCTTATTAGCAAAGTCAGCCATAAACTCCTATCTTTGTATTAATTTTTTATATTAAACGACCCTAACGATGGCAACTTCCAAATTAGATAAGGTAGACAAGAAAATCCTTGAGATTCTTCAGAAAAACGCAAAGATCACCAACGCCCAACTCTCCAAAGAGATTGGTTTATCGCCGGCGCCTACACTCGAAAGGGTAAAGAAGTTAGAGACCTCCGGCGTGATCCATAGCTATCATGCCAAACTGAACACCGCCAAGATAGGCCTGGGCATCAGCACCTTCGTACAGATCAAACTCACCGGGCATGATAAGGAAAGTATCCGCACCTTTATAGACGCCATCAACAGGATAGACGAAGTCATAGAGTGCCACCACGTGACGGGTTCCAGCGACTTTATACTGCGCGTCATTGCCAAAGATATTGCCTCTTACCAGCAGTTGATGCTCGACAAGGTCAACGAAGTACCCGTAGTAGACAGCCTGCAGTCGCTGGTGATTCTTTCTACCTTCAAAGACAGCAAAGCCCTGCCTATTCCCGAAGACAACGAGCCTGCCAAAGTAGGGCTCTGATCGACTTACTTACCCAAACTTCATGGCAACAGACATAGCAGATACTTCTTCGCGGCTTATCCTGGATGCCCGGCAGGTCAGGCAAAAGATCACGCGCATTGCCTATGAGATCTATGAGCGCAACTTTGAGGAAGAAACCCTGCTCATAGCAGGTATTGCCGACCGCGGCTACCAGTTGGCTACCATGATCTGCCAGGAACTGGACCAGATCAGCCCCTTCACCTATCAGCAGCAGTCTTTGCAACTCATCCGCCTTACGGTAGAGAAATCAGCTACCAGCCTGGAAGACGTACATATAGATGTGGATGAAAAACTGTTGAAGCATAAGAGCGTTGTGGTGGTAGACGATGTGCTCAACACAGGGCGCACCCTTTCTTACAGTGTCCATTCCCTGCTGTATTACCCTATCAAAAAGCTGGAAACGGCTGTGCTGGTCAATCGCAGCCATATTCAGTTCCCGGTTTCGGCCAGCTATACAGGCTACGAACTGGCGACTACCTTGCAGGAACATATAGAGGTAGTGCTGGAAGACGGACAGGAAGCTGTTTATCTTAAATAATTTTCCATATATTTTCGCGTATATTATTACATTTCTGAAATTATATCTTATTTTTGTTACATATGACGCAAATTTAAGCCCTGTAGTGTTTCACTCCAATGCCCCACACGCCTGCTTCTGACCTTAGCCATCGGCAAATCAAGGAACTGACCGATAAAGTAGCACAGCTTGAGATACTGCTGGCGCAGCAGCAGACAGAAAACTGCCTGCTGGCAGAGAAAATCCGCTCTTATGAATACCCTACGGGCAACCAACTCCTGCCTGTGGCCAAACCTGTCCTCCAGAAGCCTTATCCAACGCTGTCTCCGGAGGTTATCAAGAACTTTCATACCCTGGAAGAACTGCCCGTAGGCATTGTGCTGCTGGATATACACCATGGCGCGCTGATCAAAGCCAACGCCAAAGCCCGGCAAATCTTAAAACTTACCGATAACTTCCACCAGTCAGAAGAAGAATCATTCAGTAAGATAGACTGGTCGGAGATCACGGAGCAGTTGGCCGAAGACCATTTTATTGAAAACAAAGAAATTGAGATACGCCTGGCCGATGGGTCTAAAAAATGGATTCTGTTCTCCGGTAAGTTCACCCATCATCATGATCTGTGTGCTGTCATGGTGGACTTTACCAGCACCAAAGAGACGATCAACGAGTTGCAAAAGGTAAATACGGAGTTGGACAACTTTGTCTACCACGCCTCCCACGACCTCCGCGCCCCTTTGCGTACCGTACTGGGCTTGTTGTCTTCCCTCAAACAGGAAACCAACAAGGATGAGCGCATCCGCTGTGTTGACCTTATAGAAGGGAGCATCACCCGCCTGGATACGCTCATCATTGACCTGCTCAGTATTTCCAGGAACAGCCGGACCGAGCAACTTTTCAAAGACATCAACTTTATGGTAGAGGTTAATACTGCCGTATCTTATTTCTACCACGTCGGGGATACCCGGAACCTTCAGATAGCGGTCAAAGTCAGTCAGCCCGTCCGCTATATCTCCGACCAGACGCGCATCCGCATCATTCTGAACAACCTGATCTCCAACGCCATCAAATACCGCCAGCCCAGGCTTGAGCTTTCCTACATCAATATCAGCATCTATACAGACGAACGCTGGGCGTATCTGACCATAGAGGACAACGGAGAGGGCATCGCCGCAGAAAATCTTCCAACTATCTTTGATATGTTCTCCCGCGCCTCAGAAAAGAGCGAGGGTACAGGCTTAGGCCTTTATATTGTAAAAGACATCGTAGAAAAGCTAAACGGCACCATAGAGGTCAGTTCAGAGCACGGGGTAGGCACTACCTTTACCCTTACCCTGCCCAACTACCTGCTGGCTACTGATACATTAGGATATTAAGTAGTCATGCATAAGTAATACGGCATTTCTTTACTGTAAGTACTTCATAATTAACATCTTAGGATTCACTAAAATATGCATCGGTACTTAGGTGTTCGGGTGTTAGGGTAAGATGAAACGTGGCTGTGATAAGGGAGTTTGAATACTATAATACGATAATACACAAATACT
>JBBSNI010000272.1:0-8115 GCA_038232695.1 Cytophagales bacterium
AGGCATAATGTCGTAGGAGTTGATCATCGCTTCATATTTCCCTGCTTTCACCTTTGGATGGCTGATCAGCATGGGCACCCGCACCGACTCGGCATAGGGCTGTTGCTTTTTATACGCACCGTGCGAACCTAACAGATCGCCATGATCGGAAGTAAAAAGAATGACTGTATTTTCCCGGATACCGGCATCGTCCAGGGTTTTGAGGATTTCTCCCACCATATCGTCCAGCGCAGTGCCATGTGCGTAATACCCGGCAAGGTCTTTTCGTACCTGGGCTTCCATGTCCGCAGGCACATTGGGACGTAGCTGCATCGCTGCCGGGTCGTACATCTCCTGGTATTGTTGAGGGGCGGTCTGGTAAGGCGCATGGGGCGTACCCCAGCTTAGCATGAGCAGAAAAGGCTGATCATCCCCGGCATGATTGCGAATGTATGTCTGTGCTTCTTTCGCCTGGGCAATGGCATCATACCCTTCCCAAAATTTTTTCTCATCAGAATTGCCGGTGTAATACGCCGAGTGGTTATAATCATGAGAACACTCCAGCGCTTTCCAATACTGAAAACCCTGCCGACGACCACCGGGTGGGGTGAAACTGCTCCGTCCCCTGCCGTCCAAATGCCACTTTCCGATATAACCTGTCTGGTAGCCCGCCTGCACTAATACTTCGGCCAGCGTCACGGCACTCGTATCCAAGGGTACGTCATTCATGAACAGTCCGTGTGTGAGGTAATGCTGCCCGGTGAGCAAAGAAGCCCGGTGGGGCGTGCACACCGGCATACCCGATACGGCATGAACCAGGTTGGCACTCTGGCTGGCAAACCGGTCAATGTTCGGTGTTTTGATATTGGGGTCTCCGGCATAGCCAAACGCCTGGGCGCGCCACTGGTCGGTATGCAGGATGAGTATATTCGGCGGTTTATCCCCCTTTTCTTGGGAAGCACAAGCCACACCCAACATCCCTATCATGAGCCAGAACAGGTAGGATACAAGCTGATGTGTGCGGTTTTTTGCGGTAAAAGATTTGTAAATACCGTCCTTCATGGTGTTCAGAAATCGGTGTCCGGCTGTTGCAAATCCAGTTCCTGGATCCAGATGTTGCGGTAAAGCACATCATGACCTTCCGCCTGTAGCTTGATGCCGCCGGGCGTATCGGTGATGCCTTTGCCTCCATCGTTGCCGCCGTCGATGCCAGAGTTGGGTCCGCCCCATACCTGGCTGATAGGCTGGTTGGTATGTGCTTTGGTGCCGTTGAAATACATGGTCACCATCGCTTTCTCTGTCCTTTTACCGTCTTTGAAGCGGGCTGCCCGGAAGACAATATCGTAAGCATTCCACTGTCCGACACCTTTGTAGAGATGATAGGGCGAAGGCGTCTCATTAATGACCGCTCCCAGACCATGTTCGGTAGAATCGCCGTCGAGTACCTGGATTTCATAACGGTTCTGAAGATACACCCCGCTGTTGCCACCTTCTTTGGAGATAAAAAACTCTACATGCAGGCGGAAGTCACGAAACTTCTCTTTGGTCACGATGTCAGCCGTGCCGTATTTCCCCCCGGCGGCTGTCGGGTCATTGCTGTTGAGGACGGTACCGCCACCGACAGGGTCTTTGACGATCTCCCACTTCAGGGGTAAGGCAGCGGCAAAACGCGGACCTTCCCAGTACGTCCATTTCTTTTCTAACATCTTGCGGCTGCCATCAAAAAGTATTTCCGCACTTTTGGGCGCTTCGGCGCCGACACCGACCGGGATTTTGTCGGCGGTGATCATGCTCCAACTCAACATAGCTGCTAAGCAAGCCAGCATAGTGGCAAACGCTATTCCTGTGTTTTTCATCGTTAGGTTGTTTTACGTGTAAATGTTGCTAAAATATAACTTCTCTGGCTACGAACATAGTATTTTGCGTGAATTGTCTGTCTATGGGAGGAAAAAACTGCGGCATTCCCCAGACCAGAGGTCTGCCAATAGTCCGCATCGAGGCTGGAGCCTCGCGCGAGCTTTAAAAAAGCAGGTTCGCGCGAGGCTCCAGCCTCGATGCGGATTATTTATCGGCTTCCAGCCGCTGGCAAGGTGCTGTAAAGTGGGAAATGGGATTTTCATTCTTCATCTACTCACTCCGCAATGCATCCACCGGGTTGGCTAAAGCGGCTTTGATAGACTTTAGGCTGATGGTCAGTCCGGCAATTAAAAGCCCTGCTAGGGCGGCTGCGGCAAACATCCACCAGCTTATGCTGATCTGATACTCGAAGTCTGCCAGCCACAGCCGCATCAGGTAGTAGCCTATCGGGGCGGCAATGAGAAAAGCCAGGCTGACGAGTCCAACAAAGTCTTTGGTAAACAGATAGACGATCTGCTGCACTGTAGCACCCAGCACTTTGCGGATGCCGACTTCTTTGGTCTTTTGCGCCGTCATAAAGCTGATCAGCCCATACAATCCCAGGCAGCCGATAAAGATTGCCATACCGGCAAACAGGGAAAGCAGACGGGATGTCTTCTGCTCCTGTGCATACATCGTCGCCAGATCATCGTCTAAAAATTGGTAGGTAAAGTAATAATCAGGGAAAGCCTGTTTCCATTGCTGTTCAATGCGGGCAATAGCTTGCTGTGCCTGCCGCATATTGATTTTGAAGGAGGCTTTTTGAAAATGATCGGGAAAGTGTACCAGAAGGACCGGCGGGATTTCTTCACGCAAAGAAAGAGAATGAAAGTTTTTAACCACGCCGACAATAGGCGCTTCCATGCCCCAGAATTTAATGGTGGCGCCCAATGCATCCTGCGGGTTTTCGATATGGTTCTCCTTCAAGAAAGCTTCATTTACCAGTATTTGCGTAGAATCGCTTTCCCGCAAGTTTCTGCCAGCCAGCAAAGAAATATCATACAAATGCAGAAAGTTATCATCGATGAATTTTTGCTCAATTGTTTTATTTTCATCTGGCGTGGCATAGTAGCTATAGGTGGTCCACCATTTATTGATCGTGGCTGCCGGTGTATTCAGAGAAAAGCTAATATCTTTAATGTCAGCGTACTCAGACAGACTGTTTCTTAGGGTTTGTAGCTTCTGTGGGTCGCTCTCAGGCAGGTCTACCGTTACAATCGCTTCTTTATCAAAACCCAGGGAAGCATTGTTGAAATAATGCATCTGGCTCACCACCACAATGGTACAGATGATGAGTACCTGTGAGAGGGCAAGCTGAAAAACGATCAAGCTTTTTCGCAAAGCCATTCCTCCGGTTTGTTTATTGGTAAAAGAATTTTTGATCGTCATAGCAGGCTGAAACTTAGACAGCACGATGGCAGGATAAAAGCCAGCCAACACACTCACCAAAACAATAATCAGCAGGGCAAACAGCAGCGTTTTTGGTTGAAACAGCATGCTCAGGTCTAAAGGCAACCCCAACAGGTCAGGCAAATAGGAAAGTGCATAGTAGCCTAACAGAAAAGAGAGCAACAATGCCACAAAAGTGAGCAGCAGCGTTTCGCTCATCAACTGAGCGATCATCTGCCCACGTGTGCTGCCCAATACTTTTCGTATTCCTACTTCTTTGGATCGCTTCACGGCTTGCGCTGTCGAGAGATTCACAAAATTGATACAGGCGGTGATGAGCAGAAACAAACCGATCAGAGATAGGCTTCCTATAGTTTCTTTGCTGATGGCGTGTTGAGAAAAGTTGTTACCATCGCCTCCTACCGTTTCATCGTAATGCATATCGGTAAGCGGTTGCAGCGTGTGAGCCCAGTATTTATCTGCCATTTCTTCTCCCAGGTATTTCTCGACCATACCATGAAATTTTGCTTCTAATGCTTCGGCTTTAGCTCCTTGTTTCAGCAAAATGTAGGTTTGATAAAGTGAGTTAGAATTGCTGTTATATTCTTTCTGGTAGCTGTCACTTGTCTGAAAGGTAGCATACGACACAGCAATCTGTATAGGAAAGTCTGTATTTTCAGGTGTGTCCCGGATAATGCCGCTGACAATCAGGTCATATTCATTGTTCAGCGTGATGCGCTTGTCCATCGCATCGCCCTGGAAATATTTTTGTGCTAAGCTTTCACTGATCACGACCTGTCCGGGCTGCGAAAGCGACTTTTCAGGGCTTCCTGCTTTCCAGGGGAAGTCAAACATCTGAAAGAAGGAAGGCGTAATGAAATAAATGTATTGCTCACGGGTCAACTGCTCATTGACCTTGATCTGCGTGTTCTCAGGATTCAATTTGAAAGCCACCGCTACCTGTTCCACTTCGGGGAATTCCACTTCCAATACAGGCATCAAACCATTTGGCGTACCCGTATCTGTTACTTCTCCGGGTTGCCCCGACAACACGCGGTAAATCCTATCTGCCTTGCTATGAAAAGTATCAAAGCTCAGCTCAAAGCGGACAATCAGAAAGATCACCAGCGCACAGCCCATGCCCAAGGTCAGCCCGGCAATATTAATAGCCGCAAAGCTTTTGTGCCTGGTGAAATTTCTCAGGGCGATGGTTAAATAATTCTTGACCATGATTCAATGATTATATGATGGACTATGATTCCCAAGGTCTGTGTCGCACAGACCTTAAACGGCAACTTTGCGAAAGGTCTGTGAGACACAGACCTTGGAGAGAGCTATGCATTGTAGTTACAAGCCGTTGTCAGTTACTGGTTTTTCAACAGATATGTCGTAAAATCCTTGCCGCCTATCTGGGTGTATTTGAAGTCTTCGCTGCCGTTGAACGAGACGTTTTTCAGGTTCAGTGGGGTAGAGAATTTGGTGTATTTGAAGTTGGCCAGTCCGTTGAAAATTGTCTTTTCAAAGCTGGTATTAGCCGGAAAGTCAGCGTATTTAAAGTTGGCTTCTTGCTGAAAAACGGCGCCAGCAAACTGGGTTTTCCGGGGGAACTCGGCATACTTGAAGTTAGCGTCGTCTTCAAACACGACCTTGCCAAACACAGGGGCTTCGGCAAATTCGGCATACTTGAAGTTGGCTTCTTCCTGAAAGACTGTCCCCTGAAAGTCGGCACGAGCGGAAAACTCGGAGTATTTGAACTCGCTTTCTTCCCGGAAGTTACAGTTTTGAAAAACCGCATCTTTCTCAAAGTGGGCGATAAAAGTGTCATTGTGGTCATTGTAATAGGCGATCACCGCATCGGCAAAGGTGCAGTTGATGAAGGTCAGGCTGCTTTCTACCGTACTTTGGTAAGTATCATTGCTGCTGAACCAGCCGGACGCGCCACCTTTTTTCTCCCGGTTGTCCAGGTCGGTCAGGTCCAGGTCTCCCACGATGGTGACGTTCTCATAGCGCACAGGCTGCCCCTCATTGATCTGGCGGATAATATCGCGGGCGTCTACCCGGCTTTGGGCAAGAGCGGCTGTACATACAAACAGGACAAAGGCAAAGGTCATGGATAATCTCATCATAGCTTGGAAAGTTTTACAGGTTAGGTAGAAAAACACCTGTACTGTTTCAAGGGGTATGCCAGACTTAAAATCACTGTTTGTGCGGTTGTAAGGCAGTTTGCCGTGCAGACAACTGTCCGCCAGCGGTCAGAGGTGTACGGAAATGTACACCTATAGAACCGCGGATCAGAAACCTAACAGCCTACAAAAGCTACTCTTACACGGTCCTACCTGGAACGAAGATGATTATCAAAGATTCCTGAAAACCAGAGACCAGTTAGGAAAAACAAAATAATAGGATTTGCAGATATAGCTATTGCAGCGACAGCCAAAGTGCATCGTTTGGAAATAGCTGCTTTGAATGAAAAGCATTTTTCCCGAATAGCTGGTTTGAAGCTTATAGCATATGAAGGTAAATAATAAAGAAGTTGCCTGATGTTCCACATTTCTATAGAGATAAGTGAAAAATTTCATACCTCATCCAGCCGCAGGCGTTCGGCAAAGCTGTTGAGGAAGGTGCCATTAGGGTTGAAGCGCAGCATCACGTCCTGCCACTCTTTAAACTTTGGATACCACTGCCGAATGAGTTCGGGCTGTGCCTCCAGCCGGTTGGTTACCTTGCCCCAGTGGGGTTTGCCACCATATTTAAAGTGGATATCCTGGTATTCATTCAGAATCAGGTTGGCACCTTTCTGCCTGACCAAGACCGGGTTGCCAATATAACAGACGTCCTGGTGGTATTCCGGCGTGATGTAAGCTTCTGAGGCTTTCACAAAGCGCAAGGTAGGGGCCGAACTGGGATACAGCTTAAATTCTTTGGAAAGCTGTGCTACCTTTTCAAAAACACTGTCAATCGCCTCTAAATAAACTTTTTGATGCCTATTGTAGGCGAACTCTGCACCCTGCCCCTGGGAAGCAATAAACTCAAACCCCTGGAAGAGTACTTTGTACGATTTGTTGATGTAGGTAGCATCCTTCACGGCTTTGATAGAACGCTCCAGCATGGCAGGCACCAGGCGGGGCAAATGGTTTACGATAAACAAGGTCAGATAAAAAAATAATGGAATGCTGCTGAGGACAGAAGAAAGTATGGCACGGGTACGGTCTTTGAAGCGGAGAGAACGAGTCCGCTCTATTTCAAAAGTGCGGGTGACCATACAGGTGTGGTCTCCTTTCCTTTCAAATGGGTTGACGACTATAAAAACACTCCTTACCGGTCTTTGCTCTTTCTTTCCATTAAGCTCAATAGGATAATCGTCAAACATGCTACCGTTGAGCAACTGCTGCCGCACCTCAGACCATTTTTCTACCGAGCGGTTTTCATACAGCCAGTAAATAGGTTGCACCTCTAAAATGTATGAATAGATAATCCCCATACATCCCAGGTGTATCAGGGCACTGTAGAACACCTCATCCTCCTGAATGAGGGTGATATGAGGATCATGATACTGGCCGGGATCGGTAATACCCTCCCTCGGTTCGATACGGTATGTTTTCCCTGCCGCGGCTACCAACACCATAGAGCGCACCATGCCTGAGAGTGCCTGCAAATGTCTTCCTGCACCGTGCGTACCGGTAGCAATGGCACCGGAGATGGTTTGATTGTCTATAGCCCCCATATTGGTTAGGGCTAATCCCTGCTCATCCAGTTTGCGATTCAGGTCATGGATAGTGACGCCTGCTTCCATGGCTACCAGGTAGCTATCTTTATGAGTTACTTTGATTTGTTTTTCCTTCAGAGGCAGCATACGATTCAGCCGCTGCATATCTACCAAATATCCGTCGGTGATGGCGATATCGGAGTAGGAATGCCCAGCGCCTACTGCACGGATACGGTACCCGGTACGTTCTGCCTCCTGAATAGCTTTGACCAGATCCGACAGATTTTCAGGAATCAGGTACTGCAAAGGTTCTACCTGGTATCTGCCAGTGCTGTTGCGCCAGGTAACACGGGTGCGGGTCTTCATAGTAGTAGTTTGAAAGTATAGAGATTGAGAATTTAATCCTGTTCTATTGCTAGATATTGGATATTAAGTAGGTTGATAGATATAAACGACACTTGTATTTTTTCAGATCAACTGCGTATCATTGCCACCATTGCTGAATACGGATTTAGCTCTAACGGTCACAAACGAAAAGTGTCGAACAATTATGCAAAGGTACTTAGATATTAGATAACGTAATAATATCTGATAACCAATATCCAACATCTAACATCCAATATCTAACATCCAATATCTATACTCGTTAAGGGATAGATTGGTGATTATGAAAGCGTTGAAAACGTAGGGTTAGTAGCGATTTGATCTGCTGTTGATAGTCAGGATGGGTATTGACTTTATCTAAAGTGTTGAGGATAGCTTGCTGAAAGGCAGTGAAGTTTTCGTAATAGATAGCCGTCAGGCACTTCTGTTTGACAAAGCGCCAGAGCCGTTCGATGAGGTTAAGATTAGGCGAATAGGGTGGTAGGAATAACAGGGTGATGTGGAGTTGTTGGGCCAGGGTTTTAACGGCTTTGTTATGCTGATAGCGTGCGTTGTCTAAGACCAAATACAAAGGCATAGTCCGGGCATATTGTTGCCGTAGATAGCCCAGGAAGGTAAGCATGGTATCGGAATTGATGCGGGTGGTGTTGCTTAAGAAATGTAGCTGCTTAGTGATGGCATCCACGGCACCCATCACATTGAGCGGTTCCCCGCCGGGACGTTGCCCACCGGCTGGGGCTTTGATAAACAGGCGGGTAAAG
>JBBSNI010000273.1:0-8113 GCA_038232695.1 Cytophagales bacterium
AGAGGTATGAAGTAAGAGGTATGAAGTAAGAGGTATGAAGTAAGAGGTATGAAGTAAGAGGTATGAAGTATGCAGTAAATAGTTAAGGTTCCTACATCCTTCAATCCCTCAGTCCCTCAGTCCCTCAGTCCCTCAGTCCTTCAATCCTACTTCCGTCTTTCATCTCTTCGGTCTCCCTAACTTTTATATTCTAATCTACCAAACAATGATTACCTTTGGGGTTTTAACCTACAAAAGATACCTGCCACCCCTTTATATATGAACTGGATCATTACCACACTGGAAAACTATTCCCCTGTCATGCAGGCTTTGTTTGCTACCTTATTTACCTGGGGCGTGACAGCCCTGGGCTCAGCCCTTGTTTTTTTCTTCAAACGCATCAACCAGAAAGTCTTAGACAGTATGTTGGGGTTTGCCGCCGGCGTGATGATCGCTGCCAGTTTCTGGTCGCTGCTGGCCCCTGCCATTGCCATGAGCCCCGAAGTAAGCGACCTGCCAAAGTGGATGCCCGCCCTGATCGGGTTTATCCTGGGCGGGCTGTTTCTCAGTATGCTCGACAAGGTATTGCCCCACCTGCATGTAGGTTTTAAGACCGAAGAAGCCGAAGGACCTAAGACGAGTTGGCGGCGAAGTATACTGCTGGTATCTGCTATTACATTGCACAATATACCCGAAGGGTTAGCGGTGGGTGTGGCCTTCGGTGCGGTTGCCCAAAATCTTCCTTCGGCTACGATTGGCAGTGCCGTTGCCCTTGCCATTGGTATCGGGCTGCAAAATTTCCCGGAGGGCACTTCCGTCTCGGTGCCGTTGCGCCGTGAAGGCATGTCGCGTGGCAGAGCTTTTATGTATGGTCAGTTCTCCGGTCTGGTAGAGCCTATTGCCGGGGTGCTGGGTGCTATGCTGGTGATGAGCATCCGTCCGCTTGCTTCTGCCTTACTCCCTGGCCTTCGCTGCCGGTGCCATGATCTTTGTGGTGGTAGAAGAACTGATCCCGGAAGCGCAACTCAAAGGCAACACCGACACGGTCACGCTGGCAACCTTATTGGGGTTTTGTGTGATGATGACGTTGGATGTGGCTTTGGGGTGATTCGTTAGTGCGCCCTTCCCACCAGTATTTTGCCATTGGGACCAAAGTCAATAGTCCCTTTTCCACTCGCTTTCCCACTTAAAGGTTGGTTAGACCCGTCCAGCATGTTGAGGGAACTATTGCTACTAACGGCATAACCTTGAATGGAACTCGTGCTGCCATCGTCCATAATGTTGGGAAGGGTTATCCGTACCGGCACCGCCTGTATTGAGTACATATAACTTTCTGCAACAGCGAGGATGTTATTCTGTAAAAGTGAAGCTTACCTGTCCGGCTTCGCCGAAATCCGCTACAAAAGTACCGGGTTCCAGCCCTAAATCACCTCCTATGCTACCTGTCGAGATTATTTGCCCCTTACGTACCGAAATATGCCGCTCGGCTAACCGTTGTAGTAAAAACTCAACAGCATTCAACTGACTACCCAGTGCATCCGATGTTGAGCCTTCCAGTACGGTTTCTCCATCCTTGGTAACAGTGACCTGTAGATCATCGATGCTACCACTCAGGCTGTCAAGTGGTACAAATTCACCCAGGACATAGAAGCGACTACCTGCATTTTGCGCAATGATGTCGAGGTAGTTGAACATCCCTGAGAAAGCCAGGTCAGGGTTTTCTAACGCTGGTGCGACTGCCTCTATCAGCGACAGGATGGTTTCGTCCGATAAAGGAAAATCACTGGTTTGGAATAAAGCATCCTGCGAAAACCGGATGGCCAATTCTACACCCTGAGCCCCGGCTGCAAACGTCTTGCTGATGCTAGCCGTGTCGCCATTAGAAAATTGCAAGGATTCAAAAAGGCGTCCGTAAATGGGACCAGGGGCACCAAAAGGGCGGGGACCAATCGGTGTAAAGCCTAACTTATAACCGCTCAATTTTTCTCCCTCCTTGATCAAGGCATGAACATAGTCTTCCTGAAACGTATACGCCTCTTCTTCGGTAGCATTGGGGTATACGCGCGTAAACAGCCTGAATTCAGTTACCTGCTGAAAGCTCTCCACATAATCGGCAAGCAACGCTGCCCGCTCGTCCTTTTTCTTATCCGAACTCAAATCGGGCAACACCTTGTCTAAGTGTTCACAACCTGAAATTAAAAAAGATAAGGATAATGTAGTGATACATAATAGTACTGTTCTCATAAGTAAAGATGGTTAGTGTGAAAAATAAGATAACTTAGTAAAGGTAAAAGCAATCTTTGTTGCAAATTGTAAAATTGGCGACAAAACCCGCGATACTGCCGGATGATGACAATACTATAATAGAGGAGTGACTGGAGGATTGTGGGATTGAATTGGTGAATGAGTGAAGGAGATTGATAGGGGATATGATCTTGATCAGATTCTGAATAAGTGAATACATATCACATTGATATCTGGACATCACTCTTGCCTGACGCGCGCCCAATATCATTAAGTTAAGGAAAAAACCCTTAACACAATGACATTGAACATGCGCCAATTTTGTTCCGTCTTAAAACTCCTAACCCCTATTATTTAGAAGGTACAGAAATACCCAGTGACTCGAGTTTCTGGGGGGTGTCTTTGAAGGCCAGGCGGGCGGCGGCACGGAACTCGGTCAGCCAGGCTCTCAGGCTTTTGACCGATTTGTTTTTGCTGTCAGTGGTGTTTTCAGCTTCGCCTTTCTTGCGGGTGCGCTCTTCTTTCATCACCATAATATTTGCTATGAAAGCTTTTGCTTCTGTCAGGGCTGTCTTGCTCACGCCCTGCGCTTCCATCAGATCGGCATAGGGTAATACTTTGGTATAAAAATCCTTAGCCTGCCGGGTCCGTGTCCATGCGCCATGAGAGATCCGGCTGATTCTCAGCTTATACAGGATAGCAGGCTCGTTGCGAAAAACAAAGCGGGCTATCTTCACATGCTCCGCAAAGTTTTGGTGAGCCACTGCCAGGTTGGTTTCTATCTGGTTAGAGAGTTCCCATCGTTCGTCATAATGCTGATCTTTCACTTCGTGAAGTGTCTGCGTTTTGTCCAGCAGGTCTTTGCCTTCCTGCATACGTTTGGGCGGAAAACCGTAGTTAGCCATTACCTTTTGCTTGTCTGCATCTTTTATAGTATTGTTGATGGCGATGACTGCGGCTTCCAGCAGTTGAGGAGTGCTATTGATATTCATGTTTATAAGAGTTTAGTGAGAGAGAGCAAAGTAAAATAAGCCTGCTCAATAATATACTC
Organism: Cytophagales bacterium; assembly: GCA_038232695.1. GTDB lineage: Bacteria > Bacteroidota > Bacteroidia > Cytophagales > Cyclobacteriaceae > JAJNNC01. Next base: position 3,275 of record JBBSNI010000273.1, read on the forward strand.
TCAGTTATAAACCCTTATTACACTTGTAACATTTTAACAGAAAGCACTGGAAAAGGCTGTTTTGCGCGATATTTATGCCAGATTGGCAGTACATAAAACCAAGAAAGCTACCTTTTGGTCTACCTATCTTACGCATACCATACGCCAGACCTCGTCACGAAGCACTTATCTTACATACTGCATAATGTTGACCAACACCACAGCGTAGCTACCACCATTCAGGTAAGCCATTGACCAGCCTTTTCATGCCAGTATGACGTATTCATGACCCTATCGGGTAGCATTATATATTGTTTTATTACCCGCCCATTCAATGACATTGAGTTAAGAAATTTATTATGAATTCCTTAATTTAATGACATTGAACGCGCGCCAGGTTGGTGGATGATGTAGGATTTGTTTAGCTGTTCAAGTGCTTGTGTATTTCGTTATACTTAAACACCCGAACACCTTACTCTCTCAACGCCCTGCGCATCAGCTTGTTAGATGCTGTTCTGGGGAGCGATTCTTTAGCAATAACATCTTTGATCCTGAACAGTGGGTTGAGTTCTTCGGAAAGCTTTTGCTGTAGTTGCTTTTTCAGGACTTCTTTGGAGAGGTTTTCTTGGGTGGGCACGTAAAAGACGACCAACTGCTCTGGTCCGCCGCCAGCAGGAGCTACGGCAACCGCAGCGGTTTCTGTGACGGCAGGGTGCTCGTTGAGGATTTTTTCTATCTCTACGGCGCTTACTTTGATGCCGCCAAGGTTCATGGCATCGTCGGTACGGCCGCGACTTTTGTAAAAGATGGTGTCCTGTACCTGCGAGACTTTCAGGTAACTGTCGCCGTGACGGCGTAGCGGTATGCCCTCTAGCGGAATGCCCCCGGAACCAGTCCGGGGCAAGCTGCCCAGCGTAGGCGTACCGGCGTAGTATTCTTCGTGGTGGTCGCGGTTGAGCAGTTGCTGTGATAAGCCGATAGACGGCGGCACGATGAACACTTCTCCTGCCTCGTGTGCACTGACCTGCCCGGTGGCTTCGTCGCGGAAGACCAGTTGCATACCCAGGGCAGGCGTGGTAAAGGTAGCCGGAGACGCCGGTTGCATCACAGAGCCCGTGAGGTAGCCGCCGCCGATCTCCGTGCCGCCGCAATACTCAATGACCGGAGCTTTAAAGCGTGCCAGCCACATGAGGTACAGATAGTCTTCTGCCTGGGAGGGCTCCCCGGTAGAGCTAAAGAGGCGTACCTTCCACGACAGGTTTTCCATCATCTGCGCGCTGCGCCATACTTTGACCAGGGAAGGAATGGTACCCAGTATGGTTACGCCTGCTTTTTCTACAAACCTGCCGAAGGCCTTACTGGCCGCCGAGCCGGTAAACAGCGCCAGGGTAGCGTTGTTGATCAGGGCGGCAAAGATCGTCCAGGGACCCATCATCCAGCCCATGCCGGTCGTCCAGGTGAGCACATCGCCGGGGTGTACATCCTGGTGGAAGAAAGCGTCGGTAGCGCACTTGATGGGCGTAAGCTGTGTCCAGGGAATGGCTTTGGGGTCTTGCGTCGTGCCGGAAGAGAACAACAGGCTGATCATATGCCCGGGGTCGCTGATGTAGTAATCTACCTTTTCTTCTCCTAAGAATTCTTCCCACTTCAGGTCTTCCTCGCGCAGGTCGGTGCCCCCGGCAGGCGAAACGACAATGGTCTGGGGCGCCTGGGCGGCTTTGACCTTTTCATAAACAGACAAGGTCTTGCCATTGTACTGGTATTCGTCTACAGTGATGAGCGCTTTTGCCTGGCTGATGGCTATTCTTTTGCTAAGCTCCTGCGCAGAGAAGCTGTCGGCAACCAGCACAGCAGCCATCCCTGCCCGTATGATGCCCAGGTAGGCGGCAACGGCTTCCAGACCCAGGGGCAGGTACATCACCACCCGGTCTTTGGGTTGCAGCCCCAGCGCGGTAAGCCCGCTAGCTACCTGGCGGGTAAGGCTGTCTAACTGCTGGTAAGTATAGCTTTTGGTATTGTTGTTTTCATCGGATACCATCAGGGCAGTCTTATCAGGCTTGGCTTTGAAGCAACTCCGGACGATGTTCAGCCGGGCGCCAGGCAGCCATGTGGGGTTTTCCAATCCGGGATTCTCCAATCCGGTATCTGTTTGCAGTATCTGGTCAAAAGGATGATCCAATTGAATATCTAATTGTTCTATGGCCATCTGCCAGAACTGTTCTTTATGCTCTACAGACCACTGGTAGAAAGAAGCATATGCCTGGATGTGGAGCTTTTTCATCGCCTTTGCCAGGTTGGAGTCTTGCGAAGCTTCGTCGGGAATCCAGGCGATGGGCAGGGGTTCATGCTCAAACAGTATGTCGTAGATGCGTTTGAGCTGGTCAAAAGAAAGGAAATCGTATGCTTTTTTGGTAATAGATCGCCAAACTTTAGCTTTTTGTAATAAGGGTTGGGTTGCGTTGCTATGCATCAATCAATAATTCAAACGATCATAATTTCCGGGGTTAGTTAAAAATTTGTCAGGACATTATCAACAAAAAAGCTGGAAGATGGAAGACAGAAGTCGGAAGTTCAAAGTTTATTTCTTTTAGCTTCCAGCTTCTGTCCCGGTGGGGCACCACTTCCAGCTCTTATTTATTCACAAAAATCTTTCGGGAGACCAGCCCTTCCCGGGTATGCATCTGAAAGTAATAGATACCAGGCTTGAGGTGCTGTACATCCAGTTGGAGCAGTTGGCTTCCTGCCTGGATTTTACCCGCTTGTATCTTATTGCCTGTATGGTCGGTCAACTGATAGTCGGTTTCTACATTGCTTTCCGTAGCTACATGCAGGGTATGTACGGCAGGGTTCGGGTAAGCTTTCAGAACGTCAGTGGAACTGGCTGACTGGCTGCCTGTTACATCAAACTGCAAAGTGGCAGAAGCTAGCATTTCACCGGCAGCGGAATAGGCTGTAGCTGTCACCTGGTTGTTACCCAGATCGGGAGTCCAGCTATAAAAGTCTCCGCTTCGGTCGCCCTCTATGGCATAAGGCTGGACGCTTTCCGTACGATAGTTGTCGTTGCCGTTGTAGCTAAACTTCACGCGGGCTACGCCCGGTATGCCTACTTTTGCCATTAAATTCAGTGATGTACCTGTCGTGGCTAAATCCACTACCGTGTTGTTCGCCATAGGATTGAACCCTGCGATGGGTTGGTTTGTGCTGGCGTTGATCAGGACAAAGGTGAGCGACTGCGGGCTGTCTTCATCTACCACCTCAAACCGTACCTTGGTGGAAGCCAGCGTAGTACCTGTCGAGGAGAATGCCGTCACGGTAAGCTGGTTGGTTCCGGTAGCGGGTGTCCAGGGTGTATAGTCCCCCTGGTTGTCGCCGCCGATCACGTAGGGGCTTTTCTTTTCTACCTGATAATTTTCATTGCCATTATAACCAAATACAACCTTGGCTACGCCCGGCAAACTACTCGTCTGCGCCAGGATGTTCAGCTTTGAGCCTGTTTTTGCCAAATTGATCACGGCGCCTTCCCTGAGAGGATCAAAACCGGCGATGGGCTGATCGGTATCTGCGTTGACCAAGGTAAGTGGAAGCACAGGCTGAACGATACCGGCTCCACCTTCCTGAGCTTCCAGTAAGACAACCCAATCCTGACTGGTATCTGCCGGAGGGTTGCCCAGAGAGACCTTGGCACCCCCTTTAATGGTTTTGGAGTTGTCTGCCAACTGACCGTTGCGCGGATTGTACCAGCGGGCAGTATAGCTTTGTGGGTCGCCGGTCAGGTTCAGGCTAACGTTGCCACCTTTTAGCAGGTAGACTACGTAGACCTTGCCGGGCTGAGCCAGGCAGTAGCCCGTAGCATTCGACAACAGATCGTCGGCGCTCCGCATGTTCCAGAAGGGGAGGTGGTTTCTGAAAAACTGAAGGGCATAACGGGTGTAATCCCACATGCGGTCCCGGCTCCGATAATCCTGTAGTGTCAGATCGCTTTCGGGTAGCTGGTAGCCAAAGTAGTATTCTACCCCTGCGCCGCCCGCCATGAGGTTGCCCCACAGCGTCAGCTTGCGTATGTCCGCTTGTGTAGCGCCGCCGTCCCCAGAAAATCCCTGGTAGCCCGTATCTGGAGGGACTCCCCTGTTGGATGAGCCTTGTTCATCGTTAGCCACTACCCAGGGTTTACCGGCTGAGGCAGAAGCTGCTACCCATTTCTTTGTCTTTTCGTGCACCTGGTCATAGGGCGTCTGGATAGATACACCGGTGAGCGGGCTTACCTTGCCCAGCAGGGGTTTATAGACTTTGTCTATTTGTTCAGGGTAAGTATGGATGACGATCGGATGCTGATAAGGGTCAATAGCCGCAATATAATTTCCTTTGTCCTTTTGCTCCTGGGTAGACTGGGTATTTTCCTCGCCTAAGTTCCAGTTCAGCGCCAGATGGTGTCCGAATCTGGCAATTAGCTCGCGCAGGTAAAGTTTTCTTTCAGTGCCGAGCCTGCCCCCGTCTAACAACTGGTCGTTTTCGTTTTCCTGCAGTTTGAAATGCAGATACATACCTAGCTGGTCAGCATGGGCAAAAACGATCTCCCACTGATCCAACTTGGAACAGTCGAAACGCTGGTGGTCGTCCTGGGGAGAGGGCTGGTTGTTGTATTTCAGATAAGGAAAAACGTTTTTGTCATCGCCGCCGATGTTCATCGTCAGGAAAGAGAAAACATTCATACCTTTGGCACTTAGGTAGTTCAGCGCGCCGATGATGCCTTTGCCCTGTCCGTTCTTCCAGGTGGGATCGCCTGCTTTCCAGTCTTTGACGTGTGGTTCCCAGGTTTTGATGAGGTTATCCTTTTGTCCGTCACTGTCCTGGGTGCCATCA
>JBBSNI010000274.1:0-8084 GCA_038232695.1 Cytophagales bacterium
ACTGGAATCCGACAAATTTAATATCTTTTTTTATGCCAAGGCCTCGTACAAAATCTCCGCCGTATGTTTGGCGATGCGCCCCGTACCGTCCTTGATCTGGTGGCGGCAACTCGTACCGGGCGCGGCAATGATCACCTCCTCCGGCTGCTTTCTTACCGTAGGAAACAACACCAGCTCGCCGATCTGCATTGATACGCCAAAATGCTCTTTTTCGTAGCCGAAAGAGCCTGCCATCCCGCAGCAGCCCGAGCGGATCAGGTGCACCTCGTAGTTTTGCGGCAGCGAGAGCATCTTTTTGGTAGGTACCAGCGACGACAAAGCCTTCTGGTGGCAGTGCCCATGCAGCTTGATCAGCCGCTTTTCCTGGGTAAATGCATCGCGTGTGATGTTGCCTTTGTCTATTTCGCGTGCCACAAACTCATCGAACAGATACGTATGGTCGGCAATCTTCTGTGCGTTTTCTTTGTCCTCTCCGCGGGTGAGTTCTATATATTCGTCGCGCAAAGTAAGAATAGCCGAAGGCTCTATGCCGATCAGGGGCGTCTCGGCGCTGACCAGGTCTTTGAGATGATTGATGTTTTGAATGGCAATACTTTTGGCTTTACGAAGCAAGCCTTTGGAAAGGAAAGTCCTGCCGCTTTCTGTATGCCTGGGAATAATGACCTCATACCCTAACTTTTCCAGCAGCAGAATGGCTTTGATGCCTACCTCCGTATCGTTGTAGTTGGTAAACTCATCGCAGAAGAGATATACTTTCCCTTTATGGGCACTGTCCTGTTCAGTTCTTTTCCTGGTCTGTGGAGGCGAAGCAACAGAGAAGCCGCTGACGCTTACCGTAGTCTGCGCCTGGTGTTTTTTGTACCAATGCCGCAAGGTTATATGATACAGCAGCGGCATAGAACGCCCTGGTGCAAACCCCGTCACCTGTTTGATCAGGCGGCTGGTGAGAGCATTTTTTACAACCCAGTTGTACAGCCTGGGTGTCAGCGCCGCCAGCGCCGTCAGTTGGGTAAAATGAGCGATCACGCGGGTGCGGAAAGAAATGCCACGGGCATCGTAATAATGTTGCAGAAATTCCGCCTTCAGCTTGCCTACGTCTACATTAGAAGGGCATTCCGACTTGCATCCTTTGCACGACAGGCACAAGTCCATCACTTCCCTGATCTCTTCGTGGTCAAAGCGGTTGGCTTTGGGAGAGTTAGTCAGGAAGTGCCGCAGAATATTGGCACGGGCACGGGTGGTATCTTTCTCATGGCGGGTCGCCATATAGCTGGGGCACATGGTGCCCCCCCCAATCTCGGTCTTGCGGCAGTCGCCGGAGCCGTTGCACTGCTCGGTAGCGCGGAGTACACCCATGTTCTGGCTGAAATCAAAAAGTGTCTCTATCTCAGGCGTAGGGTGGCCGGGCATGTAGCGCAACTGCTCATTCATAGGCGGGGCATCCACGATCTTGCCCGGATTGAAGATATGGAGCGGGTCCCAGGTCTGTTTGAGTTCTTTGAGTAGCGCGTAGTTTTTATCGCCGATCATAAAGCGGATAAACTCAGCGCGCAGACGTCCGTCGCCATGTTCGCCGCTCAGCGAGCCGCGGTATTTTTTGACCAGCGTAGCAATCTCCTGGGCAATGGTACGAAACATGGCGTTACCGTCTTCAGTCTTCAAATTCAGGATCGGGCGCAGATGCAGTTCTCCATCACCAGCGTGGGCGTAATGCACACAAGACATACCGTACTTTTTGGTGATCTGGTTGAACTCAGCGATATACGTCGGCAGGTCTTCTACCGACACGGCAGTGTCTTCAATCACCGGCTGCGCTTTGTGGTCGCCGGGAATATTGCCCAGCAGTCCCAGCCCGGCTTTGCGCACATCCCAGGCGGCTTTGGTGTCTTCGTTATACAACACCGGAAAGTGATAGCCTAAACCGCTGGCTTGCATCTCGGCATACATGGCCTCGATAGCAGCGACAACTTCTTCATGCGTAGGAAAAGCAAACGCGATCATCAGCACCGCCTGCGGGTCGCCTTCTATAAAGTAGGTATGTTTGCGATATTCAATGTTAGCACGGGTACGCTCAATGATATGCAAATCCATCAGCTCGGAAGCGCGCGCACCGTGCCGCATAGCGATCACATTGGCCCGCAACGAATCGTCTATGGAGTGAAAATGCGGGCAGGCCAGTCCCATTTCTTTGGGCGGCAGCGGCTCGCAATTGAGTTTAATTTCGGTAATAAACGCCAGCGAACCTTCCGAGCCACAGATCAGCTTACACATATTAAAAGCTTCGCCGCCTTCGGTAAAAATTTCGCTGTCCAGCAATTTGTCCACCGCATAGCCGGTATTGCGCCGGCGTTTGATCTCTTTCTTAGGAAACTGCGCCCGTATTTCCTGCTGAACGTCCGGGTCGGAGAGGCGGTCGCGGACGAAGCGGTACACGGCGGTTTCCCGCTCGCTAACACTAGTGCGTCCCTCACATTTATCTTCAAATTCCTGCGGGGTCAATGCTTTGAATTCCGTGATACTGCCATCGCTCAGAATGACTCTGACTGAAAGGGTATGCTCGCGGGTGGTGCCATACAGTGGGGAGTGTAGCCCGCAGGAGTTGTTGCCTACCATGCCGCCGGTCATCGCACGATTGGCGGTAGACGTTTCCGGGGCAAAGAACAGCCCGTAGTCTTTCAGGTAATGGTTCAGATCGTCGCGAATCACGCCGGGCTGTACACGTACCCAACGTTCTTGTTCGTTCACTTCCAGAATGTGTGTAAATTTCTGGGAAATATCTACCACGATGCCATGCCCGACGACCTGCCCCGCCAGGGAAGTACCGGCAGCACGCGGAATAAGCGATACTTTATGCTGACCGGCAAACCGAACCAGGGTAACAATATCTTCTTCGGTCTCCGGAATGGCAACAGCCAGCGGCATTTCCTGGTACGCGGAGGCGTCGGTGGCGTACAGGATACGCATCATCTCATCGTAGTGTAAAGAGCCTTTCAATTGGCTGCCTAATTGATCAAGGAGTTGCTTGTTCATAAGATGAGCCGGGTCTGTGGAGGTTTGAGTATGCATTTAATACAATATTCTACACCGATAAGTTTTTATCATGCGTCTTTTGTAGACTGCACCAGAAAGGCCCCTGCGATCAGCAGGATCACGCCTATCGCTTTTTTAAAATCAACAGGTTGCTGCTGAAAGCCCATCCATCCGTAGTGGTCTACGATGGCAGAAAAAACCAACTGGCTGGCGATGATCAGACCGAACAGCCGCGTAGGTCCGATTTTGGGAGCAATAAAGATCACAGAAGTGATAAAGAAAGCGCCCATCAGACCGCCCAGCCACATCCACCACTGTGTCTGCCGGATGTGCTCGCCCGACAGTACAGAAAGGTCAGACCGCATCACGGCATTGACGACTATCAAAGATAAGGTTCCTACCGAAAAAGAAATAAGTCCTGCCACAAAAGGGTTGCCCAGGATATGGCGCAACTGGGTATTAGCACCAGACTGCACCACCACGCCCATTCCGACCAGCAGGGGAATGAGTAAAAGTAAATTTCGCATCGTTTAAGAGTTTGAGACGGAAGACGGAAGTAAAAAACTTCTGACTTCCCGCTTCAAAGATAAGCGAAACCAGAGCAGGACAAAATAAAATCAGCGGGAGTAGCTCATTTTTTGGGCAGTCTGGTAGATCAGCGCCTGGAGCGCTTCCATCCGTTTGGCAGGATAAAGCCGGGCAGCCTGCTTCAGATACGACACCGCTTCGGGCAACTGCTGTTTGTTATAATGCGCTACGGCCTGGTTAAAATAGCTCAACCCTGCCAACTGCCGCAAACTGATGCGCTCATCAATGGCAAAGGCATAGTCAAACGTTGGCGTTTCCGATTGGGCTTCTAACTGGGACGTTGATGATGGGGTTTGATAACGCTGTATCGCTTCCTGCATAGCTCTGCGGTCTGTAATAAAACCGTGCGGGTCGGTGGTTTCTATCAGCACGGAATCGCTTGGCGGAATGCCGCCCAGCGTGGATACGTCCCGGTCGGGCATGACCGGCGTGGATACGTCCGGCGTGGACACGCCTTGCTGCGGCAGATATACCATCATATAGATATGGTAGGGCGTTTCCCGGATGGTGTAGTCTATTTGGAGGGCGTCCAGCAGCAGGGCGTACAGTGCTGTGCCGGTCACGCAGTTGTAGCTTCCTTTTTCAAAGAGTTCAAAGAAGTTGGTTTCGTGGCGGTACCGTTTCAGATACTTCCGGTGGACTTTGTAGAAAAGGTGTTTTACAAAAGCTTCCTCACGCTTGTACTTCGCCTGCTTCTTTTGCATCTGTGCGGTAAAATCGTTCAGTTCCTGCCAATAGGCTTTCACTTGGGCGGCCGGCAGATTTTCCCGGGCAGCCATTAGCAAGGCAAACATTTCTGTGGAAACACCTGTTTGCGTATCCCGCTGAAGTGTATCTGCCGGGGAACGAAGGGCCAAAGAGCCAGCCGTAAAACCTGTATAGACAATAAAAAGGGAGAAGATGATGCTAAAGAAAAAGTATTTCATGACGGCACGTTGCTTTCTGTACGACAAACATTAGTAATTGCTGTTAACACTAAGGTAACAATTTGTTAACAATTTCTTAACATTGAAAATAGAAAACAATTCATTTTTTTTCGTATGCATCCACGATCTTGTATGCCCTGCTGTTAGCAACCTACCGTATATGTTTTAATTTTGCCCGCAGAGAACGTACCCATTTTATGAAAAAAAGAGAGCAACTCACCGATACCATCCTGATGATCCGTCCTGTCAAGTTTGGGTATAATGTGGAAACAGCCGAAAACAACCATTACCAGCAACTTCTCAGCGACGTAGACGCCGCCACCATACAGCAGCGGGCGCTCCGGGAGTTCAATGACTTTGCAGAAAAGCTCTTCGACGCGGGTGTGCAGGTGATTGCCATCGACGACACGGCACAAAAAGATACGCCCGACTCCATCTTTCCCAACAACTGGATCTCTTTCCACGAAGATGGCACGGTTGTCACCTACCCCATGTGGGCGCCCAGCCGGCGCTTAGAAAGGCGGACCGACATCCTGGATACGCTGACGAATGAATACGGCTTTGCTATCAGCCGTAAGATTGACTATGCCAGCTTCGAGCAGGAAGAAAAGTTTCTGGAAGGCACAGGCAGCCTGGTGCTGGACCGCCGGGAGCAGATCGCCTATGCCTGCGTGTCGCCGCGTACACACCTGCACCTGCTGGAAGCCTTCTGTCTGGAGTTTGGTTTTCGTCCGGTGGTGTTCATTGCCTCGCAGATGACCGAACGCGGCTTTGCTGAGATCTATCATACCAACGTGATGATGAGCATCGGCGAAGACCTGGCGATCTTCTGTGGCGATGCTGTCAAAAACAAGTGGGAGCGGCAGGAGGTCGTGCAGATCATCCGCGATAGCGGCAAAGAAATCGTTTTCATCAGCGAAGAACAGTGCAACCACTTTGCCGGCAACATGCTACAGTTAAAAAATAAAGCAGGCAACAAGCTACTGGTCATGTCTACCCAGGCCTATGAGTCGCTGACGCCCGATCAGGTAAGCCGGATACGAAAGCATACGGACATACTGCACAGTCCGCTGGATACGATAGAAGCCTGTGGCGGCGGCAGCGCCCGCTGTATGATGGCAGAAGTGTTTTTACCGAGCTTTTGATTGGTGTGTTAAAGTGTTGAAGTGTTGAAGTACATAAGCACTGGAACACTGGAACACCTTAACACCTGCGCACATTAACACCTGAACACCTAAAAATATGAAAATCTGTTTACTCTCAGACACCCACGGCTACGTAGACGAAGCCATCATCCGGCATGTGCAGGACTGCGACGAGCTATGGCACGCCGGTGATATAGGCGATATGACCATCGCTGATGCACTTTCCGCTGTCAAACCTTTGCAGGCAGTCTATGGCAATATTGATGGCAGGGAAGTGCGCAGTGTATTTCCCGAAGACCTGTGGCTGGAACGGGAAGGACTTACCATTCTGATCACCCACATCGCAGGTACGCCGCCCCGGTATACGCCGCATGTACGGCAGCTACTGTCACGCAGGCAGCCGGACATACTCGTATGCGGTCACTCGCACATCCTCAAAGTAAAGCGCGACTGGCAAAAAAACCACATGCTGTACCTTAACCCGGGCGCCGTTGGCAAACAAGGCTTCCATAAGGTCAGAACCCTGCTTCGCTTTGAGTTGGAGGCACAAAAGGTTGCCCACATGGAGGTGGTAGAGTTAGGCGCAAGAGGCGCGCTGCCGCCGGAATAACTGTAAAAGCGAAGTCTATGGCCTCTGTAGTTATCCTTGAGTGTTGAATATTGAGTGTTTTAAATATTCAACAATCAACACTCAATGCTCAAGGAAAAAATAGCGACGTAAAATCATAAGTAACCTAACCCTCTATCTACCATGCAAATCCTGTTTTTTTGCCCTCGCTGGGGAAGCGAAGACCTGCCGATGGAAGCGTTTCTGGCAAAAGTGAAAGACGCCGGCTACGATGGCGTAGAAATGGCGCTTCCCTTAGAGGCAGCCGAAAGAGATAAGATCACCGAACGGCTGGCAGCCCAGGGTTTGCTGCTCATCGGGCAGCACTGGGAGTGTAAGCTGTCTGATTCAAATCAGTATGAGGCGGACTTTGAACGTTACCTGAGAAACCTGGCGGCTGCCCAGCCTCTGCTGATCAACTCGCAGACAGGCAAAGACTATTTTACTTTTGAACGAAACCTGTCGCTGATCCGCTTAGCCGATGCTATTGCCGCAGAGACCGGCGTACCTATCGTCCACGAGACGCACCGGGGCAAGTTTTCCTTTTCTGTGAACGTGATGCAGCCTTACCTGGCAGAGTTACCGGGCTTGCGGCTGTGCGCCGACTTCTCGCACTGGTGCAGCGTGAGCGAATCGCTGCTCCAGGCCCCCGAGCAGCAGGCGATCTTGTCGGAAGTAATGGGCAGGGTAGACCATATCCATACCCGCGTAGGGTACGACCAAAGCGCGCAGGTATCTGACCCGCGTGCCCCGGAGTTTGCGGAAGCCTTAGACTGCCATCTGCGTTGGTGGGACCAGATCGCAGCGCAGTGCCGGGCAGCCGGTAAGCGCACACTCACCCTCACGCCTGAGTTTGGCCCAGCCCCTTACATGCCACTGCTGCCCTACACCCGCCAGCCCCTTGCCAACCAGTGGGAAGTCAACGTACATATGATGCACCTGCTCCGGCAGCGGCTTGCAGGGTAGACGTACGCTCTTTATATGAACCACAGAGGATACGAAGGATAACACAAAGCGCGCAAAGCAGGCAGGCTTATCCTTTGTGCCTTCTTTGTATTATTTGCGGTCGCCGTTGCGATGGTTTCAAAAAATCATTACCTAAAGTAGGGCAAACTAATACTTCGAGAATATCCCGTGCAATCACACAACTGCATATTACGCCTGTAATTTTTGCTAACAGTATGCAAAAAGTCGTGTTTTTCTGCCAGCTTGTCAGCTAAGGCATCAATTAAAGTTACTTCAATGAACGCTTTCCTTACATACCCTATGCATTCGAGTAACTTTATGTAAGCTGAACTTACATACACCCCTCATTTTGCAACTTCAATGCCTGCTTTTTCAGGCTGCAACAGGCTTGAAAGTAGCTAAAAACAACCTTGTCCTGTCAACATGGCATATAAAAGTTATTTTAAAGCCCACTTTCATGCTGAAAGTACATGTTTTAGTAAATAAATGAGTAGTGGTAGGGCTGAACATGGACGTCATCATCGCTTATAAGTTTACTGTTATAGCATCAGGGCTTTTATAAGCTGTTGAGGGGGCATTAAATGGGTATGCAGTGCTCCATCACGGAACAGTATATAATGAAAAAAAGGTGGTCGGGAGATATTAATTATACTTTGAAATAGTTATTTTTAACGATTATAAAGTTATTACTTTTAGTTTAATTACTGACCTTTCGCTTGCGAAAGGTTTTGAAGATTGAGTTTTATTTATTAAGGCGTTAGCTTTGGCTATGGAAAGAGGAGATGCATTTGAATTCTACATTGATTATTTGATAGCTTCCCC
>JBBSNI010000275.1:0-8079 GCA_038232695.1 Cytophagales bacterium
CAAACGCAGCGCATCCAGGGTCCGTAAAATCTCTCCTACCGACCAGTCCAGTTCCATCATCACATCCCCATACAAGCCGTCTTTACTCTTTCCCTTGAACTTGCTAGAAGCGGCAATCGGAACGTGCGGCATAGAATGCGCTACATACAAAAAGAAAGGATTGTCCTTATGCTTATGGATAAATTGAACGGCTCTTTCCGTATAGCGCGTGGTCAGGGTAGCCTGGTCTTTTAGTGTTTTGATCACTTGCAGCGTCTTGTTGCCCTCTATGAGCGGCAGCGGAGGATACCTGATCTTGCGGTTAGTCGTATCGGTGATCGGTTTGCCATCATAATCTACCGGCCACATGTCGTTGGAATAGGGCAAGCCCAGGTACTCATCGAACCCCTGCTGCAAAGGAAGGTAAGGTTCTTCATCGCCCAAATGCCACTTACCGACCATGCTGGTGGCGTATCCCTCTTTTTTGAGTACTTCTGCCAGGGTTTCTTCCTGCGGGTGCAGGGCAATGGTACTCCAGGGCGCCAGCGCGCCATGCATCCCTACCCGGTTAGGGTAACACCCCGTCAGCAGGGCAGCGCGCGAGGCGCTGCACACCGCCTGTGCGGCATAGAAATGGGTAAACCGCATCCCCCCGGCAGCCATTTGGTTGGTGTGGGGTGTGTGATACTGCGTACCTCCATAACTTTCCAGATCGCCATAGCCCATATCATCCATAAAGATGAGGACCACATTGGGCGGCGGGGCTGGTTGAGACTGAAAGCTCAACATAGATAAAAGCAAAATAGTGAGGGCAGCAGCTATAAGGTATTTGATCATGTCAGTACAGGTTGTTTGGTTGTTATTCGTTAAAAATCTTCCCTCGCTTCTTTGCGCGAGGCCTGCGGTAGCAAAGACGCCGACCATTGTATATCCAGCAGAGAATCAAGCTTTTGTACGGTAGCGGCATATTCTGGCAGCCTTGCCAGGTTGTTTTGTACTAGGGGGTCATCCTCGTGTTTGTACAATTCTATGGCTACTACCTGCCTGGTTTTATCCTGCCGTTGCCAGCGCGTAAAGCGGTAGGTATCGGTGCGCATAGAATAGCCCATGACCTCCCCATTCTGGCGGGGATACTGACTCAGGGCAGCTTCTTTCCATTCCTTTTCCGGATCATCCAACAAGGATACAAAACTTTTGCCTTGCAGATGATCAGGCAAGGGCAGACCTGCCAGTTCGCTCAAAGTAGGATAAATATCGACAAACTCCACCAGCGCCGGGCTCTTTTTTCCTTTGGCTTGCATTCCCGGAACGCTGATGATCATAGGTACGCGGGTGTCTATCTCAAAGTTGGTATGTTTACACCAATCGCCATAGTCGCCCAGTTTCCAGCCGTGATCGCCCCAGAGGATGACGATGGTGTTTTTGCGCAAATCCAGCCGGTCCAGTGCATCTAGCAGCTTGCCTACCTGTGCATCGGTATAGCTTACGCAGGCACGGTAACCGTGGATGAGCTTACGGGTCATGGCTTCATCGAGACCGCCCTGCGCAGGGATCAGGGAATAAGCCCTCAACTCACCCCAGTTGGTCAGGGCCACATCAGGAGCCCCTTGCGGAGGTGAGGTCATTTCCGGCAACGGGATAGCCGCAGGATCATACATATCCCAGTATCTTTGAGGGGCATTAAAAGGCAGATGAGGCTTATAAAATCCTACCGCCAGAAAAAAGGGTTTGTCTTTCAGGCGATGCAGGGCTTGGATCGCACTTTCGGCGATCTTGCCGTCAGGATAAGCGTTGTCGGCTACGGCGGCGCTTTCGTAAGGTGGGCCGCCACCCTTGTTTTGGGCCGCCAGCCGGTTGCTTTCTTCCAGCACGTAAGCTCGCCAGTTGCTTTCAGGTTCGTAGCGTTTTCCCTGGGTCGTCCAGGAAGGGCTATCCAGCAGAGCGGCATGATAAATCTTGCCCCACCATTCGGCATAATAGCCGTTTTGCTTGAAATGCTGGGGCAAAGTCACCACGTTGGGAACGGTCTGCCGGAAGTGGGTTTGCAGGTCATACACCTGCGTGGCGTCGGGGCGCAAGCCGGTGAGCAGGCTGGTGCGGGAAGGAGAGCAGACTGCCTGCTGGCAGTACGCCCTTTCGAAGAGCAAGCCTTCCCGCGCTAAGCGGTCTATGTTGGGAGAATGGATATCATCCTTCCCATAGCAGCCTAACTCCGGGCGCAGATCATCTACAGCAATGAACAAAACGTTCATAGGAAGCGTAGCAGATGCCGCGGTTTCCAGCGACTGTGGCGCACTTTGACAGGCTGTGATTATTGCGCAAAGAATGAATAGGCGTAGGTTATGCATGGTTGGTAAGTTAGATAGAAGACGGAAGTGGGCAGTTTTTCTTCGAGCTTCGGTTCCAATGGGGCACCACTTCCGTCTTCAAACTCAATTTGGTTGCCAGGGGTTGAGCATATCCTGTTCGTTCTGGCTGGGTGTGGTGGTGGTAAAATCCATTTTCATCTTCAGGTAGCCATGCCTGCTATAGGTCTGTTCGGCAATAGGAAGCATCCAGGTCAGCAGTTGCGAAGGAAAGCCACCGTGTTGGTATTTAGCTGTGATGGCTACATCAGAACGTACGACGCCTTCCATATTCGCGTCTGCCGGTTTTAGGCTGGTAGCATAGACTACGTTGTTATTAGGTTCTGCGTTAAAAATAGGGTCTATACGATCATCTACGCCCATCAGATATGGGCCGTATTGCAAGATACCTGTTACCGTTTGTTTGTCTATTTTATCCAAAGCCATTGCCTGATCACGATCCGTCATGAGCATTCGCCTGAAGGGCAGTCCTACTTTCATTTTGTCCCCTTTTTTCAAAGGTTGAGAAAGCGTTACATAGCCATCTTTGAGCGCATAAGTGATGTCTTTTTCATTTACTGAGAGTTTGATGGCAGCTGCCCAGGGAGGTTGTCTGAAAGCAAGCCGGGTAGTAGCAGCTTTGACATCCAGTACCTCCAGCAGATAGTAGTGAATATCTCCCTGCTTTTGCGTTTTAGACATTTGAAAGGCTATAGCATCATCTTCATACTTGGTTTCCAGGTACAGGTTGAGCTTTTTGTTTTTAGAAGACCGCTCCACCATGTCATTTTTTTGAACGTCGTACATAGCGCGCAGCCCGTGCATGGTACAACACCACCAGGCGGCGTGCAACTGATCGGGCTCAGCGCCCTGCGGGGTGATATGATGATGCCCAAAATCGCCGGTAAAATACTGGTTGAAATACAAGGCATTGTACAGAGCTTTCTCTCCTTTGTTCAGATACGTTTCCTTACCTGTCAGTCGGTACAAATGAAAACTCAGCCGCATAAAGTCAGCGGTAGAGCAACCCTCGTCGCGCTCCCCTTTCCCTCCGAAATATTCCGGAACGGACCCAAACAGGGTGTAATCTTCGGACTGCACCAGGTCATCATAAGCTTGCAGGACAAAATTGAGATGTTGCTTATCTTGAGTGTATTCGTACAAGTTAAGTACCCCGCGCAGCGTGGACAGGTAGCCGTGGCTGTGCTGCTCTCCGCGGGCAGGCAACACCGGGTAGGTCTGGGCAGCGGCGACTGCATATTTTTGGTCGCCGGTATGTTGCGAGAGCATAACCAGCCCTTCTATGTACTGTGTAAAACAGATGATGCCTTTGGCGCCAAATCCTTCCAGCTTTGCCCTCACAGCCGGTGCCGAACAAGCCTGGTAGGTATTGATAAAAAAGTCGCCCAGCCGCCTGCCCGCTTCCAGCACTGCCGGGCGTTGGGTTTGGGCATAATAAGTCATCAGCCCTACCAGCAGCCGACCGTTGCCCCATAGCAGCGCCATATGTTCGCCCTCGATCTCTTCCGTGCTAAACTTCAGTGCAGGATCGCCAAACCGTCCATCAGGTTGCTGGTAGGTCAGCAACTGCGCAACCAGCGTATCCAGGTTGACTTTACTTTTTTGGGAGGGAAACAAAGACATCACTTCAATGTAACGTCCTGACAGGTCGCCGCTAAAGTTATAGAAGCGGCGCGGCTGCTGAGGATTCACCGCTACATCCGTTAGGATAAAGGCTTGCGTAAATACCGGATGCACGTCCTGCTGCGTGAGCCTGTCCAAAGCCATCTGCCTACGCCTGCTGAATTCACCCAAATCCTGTGGCAAGGGCTGGGCGTCTCCACGCCGGGCGTCTCCCCCAGTGGATACCTGCCTGCCGGTAGGCAAGGCTGTACGCTGGGCGGTTGCAGGGCTATACAAACTGGTGTATATTGCCAAAGCCATCAGAAGAGCGATGGTATAAGCAGGTCTCTTTTTCATAGGTTTAAGGTGGCTGTTCAGTGATGGAAAGATAACAAATTTTTGTATCCGCCAAAAAGTGTGTAATTTATAGCAAAAAGCAAATATATGGATCAACAGCATCTGTGGTATTTTGAAAAAACCAACTTTGTCAACATTTTCTGCCCCCAGAAGATCGTGGAGTTACAGCACCAGATTGAGCACAAAACCTACCAGAAGGGGCAATACATCTACTTTACCGGGGAACCTTCCGATTACATTTATATTGTGCGGGAAGGGCGGGTAAAGATCGGCAGCTATTCGGAAGACGGCAAGGAAATCGTCAAGACCATCCTGACGGCAGGCGAGATCTTCGGCGAGCTGGCCCTGACCGGAGAAGACAGCCACCGCGACTTTGCCCAGGCGCTGGATGCCGTGACCACCATCTGCCCTATGACCATCGAGGATATGCAGATGCTTATGGCCGATGACCAGGAACTGAGCCTGAAGCTCTTTAAGATGGTAGGCGACCGTATGCGCAAGCTGGAGCGCAGGATAGAGTTGCTCGTCTCCAAAGACGCCCGCACCCGCGTCATAGAGTTTATCCGCGACATGGCCAAAGAAAAAGGACAGAAAGTAGGCTATGAAACCCTGATTAAAAGCTACCTCAAACACCAGGACATTGCCAGCCTCACAGGCACCTCCCGGCAAACCGTAACGACCATCTTGAACGAATTGAAAGAAAAAAACATCATCAACTTTGACCGCCGCAAGATACTCATCCGGGACATGCAAAAGTTGGTGTGAAAGGTATGATAATGATTGAACATTTACCCTACTGTATAAAAGCCTGATTTGCAGCGGACTGTATGCTAAATCAGGCTTTTCTTATTGAAACTGTATTAAAAATACCTGTTACAATTGATGATTGAAGGTAGGTATTTTTAGTTATTATTCACCTATTAAAATATCCTCGTCGAGTATTTTATGACATGCATTAGCAATTTTTTTAGCGATACTTCTTGTATCACCAACTATTAAAGCATGTGCATATTCTGTTGCAGTAGGATCATGTTTACATTCTTTTCCTAAATCCATTGGAACTTTAGCAAGAAAAAATGCTGCTGTATGCGTTGTTTGATTTACGACGGTGTCCGTACTTTCAACAAGCTTTTCTATCTGAACTGAAAGTCCATCCTCTCCTTTTTTTGTTTTGAAGTTGGCACTAGTAATTCTTTTTACTTCTTTACCGTTCTCTATTGATATCTTTATGTGGGATGGTACGCGGGGAATCTTTCTTATTAATGTATCTTTTGCTGTAATAATGTACAGCGCTGACCCACTCATATATATTGCTTAATGGTTTTAATTTCAGAAAGAGATATTATTTTATTTTTAACTATTTCAGCGTTCTCATTATATACAATAAGACTTATAGTTTGATCAGGATGAATTTCAATTTCTGTTGAATATTTATCTCCATCTATGTCAAATTGAATACCACCATCCCTCATAGGAACACAGATATCAATCTTGATCCTATTACTGATAAGTTCTGTAACAACCTCTTTAGCTAAGTGGATAGCTGCATCCGCTGTCGGCTCTGCATTATATCCATCCCAATTATATTTTAAGGTTTTAAAACTATCTATTTCCTCAAAATATTTAGCTCTACTGCGCTCATCAACGAGATTCTGAAGATGAGCGATTGTCTTTTCGTTATATTTAAAAATGCTGTTCTTATAAAATCCATTTCCTTTAAAGTCGGACAAAAACTCAGTAATATCAGAAGGCAGATTTAATATTTCCTTCGTGACATCTATGCCTATGAATGGCTGATTATAAGAAGTGCTTAGTTTAGCAATACTATAACCTGAAATATTATAATCCTTATTTTGTAGTTCTTCGGATGTACTTAAATTTGGATTTAATATGAGGAACCAGCCTGTCTCATTTATCTTTAGTGGGACTTTCATTTTTTGATTTCATTTGGTTTTCAAGATCCTTTGCTGTATCTACTAACAAATCTCTTAATCTAAAAAGGTGAGGTGTTGTAATGATCATTCTGTGTGTAATTTTTATTTTATTATCAGGTTGAAAAACTGAAAAAGCTATTTCAACATCCTCGTTAGTAATCCTGGTGAAAAAGATTTGATTGCTATAGAAAACCTCTGACTCATCATATCCTTTAACTTCTATTCCTTTAACTTCTATTGGCTGTTCATTATTCTCTTCTTTTTCCACAGGTATCAATTTTAAGTCAAATATTAATTTATTATACTGTAGTAAACGAAATAAAAATGTAAAAGTAAAAGTTTAACGAATTATAAAAATACAGAGTAGCAAGAAATTTTGCCGCATTTAAAAACATCACTTTGTAAAAAAGAATTTTAAAATACCTATTTTGAGCTATTCAGTATAGACTTATTATTCTATTTATGCAAATCAAATGATAGATTAGGGAATAAGTGGATGAAATCGTTGATATCGTTAACTTGGTATTAAAGTTAGGAATGATAAATATATGTACAAATTGCCGCTACTGTGGCAGTGAAAACCTGGTAAAGAAATACAATTCATTGAAGAACGAATTAATGTAGTTCCAAAAGGATTTGACTAAAATTTTTGCTTGTGTAAGTGACAGGGCAATTATACCATTTTAAACTTAAAAAGAGTGACAGCTACATACATTGGTTATAGCTCGAACCAAAAACATGATCAAAGACCTCCCCACCTGGATCAACCTGCTGTTTCTGCTGACGGCAGCCCTGACCCTTGCTCTGTTTTACTACGCTAACCGTAAGCCGAAAAAGCTGCTGATCGTGATTTTGCTGTGGTCTGTCTTGCAATCCATCATCGCCTATTCCGGTTTTTATACCGCAGTTGATGACCTTTGAAGGAAAAAATTTTGATATGATCGCCGGTCTGTCGGCACCTGTTATGGGCTATCTATATTCGAGAGAGAAAATCGGAAATAAGGCGTTGCTGGTATGGAATGTCATAGGTTTGGTGCTGGTTTTACTCATTACTTTTAACGCGATCTTATTAGCCGAACTACCCTTCCAACAATTCGCCTTTGAGCAACCTAAACGGGGCGTGACTTACTTTCCCTTTGTACTTTTACCGGCTGTGGTCGTACCCATTGTGATTTATACGCATCTAACGGATATTTTAAAGCTGATAAAACTCAACGCACAACCATAAGTTTTCTTTTGGAAAGATCGAATATGTTTTGGATTTGGTCCGGTTTGAAAGGCAAGTTCCAAAAAAGTTTTTCAAAGCTCTCGAGAATAGTGATGGAATTTATGAAGTGCGGGTTATCACAACTTTCAAAAGTATCCGAATCTTTTGCTTCTTTGATGAAGGAAATTTAATTGTACTCATAAACTGCTTTGTCAAGAAAACACAAAAAACACCTCGGAAAGAAATAAAGCTTGCAGAAAAATTGAAGAAAGAATACCTAAAAGAGAAAAACGGCTAATATGGAAAATGTAACAGATTTTGAAGACTTACTTATCGAGAAATACGGAAAGAAAGGAACAGCTAAACGCGATAGGTTTGACGCTGAATCGCTTGCTTTCCGATTGGGCGTAATGCTTAAAGAAGCCAGAAAAGAAGCAAATTTGACCCAGCAAGAACTTGCAGAACGAACCGGAACGAAAAAGAGCTACATTTCTAGAATCGAACGAGGACTAAGTGATATACAGGTTTCAACCTATTCCAAACTGATTGAAATCGGGTTAAGAAAACATCTAAACATAGGCTGTTCAACCTATCCAGATAATCACGCTACGCTTTTTAGTTCTTTATCCATGCG
>JBBSNI010000276.1:0-8076 GCA_038232695.1 Cytophagales bacterium
TAAGGCTCTGCTTGCTGCTATTGTTTTACGTAAAATAAGAGTCGTCTCCAGGTTGATTTTTGGAGGCAACATCGGTAAATCATTGTAAGGTACGTCTTTCTTAAAACCACTCATATCGAACAAGGGTAAATTTTACCCTCTTTGTGCTAACGAGTGTAAATATACGAGATAATTACCCTCGTTGTATTTAATATGGTAAGTTTTACACTTGAAATTTTCATGCTTAAGCCAACCGGACGCGGAAGCTGATTAACAGAATACTATACATAAAAACTATAATTTCACACAGAGAATGAAATCTTTTGACCACTCATGTTCGTTACAGCTTTGTAGTCAACCAATCATATGCGCCGGGTAGTATCCATGTTCCTCCTGCTTTTGATCCTAATAAACTCTACCGGGTTTACTTTGGCGAAGCATTTCTGTGGGGAAACATTGGCGCATGTTACGCTCAGCGATGAAGTGCCAACTTGCTGTGGCGACGAGGAAAAAGAGATGCCTTCCGACTGTTGCCACGATGAGTTTGATCAACTGGTGCTGGATCATTCTCAGCTCAACCACCAGACATTACAGCTTCAGCCGCTGACGTTTTACACCGTAAGCCTGCTGGCTCATTTCTTTGCAAATCATACCAATGCCCCGGATGTTTCACCGCTGTGGGCTGCCTTTCATTCCCCTCCCCCACCCGATATAGCCGTGTATCTGCGGGTGCAGTCTTTTCTTATTTAGCCAAAGCATAGAGTAGCCTTTTCCGGTCTCTGAACAGGTAACGTTTTGCCTTTCAGCGACCGCTATTCACTTCATGTGTTCCATATGATACTATGCTTAACATTATTATTAAATTCTTTTTAGAAAATAAGCTGGTTACGGTGCTGCTCCTGCTGCTGATCATTGCCTGGGGCATCGTAACGGCTCCCTTCAGTTGGGAAACAGGCTTCCTGCCCCGCGACCCTGTGCCGGTAGATGCTATTCCTGACATTGGGGAGAACCAGCAAATCGTCTTTACCGAATGGATGGGTCGATCCCCCCAGGATGTAGAAGATCAGATCACCTACCCGCTGACTACCGCCCTGCTGGGCCTTCCGGGGGTCAAAAGCGTGCGCAGCAGTTCGGCCTTCGGCTTTTCCAGTATCTATATCATTTTTGAAGAAGATATAGAATTTTACTGGAGCAGATCCCGTGTGCTTGAAAAGCTCAACGCCCTACCGGCAGGGCTGCTGCCCGGGGAGGTACAACCCAAGCTGGGGCCAGACGCCACTGCCTTAGGACAGGTATATTGGTATACCCTGGAAGGCAGAGACCAAGAAGGAAACCCGGCGGGCGGCTGGGACCTCCACGAACTCCGTACCATCCAGGACTATTACGTCCGCTATGCCCTGACCAGTGTGGAAGGGGTAGCCGAAGTGGCCTCCGTAGGCGGCTACGTGAAAGAATACCAGGTAGATGTGGACCCGGCTGCCCTGAAAGCCCACGGCGTTTCGCTGATGGACGTGATGTAGGCAGTCAAAAACAGCAATCTGGATGTAGGCACTAACACCATAGAAGTCAACAAAGTAGATTATTTTGTCAGAGGTTTGGGCTACGTAGAAAATTTGAGCGACCTGGACAAAGCGGTAGTAAAAGTGACCAACAATGTACCCCTCCGCATCGAAGATGTAGCCAAAGTAAACATCGGTCCGCAACCCCGCAACATGAGCGGCATCCTGGATAAGTCCGGAGCAGAGGCGGTGGGCGGCGTGGTGATCGCCCGCTATGGGGCCAATCCGCTGGAGGTCATCAACCAGGTAAAAGAAGAGATTCATCAAATAGCCGCAGGGCTTCCTTCCAAAACGCTGGAAGATGGCACCATATCCAAAGTGACCATTGTGCCTTTCTACGACCGTACCGGGCTCATCTACGAAACCCTAGGCACGCTCTACAATGCCATCAGCTTGCAGATACTTATCACCATCATCGTAGTGGTCGTGATGGTGTTCAACCTGCGGGCTTCCCTGCTCATTTCTACCCTCCTGCCTTTGGCGGTACTCATGTGTTTTATTTTTATGAAATACTTCGGGGTAGACGCCAATATCGTCGCCCTGTCCGGTATTGCCATTGCCATCGGTACCATGGTCGATCTGGGCATCATCCTGAATGAAAACATACTGCGCCACCTGCAGGATGCCCCTGCGGACAAGTCCAGGCTTGTTGTTGTGTATGAAGCGACGACAGAGGTAGCCAGCGCCATTCTGACGGCGGTAAGCACCACTATCGTTAGCTTTCTGCCGGTGTTTACGCTACAGGCAGCAGAAGGAAAACTTTTTGGTCCGCTGGCGTATACCAAATCTTTTGCGCTCATCGCAGCACTCATTTTTACGCTCCTGCTAATGCCTGCCTTTGCTCACTGGATATTTTCCATGAAAAAAGCCAAGGGCCACACAGGTTTGTATTTTAACTACCTGCTGGTGCTGGCAGGCCCGGTGATCGCACTGACCGTCTGGCCCTGGGCAGGATGGGTGCTTTTTGGCTTTGGGTTGGTGAATGTGCTGCTGTATCATTTCCTGGAAAAGATAAGCAAATACCACAACTTGTTGATGATCGGGCTTACCCTAACGGCGGTAGGCTGGTTGCGGGCTACGGAGTGGATGCCGCTGGGCGTCTCCACGCTGGGCGTCTCCACGCTGGGCGTCTCCACGCTGGGCGTCTCCACGCTGGGCGTCACTACGCTGGGCGTCTCCAACAGCCTGCTGGTCAACTTTCTGTTTATTGCTACCATCCTGGGCTTGGTGTTAGGCTCTTTTGCCTTGTTTTTGCGCTTTTACCCTACCCTTTTGATGTGGTGTCTTGACCATAAGGCAGCTTTTTTGGTGGTTCCGCTCATCATCGTCCTGATCGGTGTAAACGTCTGGCTGGGCTTCGACCGGGTGTTTGGCATCATCCCTCAGGCTGCCGGAAAAATAGGCTGGAATGTGAGAAATACTTCCGTCTGGACAGCCATGAGAGAAACGTTCCCGGGGCTGGGGGAAGAATTTATGCCTTCGCTTGATGAAGGCTCCTTCCTGCTGATGCCTACGGCTATGCCGCACGCCGGCGTGGAAGCCAACCGGCAGATATTGCAGCAACTGGACCGGAGGGTCAGTGCCATTCCGGAAGTAGACATGGTGGTAGGAAAAGCAGGACGGGCCGAGACCGCCATCGACCCCGCGCCTATTTCTATGTTTGAAAATACCATCCGCTATAAAAGCGAATATGCCACGGACATCAACGGCAACAAACGCCGGTTCAAAGTGAATGAAGAGGGGCAGTTTGTATTGAAAAATGGCGGGGTGTATGATCCTGAAACCATGTCTCCGCAACAGGTCAGCGCAGGGCAACTCTTCCCGGACCCGCATGGCGAATATTTCCGGCAATGGCGCGCGCACATCGAGACGCCGGATGACATCTGGAATGAGATTGTGGGTGTGGTCAATATACCTGGGGTAACCTCCTCTCCCAAGCTTCAGCCTATAGAAACGCGCCTGATCATGCTGCAAACGGGGATGCGCCCCCCGATGGGTATCAAAGTGTATGGACCTGACCTGAAAACCATTGAAGCGTTTGGGCTTCAGTTAGAAAAATACCTGAAAGAAGTGCCATCTGTCAAAACCGAAGCCGTGTTTGCCGACCGTATCGTAGGCAAGCCTTACCTGGAGATTGATATTGACCGTGACCAGATCGCCCGTTACGGACTTAATGTCCGGGATGTGCAGGATTACGTGGAAACCGCTATTGGGGGTATGCAGCTTAGCACGACGGTAGAAGGCAGGGAGCGCTTCCCGATCCGGGTACGTTATGCCCGCGCCTACCGCGATGACCCGGCATCCATTGAGCAAATGCTTGTCCCTACGCCTATGGGCTCGTATATACCGCTGGGACAATTGGCAGCCATCACCTATCGCCCGGGACCTGAAATGATACGGGGAGAAAACAGCTTTCTGGTGGGCTATGTATTGCTGGATAAAAAACCCGGTTTCGCGGAAGTAACGGTCGTAGAAGAAGCACAACGCTATTGACAGCAGAAAATAGCCTCGGGCGAATTGACCGTGCCTTCGGGCGTACGCTATTGAGTTCTCAGGCAACTATGAAAACCAGTTAAGGGCTGAAAAACGCCTGTCTATTGTGGTTCCCCTATGTTTGATACTCATCTTTCTGATCCTTTATTTTCAGTTCCGCTCGGTAGCTACGAGCCTGTTTGTTTTTGCGGGCATCGCCCTGGCTTTTTCCGGCGGATTCCTCATGCTTTGGTTGTACGGACAGGATTGGTTCATGGATTTCTCCGTCTTTGGCACCCACCTGCGGAAACTGTTCCAGATGGGAACGTACAACCTCAGCGTAGCCGTCTGGGTAGGTTTTATTGCCTTGTTTGCCATTGCTACCGATGATGGCGTTGTGGTGGCTACGTATCTGAAACAAAGCTTTGAAAAACATACCCCTGAAAACAAAAAAGAAGTGCGCAAGGCAGTATTGGAAGCGGGCAGGAAAAGAGTACTGCCCTGCCTGATGACCACGGCGACCACCTTGCTTGCCCTGCTACCTGTGCTGACTTCTTCGGGCAGAGGCTCCGACATTATGATCCCGATGGCGATTCCCTCGTTTGGGGGCATGACCATCGAGCTCATCACCCTTTTCCTGGTACCGGTGCTGTATAGCTGGCATGCCGAGCGCAAGCTGAAAAAGAACACAGAAATATCTCTACCATCCTCAACGGTGAAATTATGAAAAAAATAAGCTGTATGATCATGCTGTTGCTAACGCTGAAAGGAATCTCTTCTGCGCAGACCCTGGAAGAATCCGTGCAAACAGCCGCAGAAAATAATCCTGAGTTGAAAGCTTACCTCAACGATTACCTGGCGGCTATGGAGCAGGTTCCGCAGGTAGGCGCCTTGCCTGACCCGGAACTGACCATAGGTTTTTTCCTGCAACCCATGGACCGTTTCATAGGCAGGCAGCAGGCTGATGTGCGCCTGATGCAAATGTTTCCCTGGTTTGGGATGCTGCGTATCCGCAAGGATGAAGCAAGCAAGATGGCTATGGCCCGGTACGAAGCATTCCAGGATACTAAAAACCGCTTGTTCTACCAGGTAAAAAGAACGTGGTACGACCTCTACCGATTGGAAGAAGAAATCAATATCGCCCGGGAAAATCTCGACATACTCAAGACCTACGAACGTCTGGCATTGACCCGCTTTCAAAATGCCGGCGTAGGGGCCGGTGCCGGCAGCCCGGGTATGCGTGACGTGCTCAGGGTTCGTATCGAGATCAGAGACATGGAAAATACACTGGCACGGCTCAGAGATTCCCGCATTCCGCTGCAAACGGAATTTAACCAACTGCTTCACCGCGACCTTAACCATGCCGTTGCGCTGACAGACACCCTGGCCCCTGCTGACCTGTCTGTGCGGCTTGCTTTGTTAGACAGCATGACCCAAGGCAATGCCATGCAGAAAGAAGCAGAACTAAAGCAGCAGGCGGTGCAGGCAAGGAAAGAAAATACAGCGGGACAATTAGCCGTACAATGGGCGACAGCCCTGCGGGACCTGGACGATGCTACCCAGAGAACGGACCTTTATCGCGGACAGGCAACACTGGTTCAGCAAACCCTGAATCTTCTGATGACCGCTTACTCGACAAGCGGACAGGACTTTGAAGAAGTGTTGCGCCTGCAACAGCAACTGCTCGATTACAAACTAAAGCTCATCACGGCTGTACTCGATCAACATACCGCCGTAGCGATGCTGGAAATGCTTTCGGGGGATGATTTGATGATTTGATGTTACTTATTAATTATTGATAGACAAAAATTCCATGAAAAATATTATCCAAAACAAGTACTTTCTGCTCGCCCTCACCTTGCTGGCAGGTATCCTCCTCGGCTGGCTCCTCAAGCCATCGGACCACCAAACCACCGAATCATCAAACCATCAAACCATCGCACCACCGGATCATCAGGAAGAAGTCTGGACCTGTTCTATGCATCCGCGGATCAGGCGGTCTGAACCGGGGCAATGCCCTATCTGCGGCATGGATCTCATACCGGCAACGACCTCCCGTGCTACGGCTGATACCAACCCTATGGTACTGGAAATGTCGCCCGAAGCAGTGGCTATGGCCGATATCCAAACCTCCCGGGTCACAGGAACGACCCCGGAAGGGGAAGTGCTGCTGACTGGTAAAGTGCAAGCCGATGAGAGCCAAAGGGCTTCCATCACGGCAAAGTTTCCCGGCCGCATCGAGAAACTGCATGTCAACTTTACCGGACAGGTAGTAAAGCGAGGGCAGCGGCTGGCTACTATTTATTCGCCCGAACTGCTCACGGCGCAAAAAGAGCTCCTGGAAGCTGCTAAACTCAAAGATACTTACCCGGAACTCTACACCTCGGCGCGTGAAAAACTCAGGCTGTGGAAGCTTAGCAAAAAGCAAATTGATCAGATCCTGCAAACCGGAAAAGTAAAAGAACAGTTTGAGGTGCTGGCCGACAAAGGCGGCGTGGTAACCCAACGCAACGTAGCGGTAGGCGATTATGTGAACACCGGCGCCGTGCTGCTCGATGTGGTGGATTTGAGCAGGGTCTGGATCATCCTGGATGCCTTTGAGACGGACTTGCCCCTGGTGAAGGTAGGCGATCAGATTTCCTTTACCGTAGCAGCCCTCCCCGGCAAAACATTCCAGGCCAAAGTCAGCTATATAGACCCGGTCATCAATCCCGGCACCAGGGCGGCTTCTGTGCGTGCAGAAACAGCCAACCCGGGCGGATCGCTCAAGCCGGAGATGTTTGTCACGGCACGCCTCCGCACCAATCTGGCAACAGCCGAACAATCGCTGTTTATCCCAAGAACCGCCTTGCTTTGGACGGGCAAACGTTCTGTAGTCTATGTGAAAGTGCCGGATGCGGAATTTCCTTCTTATGAGATGCGGGAGGTCACCCTGGGACCCCGCATGGGTGAGATGTATCTCATAGAGGCGGGGCTGGAAGCTGGTGAAGAGATCGCCACCAACGGGGTGTTTGCTATTGATGCGGCAGCGCAGCTTTCCGGCAACTACAGTATGATGTCGCGCCCTGAGAGCAAAACGCTGCAAACGCCTGAGGCTTTCCGGGAGCAGATCACCGCAGCGGCAGAGGCCTACTTTGAGATAAAAAATGCTTTGGTACATTCGGATGTGAAGGCTGCCCGGGCAGCTTCCCATACATTGGAAGACGCACTTTCTGAAGCCAACATGCGCTTGCTGCAAGGGCAGGCTCACGACCGCTGGATGGCTCTGAAAGAGCAACTTTCAGACGACTTGGATAACATCAGGGCAGCGGATGATCTGGAAACCCTGCGCCAGCATTTTTCCCCGCTTTCTGACAATATATTAGCCATGACCGAATCCTTTGGGTTGGAAAAAGAGAAGGTATACAAAGATTTCTGCCCGATGGCCTTTAATAATAAAGGCGACTTCTGGCTCAGCGAGACAGAA
The DNA here is from genome assembly GCA_038232695.1 of Cytophagales bacterium. GTDB lineage: Bacteria > Bacteroidota > Bacteroidia > Cytophagales > Cyclobacteriaceae > JAJNNC01. The sequence continues at coordinate 7,477 of JBBSNI010000276.1, forward strand.
GACATCCGCAACCCTTACTTTGGTGAAGATATGCTAAACTGTGGAGAAGTCAGGGAGACCTACCGGAAAGGACAGCGGGTGTTCAAAAAGGAAGGGTTGGCTGAGAAGCCATCCACGGCCGGGCACAACCATTAGCCAGTATTATTTTAGAATATGAAAAAAAACAGTCATTACTATATCCGAAAATCACACCGCTATTTAGGTTTGCTCATGGGCGTCCAATTTCTGCTCTGGACAGCCGGGGGACTTTACTTTAGCTGGAATTCATTAGATGAAATCCATGGCGACCATTTGGCAGAGCGAACGTCGGTGAGATTGCCTGGAAATTAGGGTATAGCAGCGTCAACTACCTCTCGACCCAGTTCAAAAAAGTAACCGGCATGTCTGTCTCTGCTTACCGGAAAAATGCTGAAAAGATAGGTCGTAATTATTTAAATAGGGCAGGAAAGTGATTGATTCCCTTAGCTCGACTTTAGCCTTACGCGGCCCTGGTCATCATAGCGCATAAATGCTGTATCAAGGGTTGGTTTAAATAATCAACCTCTGCTTCGGGCAGGGAGGTTAAAAATTGTTGTTTACCCCAAAGCCGCTCTCTGACCA